>DWXI01000101.1 GCA_019119265.1 Candidatus Mediterraneibacter intestinigallinarum | reverse complement strand
CTTGGGAAGATTATGAAAGTTAAAAGTCATGTGAAAACCATAAAGAAGAAAGCAACAAATGTATCAGTCAGGCAGAGTATCATTATGAGAAGTTCTGGAAAATGATAGGAAATAAAAAAGTTGTCATAATGCTGACAGGGAGCAGGTGGCAGCCGGGCATGATCATTCTGCCTGAAATCGGACTGTGGAAAAAGCAGGATGAACGAATGGAAAAGTTTCTCACGGAAAAGTGTATCAATGTGAAAAAGGGGATAGAACATTTATGATAAAAGCGATATTTTTTGATGTAGACGGAACTTTGCTCTCTCATACAACAAAGTGTATCCCTCAGGATGCGGTGCAGGCTCTCAGAACCTTGCAGGATCAGGGGATTAGGATTTTTATGGCCACAGGAAGACATTCTGCGGAACTGGATCAGCTTCCGGTTCACGATATAAGATTCGACGGATATATTACTTTAAATGGGCAATTGTGTCTGGACAATCGGGGAAATGTGATATACGGAGCGCCTTTTAATGAGAGCATAACGGATAAGCTGCTCTCTGCTTTTTGCGAGAGACGATATCCGCTGGCTCTGGTAGAAGCAGACAGAATTTATATCAATTATGTGAATGATACGGTGCGTAAGGCGCAGCAAAGCATATCGACTCCCGTACCGGAGATCAGTACATATAAAGGCGGTCAGATCTATCAGGCGACCGCTTTTCTGACACGGCAGGAAGAGGCGGAAGCTGAGAAATTTATTCCTTCCGGATGCAGGTTTGCCAGATGGTGTGATAACGGAGTTGATATCATTTCTGAGCAGGGCGGAAAAGTAGAAGGGATAAAATATTTCTGCGATTTATATGGGATCGCTTCAAATGAGATAATGGCATTTGGAGATGCAGAAAATGATATTGATATGCTTAAGACCGCAGAAATCGGAGTTGCCATGGGAAATGCCGTGGAGTGCGTCAGGAAATGTGCTGACTATGTGACAAGTGATGTGGATAACGGCGGGATTGTAAAAGCACTGAGATATTTTCATTTAATATACGGTGACAAGCTACAGGCCAATGCCAATTGTCTGTATCGTAGAGAAAAAGAGGAAATGTAATATGAATACACCGCGTCTTGAGACGGACAGGCTGATATTAAGAAAGTTTACTGAGGACGATCTGGAAGCACTGTATTGCATTCACAGCGATGAGGAAGTGAACAGGTTTCTCCCATGGTTTCCGTTGAGGAATATGGAAGATGCCAGAGTATTTTATGAAGAACGGCTCGTGAGCAGATACCGGGAAGAAAGGGCATATAATTATGCTGTCTGTCTGAAAGAAAATGATTATCCTGTGGGGTATGTCAATGTCAGTATGGATGACAGCTATGATTTCGGGTATGGACTGAGAAAGGAGTTCTGGTATCGGGCAATCATCACGGAAGCAGGGAAGGCAGTTATCGAACAGTTGAGGATAGACGGAATTCCTTATATTACAGCGACTCATGATGTAAATAATCCGAGGAGCGGCAGTGTAATGAAGCGACTCGGGATGAAATACAGATATTCGTATCAAGAACAGTGGCAGCCTAAAAACATTCAGGTCATATTCCGGATGTATCAGCTCAATCTTGACGGTAATGAAAACAGGATTTATCAAAGATATTGGAACAAATCGGAGGTTCATTTTATTGAAAGAGATGTATAAATTTCAAAGAATACAGAAGAAGTCAAGGAGGAGCATATGGATTTCAGTAAGTTTAAATGGACAAGAGAACCGGAAAGCTGCACGATAACAGACGAAACAGTGGAAATCGTTACAAAACCTCATACAGATCTATGGCAGAGGACATATTATCATTTCCGCAATGACAATGCGCCAGTCTTTCAGATGGAGACAGAGGAAAAATATTTCAGCTTCGTAGTAAAGACTGATTTTGCAGAGAGCCATCACCGGTTTGACCAATGCGGCATTGTCATGTACCTGGACAGCGAGAACTGGCTGAAAGGATCTATTGAATATGAAAACGAAGAGTATCAGCATCTCGGAAGTGTGGTGACGAATAACGGATATTCGGACTGGGCGACAACGGTCATAGGCGCCGATGTAAAGTCCATGTGGTATCGCTTTAGCCGCAGGGAGGATGATTACTGCATCGAGTGCTCTGAGGACGGGAGACATTTTCAGCAGATGCGCATCTGCCATATGCACAGAGGTGACGGGAAAATACAGTTCGGCATCTATGCCTGTTCACCGGAGGAATCCTCATTTAAGGCTGTGTTCTCCCATATGAAGCTGACAGCGTGTCGGTGGAAAGCACATGACGGGCAGCAGCCGGATGAATGAGCGGGCGGTATGCAGAGATGAAGAGTAAAAGGAAATCGATACATAAGATTCTGCTCGTGCTCGCGGCGCTGATCGTTATTTATATTGGCAAAAATATTTATGACATCTGGTCTTTTAGTACAGTGGATCAGAAGTGCAGGGCGGATGTGGCTGTCATCCTTGGCGCAGCTGTATATGATGACGAGCCCTCTCCGGTGTACAGAGAGCGCATTAACCATGGCATTACACTGTATAACGAGGGATATGTGGACAGAATTATCGTTACAGGGGGAGCTCCCGACGGTTCGGAAGTATCCGAGGCAGAGGTGGCGAAGTTATATCTTCTGGAGCAGGGAATCCCGGAAGAGACAGTTCTCACAGAGAATACATCGACGATTACGCAGGAGAATCTTGAAAACTCGAGGGTGATCATGGATGAAAATAATTATGAGACCGCAATCATTGTGAGCGACCCTCTGCACATGAAACGAGCAATGCTTCTGGCGGAGGATGCAGGGATCAAAGCATACAGTTCACCTACACCCTCTACGAGATACGTCAGTCTGAGTACAAAAATCCCGTTTCTTGCAAGAGAAACATTTTACTATATCGGATATCAGTGGTATCGATTATTTTTCTGAGAAACCGTATAGCAGACATTTCTCAGAGGGTGCTATTACTATATAGAAATTAAATGATAAGAAGGAGTGCAGAAGATGATCATAGAGGGAAATCAGAAAGAACTTGACGCAATGGAAGAATTTCACAAAGGAAACCGTAAAGAAGGGCTCAGACTTCAGGAAGAATTCGCTGCTCAATTCAGGGAAGAGTATAAGGATAAAGATCACTGTTCCTGCAAGAAAGCCTGCCGTTATCACGGCAACTGCAAGGAGTGCGTAGCGATACACAGGGCGCATCAGGAGCATGTTCCAAACTGTATGAGGCCGCTGCTTAATAAAAAGATAAAGCTGCTTTCCGAGCTTACGGAACATACGATTGCAAATGAGATCGAACCGCCAAAGGAAGTGCTGAGAAAGGAAAAGGGAAAATATGATATTTAATTTTTATCCCTGGACACTGGATATTGATGTGAAAGCAACAGAGGAACTGTATGCGCACAATGACTTCTCAGAAGACAGAAATGTAAATGTGAGATTTATGGATGCTTTTACGGAAAAGCAGAAAATGTTTTTTGCCTCTGTGGGAGTTAATCCGATGCGTGTGAGGGCAGAGGAAAAGGTACATGATATACCGGACGATGGAGAGGTAAAGGGCGGAAAAATTTATATTCGGACTTTTGATTTTCTGATGTGCGGCAGAATTGTGGCTCTGCCGGAATTTTACCGGGAGATATACAGTGATGAGGAAGTGTTCGGAAACACACTCCCGGAGATTCTTGAGACAGTACAGATCGATGAGGATAAAATGCCATTTTATAATCTGGGAGAATTTGGCGTTGTATTTAAGCATCCTTACTTCAGAGATCCGAAGATGTTTTCCGAATGGAACTGCGGCTATATTATGGGATCCATATTGACGATGAAAGATTTGTGACAGGCATGGAAAGAAGAAAGGCATATGAGAAAGTCAGTTTCGGCTATGAAAAATAAAACAAAAAGACTCTGTCTGATCGGCGGGCCTATGGGCGTAGGCAAAACGACCGCCGGACAGCTTCTAAAAATAAAACTGGACAACTGTGTGTTTCTTGACGGCGACTGGTGCTGGGATATGAAACCGTTTCAGGTGACACCGGAAACAAAGAAAATGGTTATTGAGAATATATGTTTTCTGCTGAATAACTTTATCAGCTGTCCTGCATATGAAAATATTATATTTTGTTGGGTGATGCATGAACAGACGATCGTGGATAATATTATATCCCAGTTGAATACGGAGAACTGTAGTATTATAAAGATATCTCTTATCTGCACAGAGAAGACGCTTCGGGAAAGACTGGAAAAGGATGTGGCGGACGGAGTCCGGAAATCAGACGTGATTCCAAGAGGTCTTGCCTATCTTCCGCTATATTCAAAAGTAGGGAGTGTGAAAATAGATACATCGGAAAAAACACCGGAAGAGGTAGTGGAAGAGATTATAAACGTGTCAGATAATGGTTAAATTACGATGAGGAGAGTGCAGGATTATGAAGAAATTGATACTTGTATCTATGCTTTATCAGGTTACGGATCTGGTGCGGACGATCGCACCGGAACTGGAAGGGAAAACTGTGACTTACATCCCTACGGCAGGTATTGCAGAAGAAGTTGAAGGAATGGTTGAGGAGGAAACGAGTACTCTGGAAAGCCTGGGGATGACGGTCGATGTGCTAGAGGTTTCCACCGCTTCCCAAGAAGAAATAGTGGACAGCCTGAAGAGGAATGACGTCATCTTTGTCGGCGGCGGAAATACATTTTTCCTGCTGCAGGAGTTAAGGCGTTCCGGCGCGGATCAGATACTGATCCGGGAAGTGGAAAACGGGAAATTGTACATAGGAGAGTCGGCCGGATCGATTATAAGCTGCCCGGATATCGGGTACTGCGCAGAGATGGACAGTCTGGAGAAAGCTCCGGATCTGACCGATTATGCCGGTTTGAACTTGGTGGATTTCTATATCGTGCCTCATATCGGGAATGAGGAGATGGGAGAAGCGGCGGAGAAAGCAGTTGAGAAATATAGTTCCGAACTTGAATTAAAAGCAATCACAGATGAACAGGTGATACTGGTGGAAGATGGCAGAGTTGAGATTTTAGAGTGACCGTCTTGTCTTCGCTATACCAGGAATGTGCAGGAAAGGAGGGATTCTCGTATGGCTACTGTGATTATGGCATTGCTTTATGTCCTTGAGGGAGCTATCCTGACGGTAACTGCATTTGTTACAGGGATAAAACATTCTGAATTTCCAGATGTCAGGGTCGGGTACCATGTGCGTGACGCAATGGAAAGTAAAGAAAAATGGAACGATGCGAATGTGATCGCAGGTATGGTCAGCGGCGTTTTTGCAGTAATATTTTTTGCTGCGGCTATATTAGTGTATTGGAATAGAATTGACACAGATAGATCAATTGCACTTTTTTTCATCTTATCGGCGATTTCGATAGGGAGTGTGCTGCTTATTCCGGCATATTTATTAAAAGCGTCAGCTCGGCTAAGAAAGAAAGCTAAAACAGTCATAAGAAATATTTTAATAGTTATATTTGTTATCGCAGCAGCCTGGATCGGATGGCTGTGTGCATATTACAACACCAAAAATGCGGACAATCTTCCGACGTTAGAGAATTTGCAGATGGAAGATCTGGACGATCTTGTCGGGTATCAACGCGGTCAG
>DWXI01000100.1 GCA_019119265.1 Candidatus Mediterraneibacter intestinigallinarum | reverse complement strand
AGACCTTCATCCCCTGTTCCGGATCCACCATGAAGTACAAGCGGGAAATTATTAGTAACTTTTTTAATCTCTGTAAGCCTCTCATAATCCAAATACGGCTTTTGCCCTACATTATACGCACCATGTGCTGTTCCGATTGCAACAGCAAGGCAGTCAATCCCCGTTTCTTCTATAAATTTCTTCGCAAGTTCCGGTTCTGTCAGAGCTGCATCTCTATCCACATCATAATTATTCGCATTACCCACATGACCAAGTTCAGCCTCTACTGATACTCCCACTGCATGCGCAACTTTTACAAGTTCTTTTACCTGAGCGATATTCTCTTCAAACGGCAATTCAGAACGGTCCACCATGATAGAAGAAAATCCCGCTCTGATGCATGCAACCGCAGACTCATAATCAGAACCATGGTCATGATTAATTGCTACAGGCACACCCGATGCCTCAGCAAGCTTTTTCAGATATCTGCCAAACAGATCAACATCATAATCAAAAATAAGGGGAACCAGCAGAATGATCGGCGCGTTTAATTCTTCTGCACACTTAATAGCGGTTCTCGCATTGGCTTCCGTCTGAACAACCGGTGCTGCTACCGCATAATTTTCTTCGTTTGCTCTGTCTAAAATTTCTTTCATTGATACTAACATAGCTCTTTAACCTCCTGTAATTTACTCGTTTTCTCTATATGAACTCTGCCTTTCCCAATATTGGACAGACATATCATATACATATTGATACCACTCTTTCTGTCTCTGATATATTTTTGTAAAGCGCTCTCTCGGGTAATATGTCTTGCCTGCTTTTAACCTGGGGAAATCACTATCGAGAGAATACCATCCAAGTGCGATTCCCGCACACAGCGCTGCTCCGCGACACCCAAGTTCATTGCATACTCCGATATGTACAGGCCGTCCAAGAGTGTCGGCAAACATCTGAGGCCAGATATTGCTTTTGCTGCCTCCGCCCGTCAGCCATATATCGTCCAGGTTCTGTATTTTTTCTTCCAGTTTATCTATTTCTATACACATAGATATACAGATTCCCTGATATGCCGACATAATAATGTCCTCTTTTGACGTACCTACCGTTACCCCCAACAGGCCCGCTTTTGCAGCACTGTTATAAAAAGTTCCCATTAAATACGGCTGGAATAACATATCAACGGGCTCTTTTCCTTCCAGTTTATTTTCGATAAAAGAAAAAATATCTCCATTGCTTTCTTTTAATGATTCTTTTTCTTTTTCATACAGCAAATCCAAGACCCAATTCATCGTATTACAACCACTTCCTATGGAAGTCGTCATATTCCGCCAGCCTCTGACAGCGCCGCCAAAGACAAATCTCTTACCCGGAAGATTGCCTTCTAAATCAGCCTCTTCATTTCGAACTACAGCTATATTAATCCCCAGCGTTCCGAGAATAATTGCCAGATGCCCCTCATGATCACCTCCAGCTCCAATGGAACAGGCTATCATATCGTGAGCGCCCGCCACCACCGGAGTTCCTTCAGGAATCCCGGTCAGCTTAGCAGCGTCTTGGGTTACACCGCCACATACCTCGCTCGCATATACAAGAGGGGGAAGCATTTCTGCACATTCCGATACTCCTGCTTTCTCCAGACAGTCAAACCGATAAACCCCTTTTTTAAAATCCACCGGTGCCGGCGTATCCGACATATCCGCATTTGCTTTTCCTGTAAAACAATATCGAATCCAGTCTTTACTCCCAAGAATCCACCGGGTCTTCTTAAAAGTTTCCGGTTCCTTTTCTTTCAGCCAGCGCATAAATGCAATAGTCCGCGGTATATCCTCACCTTGAAACATTTCTGATATTTCTTCATGCCTGTTATCCAGAGACAGAACCCCTGAATATACCGGTTTCCCGTATTGATCAATCAGAAAGTTTCCACCGCCCTGCCCGGAAAAAGAAATTGCAGCCACTTCTTCTGCTCGGATCTTACTTTTCTGAAACAATCGTTTTATCAACATTACTGTCTGATTCCACATAAGCTCCATATCCTGCTGTGCCCACCCTTCATACGGCACCTGGATTGGTTGGCACTGGCTCGACTCTATGTCCAAAACTTCAGCATTCCAGCCGCATAAAGCAGCTTTTATCCGGCTCTGTCCTCTGTCTATTGATAAAATGTAGCCTCTTTCCATCTCGCTAATTATCACTCCTCAGATTATCAATTCATCTTAAAATTATACGGTTCATCTTTGAAATAGTGACGGATCTCATTGATTGGGCTTTCAATCGAACGAAGAATAAAATCCCCGCCATTTCCGGCAACATGCGGCGTCGCTATTACATGATCCATCGTGAGGAACGGGTGATTCTCCGGCAACGGTTCACTGGAGAAAACATCCAGACCTGCTCCTGCTATCACATTATTTTTAATCGCATCAATGAGTGCGTCTTCATCTACAAGACCTGCCCGCGCTGTATTTATCAGATATGCAGTCGGTTTCATCAGGCTTAACAGTTCTTTGTTTATCATTCCATGATTTTCATCCGTCAATCTCGCATGAACTGAGAGGAAATCCGCTCTTTTAAATAATTGCTCGATATTATCAACTAACTCAACGCCAAGTTCCTCTGCCTTTTCTTTATTCCCCCACGGATCATATGAAATGATGTTACAGCCAAAACCTTTCAAACGTAATGCCACTTTCTGTGCGATAGCCCCAAATCCCAGCAGGCTGACTGTAGAATTCTTCATCATGCCTTCAAGACCCATCACAGAATCTTTCCACTTACCGGATCCTCCCATGTCATTAACCGGAAGTCTCCTCATCAGAGCCAACATTAACGTAACTGCAAAGTCTGCAACCGGTTCTGCTGCACGTCCGGGGGAAGCACATACAACAACGCCATGTTCCTTGGCCGCCTCCATATTTACATTTTCTACTCCGCTTCTCATAACGCAGAGAAGTTTAAGATTTTTTGCCGCTTCAAAAAATTTCTTACCAGCTCCTGAATAATGCATGATAATGATATCGGCATCTTTAATCGAATCCAGAAACTCAGGGGTCTGTTCTACCCAATCCGGGCCCTCTTTTTCCAGTCTCAGATTCGCCTCCCGCATATTCCCATCAGCGCCCTTGAGAGCTGCCAGATCTTCCGTAAATTCATACTTGATACCATATTCACTGAATTCATCAAGCATCTGAGGAATCTTACGCTCTTCCAGGTCCTGTTTCGTAATAAGTCCTTCTGATACAAATACTATTTTCGTCATGACTCTTCTCCTTTACCATTACTATTTTCTGCTCTCTTTCGCTCTGATCA
>DWXI01000099.1 GCA_019119265.1 Candidatus Mediterraneibacter intestinigallinarum | reverse complement strand
TAAGCAGGCAAAATAGCATTGCCGCCTGTGTCAGTTTATCCGCAATCGGATCGAGGACCTTGCCAAGGTCACTGATCATATGAAAGCGCCTTGCCACAAATCCGTCTATCGTATCTGTTATCCCCGACAGGATAAGTATGATACCTGTCCATATGTAATTCTTTTCCACGCAGTAAAGCCACATAAAAACCGGGATAAGACAAAGTCGGAAAAATGAAAGTATATTAGGTATCGTCAATATCTTACTCTGTGTATTGTTCCCTTCAGATTTCATTCCTCTCCTCCTGAATATTTCATCTTATACGCAACGGTAAAATGATAAAACGATTCAGGATTCTTGTCAATGCCTTATCCCTTTTATAAACAAAATCTCCGCAGTAACCTGTGAATTCCACATGATCCATGATTCTGAAAAATTCTGTTTTCAGGCATTATCATAGCTCTAAGCTACAAAATTACCGGTATACAGCTGATAATACTTTCCTTTCGCCGCAATCAATTCATCATGAGTGCCTCTCTCAATAATACGCCCCTGTTCCATAACCATAATACAGTCAGAGTTCTTGACTGTTGACAGACGATGGGCGATGACAAATGTAGTACGTCCTTTCATCAGCGCATCCATACCTGCCTGCACCAATTTCTCGGTACGTGTATCAATAGAGGAGGTAGCCTCGTCGAGGATCAGCGCCGGCGGATCAGCAACAGCGGCACGGGCAATGGCAAGAAGCTGTCTCTGGCCCTGGCTTAAATTTGCACCGTCGCCGGTAAGCATGGTATTATATCCATCCGGCAGACGGCGGATAAATCCGTCCGCATTAGCCAGTTTTGCAGCCTTGATACACTCTTCATCCGTAGCGTCCAGCTTACCGTAACGGATGTTATCCATAACTGTTCCGGTGAACAGGTGGGTATCCTGGAGCACCATGCCGAGAGATCTTCTCAGATCCGGCTTCTTGATCTTGTTGATATTGATGCCATCATAGCGGATCTTGCCGTCTGCGATATCGTAGAAACGGTTGATCAAATTGGTGATCGTCGTCTTTCCTGCGCCGGTAGCGCCGACAAAGGCGATCTTCTGTCCCGGTTTCGCATACAGGCTGATATTATGAAGCACGATCTTATTTTCATCATAACCAAAATCCACATCATCAAGGACAACTGCGCCTTCCTGCTTTGTATAGGTGACAGTGCCTTCTGCTTTGTGAGGATGTTTCCACGCCCACAGATTTTTCCTTACCGGAGACTCGGTCAGATTGCCGTTTTCATCCTCTACAGCATTGACAAGTTCTACATATCCTTCGTCTTTTTCCGGCTCCTGATCCATCAGGTCAAATACACGCTGTGCGCCGGCTGCGGCGTTAACAACGAAGTTGATCTGCTGACTGACCTGCGTGATCGGGTTGGTAAAACTTCTGTTAAGGCCGACAAATGTGATGACCGTACCGATCGTAACACCGGCCAGCTCGTTGATCCCGAGGATTGCTCCCACGATCGCCACCAGTGCGTAGCTGATCCATCCGATATTGGCATTAATAGGCATCAGCAGGTTTGCGTAACGGTTTGCCTTATTTGTACTGTCTCTGAGCTTCTCATTTACTTCATGAAAGTCTCTCATGGCCTCCTCTTCATGGCAAAAAACTTTCACGACCTTCTGTCCGTCCAGCATTTCTTCAATAAAGCCGTCTACAGTTCCCAGATCGATCTGCTGTCGGATATAATATTTTCCCGACAGTTTCGAAAATTTGGATGTCACAAAAAGCATGACAAAAGCGGTCAGAATAGAAATTATTGTCAATACAGGATTCAGAATGATCATCGTAACCAGAGTAGCAAGCATAGTGATGACCGAATTGATGATCTGCGGGATACTCTGGCTCAGAAGCTGTCTGAGTGTATCAACATCGTTTGTATAGACCGACATGATATCACCGTGTGCATGGGTATCAAAATATTTGATCGGAAGTGACTCCATCCTGCGGAACAGATCGTCTCGTAAGTGACGCATCGTTCCCTGGCTGACATTGACCATGATACGGTTGTAAGAAAATGCGGTGATAACGCCGACCCCCATCACGCATGCCAGCTGGATCAGATCCCTGGCAAGGCCGCTGAAATCATCTGTGCCGTTCTGGAGCATCGGTGTAATATAATCATCCACCAGAGTCTGGGGGAATGTAGCGCCGATGACCGTTGCAATGGCAGTGATCAGAATGCATACAATAACAAGTAAAAACGGAATTTTATAATAATGAAGCATATACCGGATGACACGGCTGATCAGTTTTGTTGCTGTGCTCGTCCTTGATCCGGAATTATTCTCATTCTTTTTCTCGTTCATAGATTAGTTTTCCTCCTCTCTCTGATTCAGGCCGGCTGATCAAAGTCGCCGCTGCCTTCAAGCTGTGAGTTGTAGATTTCCTGGTAAATTTCATTGCTCTTCAGCAGATTTTCATGGGTGTCAAACGCATCTATCCTGCCGTCGTCCAGCACGAGGATCCTGTCAGCAGATTCTACACTGGAGACACGCTGGGCAATGATGATCTTCGTCGTGCCCGGGATTTCTTTTGCAAACGCAGCCCTGATGCTTGCATCTGTCGCTGTATCTACCGCGCTTGTAGAATCATCCAGGATCAGAACTTTCGGCTTCTTCAGAAGGGCGCGGGCAATACACAGACGCTGCTTCTGTCCTCCGGAAACGTTAGAACCGCCCCGCTCGATCCGCGTATGATAGCCTTCCGGCATCCGGTCGATAAATTCATCGGCGCAGGCCGCCTTACACGCTTCGATACATTCTTCTGTGGCGTCAGGATTTCCCCAGCGCAAGTTGTCAAGGATCGTTCCGGAGAACAGTGTATTCTTCTGAAGAACTACAGAAACCTGATTTCTCAGGACTTCCGTATCATATTTGCGGACGTCCACGCCTCCTACACAGACGGAACCTTCATCCACATCATACAGACGGCAGATCAGGTTGACCAGGCTGCTCTTTCCTGAACCCGTGCCGCCGATCACGCCGATCGTCTCTCCACTCTTAATGTGGAGATCAATGTCTGACAAAGAATTCTTTCCACTGCCTTTTTTATAAGAGAAGTTCACATGGTTGAAGTCAATGCTACCGTCAGCCACTGTCATGACCGGATTCGCCGGATCTGTCAGGTCTGCCTTCTCGTTAAGTACCTCGCTGATACGACGGATACTTGCCATGGACATGCTGATCATAACGACCACCATGGAAAGCATCATCAGGCTCATCAGAAGGGCCATAATATAGCTGAACAGGCTGGTCAGGTCACCAGTGGTCATAGAGCCGCCGACAATAAATTGCGCGCCGAACCATGAAACAGATATAATACAGAAATAAACCGCAACCATCATGGCAGGGTTATTGAACGCCAGCAGACCCTCAGCCTTAACAGAAAGGTCATAAAGCATCTTTGATGCTTTGGAGAACTTGACATCCTCGTATTCCTCACGTACAAATGCTTTTACAACACGGATCGCGGTTACATTTTCCTGTACACTGGCATTTAAGTCATCGTATCTGCGGAATACCTGTCTGAATATTTTCAGTGTCACTGCCATGATCGAGCCTATCACAATCACAAGGAATACAACGGCGATCAGGAACATTGCACTCAGGCGCGGACTGATGATCAGACACATTGCAAAACTGAAGATTAGATTCAGCGGAGCACGCACCGCTACACGGATGATCATCATATATGCGTTCTGAACATTGGTGATATCTGTCGTCATACGTGTGACCAGACCTGGTACGCTGAACTTATCAATATTTGAAAATGAAAACGTCTGGATATTGGCATAAATCGCTTCGCGCAGATTTGCCGAAAGGCCTGAAGCAGCGCTTGCAGCGTTCTTTCCTGCAAATGCGCCGAAAGTCAGACTCAGGAATGCCATGACCACTATAACAGTGCCATAGCGGTACACAACCGATAGGTTGCCGGCTTCAAGCCCGTTGTCTATAATCATTGCAGTGACAAAGGGCATCAGTATTTCCATAATCACTTCAAGAGCGGTCAGCCCTATACAGAGAAAGGTGTCCCGCTTATACTTTCCCAGTTGTTGTAATACTTTTCTCACTGTAAATAAACCTCCTGTCTGTTTTTTCATCCTGCTCCATTTTGCAGAACTGCGTCAGAAGTTTTTCCTCCAGACTCATAAGCTGTTCTTTTTCCTGACCGGTAAGGGCGCCAAAGATTTCCGCCTCCAAATGATCCGCTTTCTCTATAAATCTGTCTCCTTCAGCCAGCAGTTTCTCCGTAGGGAGCACTTTCTTTTTCCGGACGTCGTCCGGGTCTTCATGTAGATCAAGATAACCTTGTTTTCTCATTTTTTTGATCAAGGCAGACAGAGTTGGCTTTGACACTCCTATTTCGCGGCACAATTCCGTAAGATATGTTCCTTTGGGATGATGTCTCAGGATATAGACCAGAAAATAGACCTGGACACCGGTTATACTTGTATCTTTCAGATTCAGTTCCAGTTGCGCTGTCATATTCAGACTAAGCTTCTTTATCATATAAAAAAGCTCTTCTGTGCTGAAACTCTCTTTCATTTCTATAAGCACCTCCTGTAATTCATTCCGAAATTGTTTTTAAGCGAATAGTTCGTCTCCTTATTTTCTGTCCATGAAAATTTTAGCTCAGATTTTCCCGAATGTTAAATCGAAAAATATTATAATCAATAAATATCTTTTATAGATATTTATTATAATATTTGTTTTTTATATAAAAATAACCAGCAATCGGGAATTCCCTATGCTGGTTATCTCTGTTTTTTCTTAAATCACTCATCAAATTCTAATGTCAGATACTTGAAACGGTCGTCGCTCCATTTTTTTACAACCTTTCCTGATCTGGTTTTTAACCGCTCACGATTTTTAAAATTTCCACTGGCTCCGTATGCGTGCTCGATCATATACCAGTAGGATGTTGGAAGCTTATTTTCTTCCACCTGCAAAATATCTCCAATCTCACAGCAGTCCGGCGTCTCTGTAGTAAAATCCATCAGCCTTGCCATATCTTTCCTCACTTTTTTACCTGTTTCTTCTTTCTGTACAGATTATAACACTGCGGTCTTTTAAGTCAAGGTAGCTTCATATTTTTCCTGTCCTACAGCCGGTTTCCTAATTTATATGCCATTTCGGGATACTGGCTGTGTTTTGTCATCGATGGAGTGCCGCATCCCCTTCCAAGCACCATACCCTGATCCTGCAGGTCCAGATATCTGACCAGTGTACGATAATGGCTTTCCAGTGCATCAAATGTCCAGTTATCACTGTTCCATGCGACTGTGAGAAGAGCTGACTTCATATGCTTTCTGGTAATACTGCTGTTATAGGCACAGAACCGATCGATCACGATTTTGAGCTGCGCCGACATTCCATAGTAATAGAGCGGTGTTGCAAAGACGATCATATCAGCGCCCAGAACGGCCTCTCTTATTTTCTGATTATCGTCACGCAGGATACAGGGCCCTTCATATCCACACGTTACGCATCCGGTACATGGACGGATATTCATATCATCAAGATCAAACCTTATAACACTGTGCCCTGCTGCTTCCGCCCCCTGGCTGAAATTCTCAACTAAAATATTTGTAGATCCCTTTTTATTCGGGCTTCCTTGTAATATTACGATCTTCATCTACAGTCTCCTCCTGCTTTTTCTGTCATATCCCGTTTCCGCAAAAATCAAAACCATCCGGTTTATTCCTTAATAAATTTTTTATCTGCGTCAGAGATTCCGGAAGCATCAGAAACATATCTTTCCGCTCTCATATGCAGATCGTATTTTTCCCGAAGGTCAGCAATCGTTCCCATCATAGGGGATCCATGATGGATGTCAAGGGATGTCTGGTCCTTCCAGCTGTCGATCAGCAGCACTGTTTCCGGATCATTCATCGGGAAAAAGTATTCATACTTTTCATTTCCCTCTTCCGAGCGAATCAGCGCTGCTGTTCCGCTCTGCTCCATCTCCTCGGCAAACTTGCGTGCGTTTCCGTCTTTTCCTGTATAATATAAATTCACTGTGATACTCATAGCATACTCCTCACTCTTTCTTAAATTTTTCTATTTCTTCACATCCAACAGCTTAGTGCCCTCCGGCGGATTACTGTCCACCGCGCCTACGATCCTGTGGGGCTCATATGGCTCTTCCAGAAATGCAATGTCTTCCTCTGTTAATTTCACCGAAAATGCTCCGGCGGCGTCATCAAAATGGGATGTCTTCGTAGCCCCGATGATCGGCGCTGTCACTCCTTTTTCCCATTCCCATGCCAATGCGATCTGCTGCATTTTTACCCCATATCTTTCTGCCAGTTGATGAACCCTCCGGACGATCTCCATATCCTGCTCCTGAGTCCGGTCATATTTTCCCATAGCTGCCCGGTCTGTCTTACTGCGGATAGAATCTGAATTCCATTCCGGCCGTGTCAGATGTCCTGCTGCGAGAGGGCTGTATGGTATGAGGGAAACATTCATCTGACGGCAGATGGGAATCAGTTCATGTTCGTCTTCCCGATAAAGAAGATTGTAATGATTCTCCATAGCCACAAACTGTGCCCAGCCATTATCCCGGGCCGCAAGCTGCATATTATAGAACTGGTATCCGTACATAGCTGACGCTCCGATAGCCCGTACTTTTCCGGATACCACCAGGTCGTTCAGAGCCTCCATTGTCTCTTCGATCGGCGTATCATAATCAAAGCGATGGATGATGTACAGATCCAGATAATCTGTGCCCAGCCGTTTCAGACTGCCTTCGATTTCCCGGTGGATTGCTTCGGAAGAAAGCCTTCCGGGGTTAAAATAGACTTTGGAAGCAATCACTACTTTGTCTCTTGAAATATTTTTTCTGAGTGCATTTCCAAGATATTCTTCACTGGTTCCATCCGAGTATCCGTTTGCAGTATCAAAAAAGTTAATCCCCAGGTCAAGGGCATGTTTCACGATTTCCTCTGTTCCGGATTCATCCAGCGTCCAGTCATGCAGCGTTCCGGGTTTTCCGAAACTCATGCAGCCCACACAGAGCTTCGACACCTCAATGTCCGTGTTTCCTAATTTTGTGTATTCCATATTCACCAATCCTTTCATTTTATAAACTTGTCAAAACAGGGTTGTTTAAATAGTCGTAAACCCGTCTGACCTCGCTTATTTTACGGGTATCCAGCATAGACGGGCAGTCTTTGTCCAGACCGGCAATCTGCTCCATATCCGCGTCGTCCAGTTCGAAATCCCAGATATTAAGATTTTCTCTCATACGCTCCTTATGGACGGATTTGGGAATAACGATCACTCCCTGCTGCACGTTCCATCTCAGGATGATCTGCGCCGGAGTCTTCCCGTATTTTTCTGCGATTGCCTTCAATACCGGCTCATTAAACATGCCTTTCAGCCCTTCCGCGAAAGGAGCCCAGGCCTGGGGCTGCACTCCCAGTTCATTCATGATTTCAAGATCTTCTTTTCTCTGATAGTGTGGATGCCTCTCAATCTGGTTGATCTGCGGCGTGATCTCCACATTATAGCACAGATCCAGCAGACGGTCCGGATAGAAATTGCACACCCCGATTGCGCGGATCTTCCCTTCTTTATACAGCTCTTCCATAGCCCGCCAGGAACCGTAATAATCTCCAAAGGGCATATGGACAAGATAAAGATCCAGATATTCAAGTCCCAGTTTTTTCAGTGATTCTTTAAATGCCGCCTTCGTATTCTCGTATCCCATCTGCTGAATATACGCTTTCGTAATGATAAACAGTTCTTCCCGCGGGACGCCACAGTTTCGGATTGCTCTGCCAACTGCTTCTTCATTCTGATATGAACTTGCCGTATCTATCAATCTATATCCTTCTGCAATGGCGTTTCTGACCACCTGTTCGCAGTCTTCTTCCGGTATCTGGAATACACCGAAGCCTTCCATCGGCATTTCAATCCCGTTATTTAATTTTACCTTTTCTATCATAACTCCGCCTCCAATAGCCAAAACCATGGAACTATAAAAAGTCCCATGGTTCCTGGCAAATTATTATTTCATCTCTTTTTCCCAGTAACGGATCACATTGAGCTGCGCCTCGTCACCAAGCTTCTCGATCGTCTCGATTTCTTCTGCGGACAGCTCAACTTCCGCTGCCTTCACAGCATCCTCTACCTGATAAACTTTTGTCACTCCGATGATCGGCAGCGTGCCTTTTGCAATAGCCCAGGCAATCGGAATCTGTGCTGTCGCCACATGATGGCGGTCAGCAATCTCCTCCAGGCCGGCGTTCAGCTTCTCAAGCTGAGGAAGCATCGGATTGTAGGTTCTTCCCCTGTCAGAGTCTTCCGGGAACGGATGCTCTGTATCATATTTTCCGGTCAGCGCTCCCTGCTCCAGTACCATATATTTCTTTTATTTCTGCCATGTTGTTTTCCTCCTGATATTCTGCTACTCACTTATATTCATACATTTTCCGATCACATCGCCTGTTCGGAGATACTCATACGTCGGCATCTCAAAGAGAACCGGTTTGAGCGTATGGTAATCAATCTTTCCTGCGTCGTTCAACACGTTCTCTTCTGCATAAACGCCGTCAATCTTACAGATAAAGCTCTCGAATCCTTCTGTCTCATAGATATCATCTACGATACAGTCCATGACTACCGGAGCCTCGTCAATGACCGGCGCTCCTGTCCCTTCTGTGTGGAACGCGAACATATCGGATTTATCCACCTTGTTTCCGCTGACGCATCCTGTACGGTCCGCTTTCTTCAGCATTGACTCATCCACAATATTTACTGTCAAAGCACGGGTTTCCCTGATTCCCTGATTCGTATAGTGCGGTTTTGCAAGACTGACCATGATCCGGTCGTGACCGATGATCCCCACATGTCCAACCAGGACATAATTCGGTTTTCCATTTACCATCGTTCCCACTACGACAAGCGGAGTAGGATAAAGTGCAAGACTTTTCCCAATATTCTTCTTCATGATCTTTTACTTCCTTTCGGTTTTCATTCATTTCAGTTTTCTGACAGGTTCTTTTCTGTCTTCACACATATTGTAAGTCGAATCAGTTTCTAAGTCTAATACCTGTTCTTTATCATTTATCATGCATTTCGTGAATGATTCTTCTTGTTTCAGCCATGTCTGTATCATGCCATACAAATCTTCACTTCCGTTTTCCAGCACATACAGGCTGCTTCCAACTTTCGCTGTCGGGCAGAGATCACGGACTGCCTGTTCCATCCCTTTATCCTCTCCGCCGCAGTGACTGAAAAAAGGGAGAACAGTCTTTCCGGTCAGGTCATTTTCGCCCAGCCAGGACGCCATAGGCGGGGCAATGGTACCGCACCAGTTAGGAGTACCGACAAAGACCACGTCATACTTATCTGCGTTTTCGTCAACGGGGAGCAGCCAAATTTTCTTTCCTGTCCTGATTTCCTCCTTCACCTGGAGCAGCAGAGTCTCAAAATCTGACGGATAAGGCTGTCTCGGATAGATCCGGCTGAGTCTGCCTCCGGTCTGTTTCTGTATCATTTCTGCAATTCTGCGTGTTTTTCCGGAATAAGAATAGCAGACAATTAAAATATTTTCTTCCATACACTTCATCATCCTTTACATCTTGTTTTTTCAGCGTCCGGCTGTCTGTGTTCTTTCGTTCATTATCCTATGATTCTCACGCTCTGTCTAATACCTGTCTCTTATCATAAACTATTCCTTTCATGTATGATAAAATTAGTCTTAATTTGCTTGCATTTACTTGTATTTGCAAAATATTCTGACTATAATATAAAAAAGGAGTGTGATAAATATGGCAAATACAACTGCAGTTTACGCCAGGATTGATTCAACATTAAAAGAAAACGCTGAAAGCATTCTCTCTCAGCTTGGTATTTCTCCATCCAGTGCCATCCAGATGCTCTACAGCCAGATCGTCCTGACAAAGGGAATCCCTTTTGAACTACGTCTTCCTTCAGCAAAGCCTCCAGCGATCGGTGGTATGACCCGCGAACAATTGGATGCTGAACTTTTGAAGGGAGTAGAGTCCATGAAATCCGGCAAAACCTATACAGCGGATGAAGTGGATGCTGAACTTAAAAGGGAGTTTGGTATATGAGCGATGTCTATTCCGTTGTTTACTCACCAGAAGCCATGAATGATCTGAGGGAAATTTACGCATACATCGCATTTGACCTTCAGGCTCCTGACGCTGCTAAAGGTCAGGTCAATCGCCTTCGGAAAGAGATCCGCTCACTGGACTTTATGCCATCACGTTATGCCATCGTGGATTGGGAGCCATGGATGAGTATGGAGATGCATAGAGTACCCGTGGACAATTTCATTGTCTATTACGCTGTAAACAATAGCAGCCTCACGGTAACTGTGATCCGTATCTTCTATGGCGGAAGGGATGTGGAAAACCTCGTAAATGCAGAACGTAAATAAGCCACAAAAAAGGAGCAGAAATATCGCTGCTCCTTTTTGTGGCTTAAAATTTATCAATTATTATTGCTCCTGTATCGTCTGTACGAAAAGAGATGCCGCCTGAGAAAACAGGTGGTTTTTTTCCACAGGATCACACTTCTGGTGATATGTGCCGGAATGATCTGACGGAAACAGAGTTCCGGATCTGCATGTATGGACAAGGCGCCGTCCAGACAGACCGCGCAGCCCATCCCTGCCTGCACCAGCAGTGCGGCATTGGAAAGAATATTGTAATAAACCGGAATATTCAGATGTCGTTCTTCACACTGCATCCAATGAAGTATCTGATCTTTTGCCTTCTCCCTCCCCGGCATGATCAGCGGATACTGCTTTATATCCTCCATTGTTACCGTCTCTTTTTGTGCGAGCTCATGGTCCTGCCGTATGAGGATACCCCAGGTTTCCTTCTGCGGAAGCCTCACATATTCAAATTTTGCGGTGTCGATCGGCTCCATCACAAGGCCCAGATCGATCAGGCCGCGCTCTACCATCTCTTTGATGTTATCCGCCATGCCATTATAGAGATCAAACTGAACGTCAGGATATTTCTCCCGGAATTCTTTCATATAAGCAGTCAGCGTGCGGCCGCCCAGCGCTTCTGTAGCGCCGATCTTTATGGTTCCGCAGATAATATCTTTCCGGTCTGTAAATGTATGTTCCAGCTTATCCGCAAGTTCTACGATCGTTTCAGCCTGCTGTTTGAACAGAAACCCTTCGTCTGTCAGCGTAAGAGAACGTTTTCCCCGTATCAAAAGCGACGTTCCCATCTCTTCCTCCAGCTCCATCAGCTGACGGCTGAGTGTCGGCTGGGTAACATGAAGTATATCCGCAGCTCTCGTAATATTGCCTTCGTCAGCCACAGTCAGAAAGTATTTCAGTACACGCAGTTCCACGCTGATTCCTCCGTTTTCATATTAATATTATAATAATAATGTGCTCTATTGTCGGATAAATGGATTATATCATCTTCGTATTCCTGTATCAATTGCAAATAGCTATCTTCCGTAAACAGCGGTGTAGAATAATACCGATCCCCCGAATCCGGCAGCAACGCCACGATCGTTTTTCCTTTATTCTCCGGTCTCCGCGCCAGTTCCACAGCCGTGTGCAGGGCTGCTCCGGAGGATATTCCCGTCAGGATTCCTTCCCTCCGCGCCAGATATCTTGCAGCGGCAAATGCATCTTCATCGTTCACTCTGATCACCTCGTCATATACAGACGTGTTCAAAGTTCCCGGCACAAAGCCCGCGCCGATTCCCTGTATCTTATGTTTTCCTGCTTTTCCCTCGGAAAGCACCGGAGAACCTTCCGGTTCTACAGCCACAATATTTATATCCGGGTTCTTCTCTTTTAAGTATTCTCCGACTCCTGTGATCGTTCCGCCGGTTCCCACTCCTGCCACAAAGATATCAATCTTTCCGTCCGTATCGCGCCAGATCTCCGGACCGGTAGCTGCTCTGTGCGCCGCCGGATTCGCAGGATTTTCAAACTGTCCTGGGATAAAGCTGTCCGGAATCTCTGCCGCCAGCTCCTGCGCCCTGTCAATAGCTCCTTTCATCCCCTTTGCCCCATCCGTCAGCACCAGCTCTGCACCGTATGCCTTTAAAATATTTCTGCGCTCCACGCTCATAGTCTCCGGCATAGTCAGGATGATCCTGTATCCTTTCGCCGCAGCGATCGCTGCAAGCCCTATCCCTGTATTTCCGGATGTAGGCTCAATGATAACAGAACCTTCTTTTAATGCTCCCCGGCTTTCCGCATCTTCGATCATCGCTTTCGCAATGCGGTCTTTTACACTTCCGCCCGGATTGAAGTATTCCAGTTTGACAAGAACCGAAGCCTCCAGATTCTGTTCGTTCTCAATATTTGTCACTTCCACCAGAGGTGTATTTCCGACAAGCTCAAGTGTGCTTTTATAGTAATTGCTCATCTTTTCTTTCTCCTTTCACATAACATCGTCAGTCTGTATGCAGACTTCTGCCGTCTGAATCTGTATTACTCTACCGCTGCAAACGCTGTATCAAGCGCCGCGATCAGGTCATCCGCCTTCTCGATGCCGACAGACAGCCGGATCGTATTCGGTCTGATGCCCTGTTCTTCCAGTTCCTGTGCCGTACACTGGCTGTGAGTCGTTGTAGCCGGATGGATCACAAGGGATTTCACATCCGCCACATTTGCCAGCAGTGAAAAGATCGGCAGGTTATCGATAAATTTCTGTGCCGTTCCGGCATCTCCTTTAATCTCAAAGGTAAAGATTGATCCGCCGCCCTGCGGAAAATACTTTTCATACAGGGAATGAGTTGATTCGCTTTCCAGGGACGGGTGATGCACCGCCTCCACCTGCGGATGACCTGCCAGATATTTTACGATCTTCAGGGCATTTTCCACGTGGCGCTCCACCCGGAGAGAGAGAGTCTCCAGACCCTGCAACAGAAGGAAAGCGTGGAACGGGGAAAGTGTGGCTCCTGTATCGCGGAGAAGCACGGCGCGTACATACCCAGCAAATGCCGCTGCCGGAGCCGCATCTGTAAATGAAACACCGTGATAACTGGGATTCGGCTCTGAGATCCACGGATATTTTCCTGAACCTTTCCAGTCAAACTTTCCGCTGTCAATGATTACTCCGCCCAGAGCCGTACCATGTCCGCCGATAAACTTTGTCGCAGAGTGCACCACGATATCCGCTCCGTACTCGATTGGCCTTACCAGATACGGTGTGGCAAACGTGGAGTCCACCACAAGCGGAATCTTGTGTTTATGGGCAAGTTCTGCAAGACTCTCCAGATCCGCCACATTGGAATTCGGATTTCCCAGCGTCTCTACAAAAATTGCTTTTGTATTTTCCTGAATCGCCCTTTCAAATGCGCCCTCTTCTTCCGGATCCACAAATGTTGCCGTAATCCCACTTGTAAGCGGCAGTGTGTGGGCCAGAAGATTGTAGGATCCTCCATATATCGTTTTAGAGGCAACAATGTGCTCGCCGGCCTTTGCCAGCGCCTGAAATGTATAGGTAATGGCCGCTGCTCCCGAAGCCGTTGCAAGAGCTGCCGTGCCGCCCTCCAGAGCCGCAATTCTCTGCTCAAACGCATCCTCCGTCGGATTCGTCAGTCTCCCGTATATGTTTCCCGAATCCTTCAGAGCGAAGCGGTCCGCCGCGTGCTGACAGTCATCAAACACGAAGGATGCTGATGCATAGATCGGAACTGCTCTTGCCCCTGTTGCCGGATCCGGCTGCTCCTGTCCGATATGTACCTGTTTTGTCTCAAAGCTCCAGTTCTGTGAATTTCTGATGTCTGTCATGTCAGTCTCCTCCATTTTCATCCAATCGAATATTAAAACGATTATCGGTATATTATAGTTCTTTTGTTGCTGGATTCATCCTACCACAGTATATATTTTTCTGCTAATACACAAAAAAAATACCCGGTTATAGATTCATCCTATAGCCGGGTATATCTTACATTAAATTAATGTCTATTTTCTTGAGCTTTTCATACAGTGCTTCCACATCCGTAGTCTCTTCATTGATGTTGTCCATCTCCACCCGGATTTCCTGCATCGTCTCATCCACATGTGCAATCTCATCTGCACATTCTTTCAACCGGGCGATCACTTTCTCTGCATGCTCCACATTTTTCTTATACTTGATCTGATGTTCCAGGCTTGCCCAGAAGTCCATGGCGATGGTCCGGATCTGTACCTCCGCCTTTACTTCTTTCGTGGACTCTGCAAAGAAGATTGGAACGCTGACGATCAGATGAAGGCTGCGGTAACCGTTCGGTTTCGGGTTGCTGATATAGTCTTTTCTCCTGATCAGCCGGATGTCATCCTGCTTTGTCAGAGCATCTGCCAGAAGGTAAATATCATCGATATATGAGCATATCACCCTGATTCCCGCAATGTCGTTCAAGTTGTTCTCAATGTTCTCCCTTGTAGGCGGTATTCCCATTCTCGCCATCTTCTCAAGGATACTCGCCTGGCTCTTCAGCCGTGTCTCTATCGAGCTGATCGGGTTTCTTTTATATCTGACCTCAAATTCCGTGTCCAGCACCTCAAACTTTGTATTGATCTCTTTGATAGCGCAGGCATATCCCATCATAAGTTCCTTATAATCAAGAACACCGTCCAGAAGGTCCATTGCCTGCCCCATGATAAGGTTCGTTCCGGCTCCTTCCGCAAGCTGAAGCCAGTTCTTTTTCTCCATCGTTTCCTCCGTTCCGGCAGCATATCCGCTGTCTGTTTGTTTCTGTAGCCTGTTACTATTTTAGCGTATGAAACCGGAAGGCTCAATTAAATTACTCTAAAAAATTATTAAGTATCTTTTTCATGGGAACCGCACATCCTTTCTGTTTTGGACCGGGCTTTGGCAAACCCGTCTTTTTCCTATTATACCATACCTG
>DWXI01000098.1 GCA_019119265.1 Candidatus Mediterraneibacter intestinigallinarum | reverse complement strand
CACATAGTATCTGAACCTGATATCTTTTCCGATTTTCTCCAAAAGGAAGAACATAAGAAAGATTACACAAAACACAACTGCTTTCGTCCGCAGCGTAAGAAGCATGCTCCCGAGCGCCATCGCTATATAAATCCTGTTGTCCTCGTCCTTTCCGGTACAGAGCACCGCCGTCATTACAGCCTCAGCATAGACGAGGAACATATAATGAGTAAACAGGAACTGATAAGAACGCAGTCCATAACGGATCTGGTCTCCCATTCCTATATTTACAAAGAGCGACAGAATCCCACACAGAAAGATCACAAGTACCAGCAGACGTGTCACCTTTCGTATCCTTCCCAGTATTTTATCTCTGTCAGCCGTCAGAAAGAGAAGCTTCCCGCACAGAAACACCGCAAAAAATTTTCCGCACAGTATAATATCCTTTGCCACAGCAACGCCTGGGGAATCTTTTCCATAAAGCAGTGTAGAGACAGTTCCGGTCATAAGAAGGAAAAGCAGCAGGATCGCGATTGCGAAATCATATCGGTTCCAGCCGTCCAGACCGGCTCCTGCAACGCTTATTTTCATCGCAGTTCCCAACAGGAATGCAAAGAACAGGAGTTCATCGATATAACTTCCCTGGGGAATAACCTGCTCCAGAATGTTGGAAAACAGAATCACCAAATATAAAATGCAGGCCGCCATGATCTACTCCCTTTCCTCATCTTACTTTCATTACACTAATTCTGAATATTTTCTGCAGCGATGCAATGATCACCATATTGCCGGTAATACCCTCCACTGTAATACGTATTTTGTCCAGATCTTTTCATGTCAACTTTATTCAAAACCGCGCCTAGTACCGGGCACCCGCTTTTTTCTAACTGACGCATGGTCACATTGGCCATTTGTCTGCTGATTTGACCGCTTGAGACAACCCACAGTATTCCATCACATGCCTCGGCGATTACAGCCGCATCAATCACCAGACCAATAGGCGGTGTATCCACCAGTATATAATCATACATTTCCCGCAGATTCCCCAACATTTTTGTAAACTCTTGCGTACGAAGAAGTTCTGTAGGATTCGGTGGAGATATTCCACTCATGATTATGTCAAAATTCTCCATATCAGTACTATGCATCACGTCTTTCATACTGCTCTGCCCAGACAGATAATCACTTAGGCCTGCGCCTTCTCCCTCCACAAAGAAGTGCTGAAACATCACAGATTTTCTCAGATCAGCGTCAACCAGCACAACCCGCGCTCCTTCCTCCCGCAACGCTTGGGCAAGTAGTACTGACACACTGCTTTTCCCTTCATTGGGAATGCAGCTTGTAACTGCAATTACTTTTTTATCCCGCCCACAGAATCTCAGATTTGTCCTAATTGTTCGAAATGCTTCTGTAATCTGATAATCCGTACGCCTCTCCTTTATTTTTATCACTGTCATGCACATGCTCTCCTCTTCTTTTTTTCTTCATGCACTAGAGGCACAAATCCCAGGGTACTGATTCCCAATACCTGTTCTATATCCTCCGAAGTATAAAGCCGGTCATCTCTTAAGAATCTGACAGTCACCGCCAAGGCAGATACAGCAGCTCCGAAGAGCGCTCCAGCTGCCGAATCCCTCGGGATTCTCGGAGAGACTGGATCCGTTGGCAAATTAGCCTTTTCCGCTGTATTTACAGCCTGTGCGTCTGTCACTTCTCTGATGTGGACAGATGCTGTGGAACTTATAGCCTGAACGATTCTTCGTGCCTCTTTCGGATCCGTATCAGTCACACTAATCTCGATGATTCTTGTATCTGCTGGTACACTCACCGTCATTTTTGAGAGGAGCTCCTCATGGGTCATATCCAGGCCCAGTCGAGTAATCACCTGAGCCGTCACATCTCTCGTCTTGATCAGTTCCGCATAGTCTTTCGTCAACAGAGTATTCATCTGCATATCTGTACTAAGTATGCCGCCCTCTTCCTGTTTTGCCTGAACATACAACTTAGTGGCGGATCTGTATTCTCTCTCTGCGAAAAAATATTCCGCAGTTCCCACACAAACCGCAGCAAGCGCCGCGCACAGTATGATCACCGGAAGCTTTCTCCACAGCTCTGTAAAAAGTCTGCGCAGATCAAATTCAATATCCTGCCTGCGTCTCTGCATTTTTCTCCACTCTCCTTCTGTTTCTCTCTACTGCAAAGTCAAGAATTTCCTGCCCCATCATACTTTGGATCACACGTTTGCACACTTTCCGGAACCGTACTCCCAATGGTTTCCATGACGCCGAAAAATGATGTACAGTGTATGTATTTTCCGTACTGCATACCTGCTCTCCGCGCAGCCGGTATGCGCTGAAATAATCCATTGGAAAAACAACAATATCCTCTGACAGTTCCTGCCTTCTGTTCTTACGCACAAGCCCTCTCTTCTCCGCCAGGTCCGTAAGTATGGCAGGATTCGCCTCACCATCCAGATTTCCCGCAGCGTCAAACGTACGGTCTGCATAATGATGCAGCATCTCTTTCATCAACGGATGCCCGGGAGCGGCCGCCATAAAGGCTGTCATCAGATGATCGTCGGCTTCAAATCCCAGAACCACACTTTTTCCTTCCAGGCACTCTGAGAAATCGCGGCGTATCTCCACATCTGTATCCAGATAAATTCCGCCCTGTGTATAAAGCGCCCAGACTCTCGCCACATCACTGACGAAAGCATATCTCTTTTCGCTATAAGCTCCCTCTGCATACGGATACTGAGTCATTTGAAAGTTTTCTTCATTCCACTCCACAAACTGATAATCAGGGAGGATTCTTTTCCATCCCTGTATATATCTTTCCGCTTCCGGAGTTTTCTTGCTTTTCCCAAACCAGCAATAATGTACGATATGTGGTATCTGTTCCATGGTCTGTTTCTTTCCTTTCCCGATTATTTTTATATTTGCAGCGGATGTCTCTCTATGAAAACATGCTTTCCGTCAGTTCTTCCAGCCTCTGGTTAAATCTTTGATTATTAGATGCTGTAAATGTCTGTTTCCCGCTGCCGACCGCATACTTCTCATAATCTGCCAGTACTTCATCAAGGTCATTTACGTCCTCTGCCAGAATAATACCGGCTCCCATATCTCTGACGGCCTCTGTAAATTCCACCTGATGATCATTCACATGTTCGGCATACTTCTTCATCCGCGGAACTACTACCGGAACCTTTCCCATCCGGACAGGGAGGAGGAAACTTGCCGGTCCTCCATGCGTCACTACAATCCTTGCATTCTCCACACACTCGCACATTTCATCGTAGTCAAACCATTGTTTCCATGTACAGTGATCCGGATGAAATGTAGAGTATCCTGTCTGTATTACCACTTCCTCTTTCAATGTTCCGCTCTCTTTGAGTTCATCCACCTTCTTTACAAGGCGGTCAAACTGCTGCTCATGCGTTCCTACTGTCACAAAAATCATAGTATTTCCTCCTCGTCAGATCAAAACAGGCTGCCGAAATTAACAGCCTTCGGGTAAACTTTTCGCATTTCTTCCCACTGCACAATAAACTTGTCCGTCACCGGATACACCAGCCTTCCCGTCATCGTAGCACTGTTCCTGCGATCAAACACTTCGATATATACCGTCTTGCATCCCGCCAGTTTGCCCAACCAGAAAAAGGGAACTGCTACGGCGGCTCCTGACGATACGATCAGATCCGGCTTTTCTTTTTTCAAAATTTTCAAGGCAAGGATCGTATTGCGCACCAGATTCGGAATGTTACGGTTCGTAGGGTAATAGCAGGCGTATACTTTTTCGTCTTTGAGGATACTTCTGGCGTCCTGCTTGTCGAAT
>DWXI01000097.1 GCA_019119265.1 Candidatus Mediterraneibacter intestinigallinarum | reverse complement strand
GCTATCCGGCCCGTAAACTTTCTCTTTTCAAGCCATAAAGATCTGATTTAACGGTAAGGATTGCCTGTCTGCAGTTTTCTCGGCGTAACTTCACTGACATCCGAGTGACACTCCCGATATTGAAATATATTATCTGCAGCATTAAATAAAGTAAGTTTTCGGAGTATATATCATAACGCAAAACATCAAGTGAGAGCGTTCCGAAAAGCATTGGTCTTAGATGTTAAGTGGCAGGAGATGGCGTCCCATTGGACAAACATCTCCTGCCACTGTTACATCTACACAATCTTTGAGGTAAAGCGGAACGGTTTTGCGTTATGATATATACTCCGAAAACGCCCCTTATTCAACTGCTCAGAACTGTAAATTCAGGATCTCCTTTTGAGATGATATTCATCTTGATCTTACAGTCTGCCATTGGTTCATGGTTAACGTCCAGTTCATAGTCTACACGTACATTGATCTTGTCGTCATTCACGCTGACTTCCATATTTTTTGTATTTACTCCGATCAGCATCTGACCGTAAGGCGTACGGTAATATGTCTGATTCTTTTTATTCTTCTCAAAAATCATATGAGAACTTGAGACACCGCTCTTCATGATCTCTATGCTGTCCGTTCCGGTGATCTTGATCTTATTCCGGATTGTTCCCGCCATTCCTTCCAGCACTTCGTCATAAATGATATAGTGTTTCCCGTTTTTGCAGTAATAGTTTGCCGGAGTCACGACTTCGATACTGTCATCCCCCGTCTCAAACCCCTGCGCCGGATCATTCATAATATCAATATGTTTTCCTGAAATACTTACCAATACGTCTTTTGTCATTTCTTACCACTGCTCTCTAATACTCTTCAATATTAACGACATTTGTCGTAGGCACATCAAACGGCATTACTGTGTTCGCAAATCTTCGGAATTTTTCTGCAGCATCACTGACATAGAAAGAATACCTGCTGCAGCGGTCTGTCTCTCCGCCATTTTCCAGTTCCAGTTCATGGAGCAGTTTTTTCAGATCCATAGCAGTCTCGTATGCCGGATTGACAATCTGAATCTTTTCCCCCATGTATTCTCTGATTTTTGATCTCAGGAGGGGATAGTGCGTACATCCCAGAATCATAGCGTCGATGTCCGAACTTCTCATGGATTCCAGATAATACTCAATAATTTCCTGAGTCACAATATGATCCTTAAAACCTTCCTCTACCAGCGGCACAAAGAGTGGGCATGCTTTTTCTATCACGGTCACATCCGGCGCCATCTCATGGATGACCTTTGTATACATACCGCTCTGCACTGTGGCGTCCGTTCCCACGACTCCCACCTTACGGTTTCTCGTCGCCTCTACGGCAGCCCTTGCTCCGGGTACGACAACGCCCATAACCGGAACGTCAAATTCATCTCTGACAGCATCAAGCGCCAGCGCGCTCGCCGTATTGCAGGCGATCACGATGGCCTTGACATCCTTTGTTTTCAGGAAACGAATAATCTGTTCCGAGAAACGTATGATCGTGTTCTGTGATTTGCTTCCGTACGGAACTCTCGCCGTATCTCCAAAATAAACGATATTTTCATTTGGGAGCTGACGGGAAATCTCTCTTGCAACCGTCAGCCCGCCCACACCGGAATCAAACACACCAACCGGTGCTGTATTCCTGTTCTCCATAATGTCCTGCTCTCCCCTGTCACCTGGTCTCGATTCTCTGCGTCGTTGTTTACAGAGCCAGTATCTTAGCTACATCATACTGATACTGGGAAACCGACTTCTTCATAGCCAGCGCTTCTTCGATATCAAAGTCGACAAACTTGCCTTCCTTATATCCTACAACACGGTTTGTCTTACCCTGCAGAAGAAGATCCACCGCCATTGAACCCATAACAGATGCATACACTCTGTCCTTACATGTCGGGCTTCCGCCTCGCTGCATGTGGCCCAGGATCGTAGCTCTTGTCTCCATTCCAGTCGCCTCTTCGATCCTCTTTGCCATGTTGATGGAATCACCAATACCCTCGGCATTGATGATAATATAGTTTTTCTTGCCTCTCTTCTGGCATTCTTTAATATCTGCGATAATAGCCTGCTCGTCATAATCATGCTCCTCAGGCATCAGGATACGTTCAGCGCCGTTGGCGATACCGCACCAGAGAGCAAGATATCCCGCGTCACGTCCCATAACCTCTATAATACTGCAGCGCTCATGTGAGGTGGAAGTATCACGCACTTTATCGATAGCTTCCATAGCTGTGTTTACAGCTGTGTCGAATCCGATCGTATAATCTGTACATGCGATGTCCAGGTCAATGGTTCCCGGAATACCGATCGTATTCACACCAAGATTCGCCAGCTTCTGTGCGCCTGCAAATGAACCGTCGCCACCGATGACTACAAGTCCGTCGATGCCGTATTTCTTACAAATCGCCGCCGCTTTCTGCTGTCCTTCCTCTGTACGCATTGATTTGCAGCGCGCTGTCTGGAGGATCGTGCCTCCGCGCTGAATTGTATCAGACACATCACGAGCAGACAAGTCAATAATCTCCTCTTTGAGCAGTCCGTGATAACCTCTGCGGATACCACGTACTTTCAAGCCTTTTGAAAGAGCGGTACGAACAACTGCACGGATTGCTGCATTCATTCCCGGTGCGTCGCCGCCGCTTGTAAGAACTCCTATCGTACGGATACGGTCTTCAAAATCTTCCGCATACTTTTCCATTTCATTATTCTCTGCCATGTTTTCTCCACCTTTCCATAAAGTCAGATAACTGCAAAAATCCTTTAATTGAAAAAATTTTAACAATTCCGAACATATTTTACCGTATTTAGAAGTGGTTTTCAATAGCTTTTTCCACCACTTTTACACGCCCTTCCCCGTAATGATTCATCAGTCTGCTCAAAATCTGCTGATTGATCCGTATATTCCTGTTTCGGGGAAGTTTTTTTATCGCCCTTTCTTTCGCACAGTAGATCACCACTTCGTCCTCTCCTTCGGAGTCTGCAAGATATCCGTAAACAATCTGCTCATTTTCCAGAAAATCCGCCTTATCCGCAAACTGTATCCACAGCTCACGCTTTGTCTTCTCAAAGGGGATCACTTTTTCACAGATCAGCTTACTGGCCTTTTCCTCCTCCTCCGATACACGTCCTCTGATAAACACTTTGTTGTCAATTTCAAGATATTCCCGGTTTTTCTCATAATCTCTGGGAAAAACTACAACTTCTACCGTACCAAGGAGGTCTTCCACCGTGACAAAGGCCATCATCTGGTTCGTCTTTGTGTGCTTCACAGTCTTGTCCGTGATCATTCCTCCGATAATCTCTCTTGCGCCGTCATGGACTTTGGAACGTCCGCTGTCCTCATCCGGCTGAAAATCAAGGGTTGTGGCAGAGATTGTTTTCCGCCATTTATCTTCATATTCCTCCAGAGGATGACCGCTGATATAGATTCCCAGCACTTCCTTTTCAAATGCCAGCAGATTCTCTTTCGCATATTCTCCCACATCAGGCATACGAATCTGATATTCTCTTTTCTGCTCTTCATCCACCAGATCAAACAGGCTCATCTGCCCGGACATGGAATATTTTTTTTCCTGGTTCACATGCTCCACGATCTGCAGGTAAATACTCATGAACTGCTTACGGGTTCCTCCCAGTGTATCGAGAGCGCCCGCCTTGATCAGATTCTCAATCGTTCTTTTATTAAGTGATTCTTTAGGCGCGAGCCGCGTAATAAAATCTTCCAGGCTTTTGAACGGCCCCATGGTCTCTCTTTCTTCTATGAATGTCTGCACGACCGGCCGTCCGATACTCTTAATCGCCGCAAGTCCGTATCGGATATCCTTTCCGTCAACAGAGAAATCCGCTTCACCTTTATTAATATCCGGAGGAAGGATCCTGATATCCATCTGCCGGCAGGCATAAATATACTCCGCTACTTTTGACGGATTTTCAATCACCGACGTCATAAGCGCCGCCATGAACTCCACAGGATAATAATATTTCAGCCATGCAGTCTGATAGGCGACTACAGCATATGCTGCAGCGTGGGATTTGTTAAACGCATACTTTGCAAAATCGATCATTTCATCATAGATCTTGTTAGCAGTTTTCTCATTGATTCCATTCTTAATACATCCCGGCACATTTGTCTCGGGATCTCCGTAAACAAAAATCTGACGCTCTTTCTTCATCACGTCGCCTTTTTTCTTGGACATCGCACGACGCAGCAGATCACTTCTGCCCAGAGTATATCCCGCCAGATCACGCACGATCTGCATAACCTGTTCCTGGTAGACGATACATCCGTATGTCGGTTCCAGAATCGGTTTCAACTGCGGACAGTCGTATGTGATGGACGAGGCATCATTCTTCCCCTTGATATACTGAGGGATAAAATCCATAGGACCCGGACGGTACAGAGAAATGCCGGCTATGATATCCTCCAGACTGTGAGGCTTCAGTTCCTTCATGAAGTTCTTCATCCCTGCGCTCTCAAGCTGGAAGATTCCATCCGTCTTTCCGGTTCCTATATAATTCATTACTTTCTGATCGTTGTAATCGATTTTTTCCATGTTCAGATCCGGCTGTTTGCGGCGCACCATATTTACCGCATTCTGGATTACTGTCAGCGTGCGAAGACCGAGAAAGTCCATCTTCAGAAGTCCTAACTCCTCCAGCGTCGTCATCGTAAACTGTGTCGTGATCGTTCCGTCTGCCGCCCTGGAGAGTGGAACATACTCGTCTACCGATTTCTGACTGATCACAACGCCCGCCGCATGCATAGAGCTGTGGCGCGGAAGCCCCTCAAGGCGTTTCCCCATATCTATCAGTATCTTTACCTGCTCATCCGTCTCATACGTCCTCCGCAGTTCCGGATTTTCTTTCAGTGCCTTATCAATTGTAATATTGAGTTCCTGAGGAATCATCTTTGCAATAGAATCTACAAAAGCATACGGGAGATCCATCACACGGCCTACATCCCTGATCACACCTCTTGCCGCCAGGGTTCCGAATGTTACAATCTGTACCACGCGGTCTTTTCCGTATTTTCGTACTACATAGTCAATCACTTCCTGCCGCCGTTCGAAGCAGAAATCCACATCAATATCCGGCATAGACACACGTTCCGGATTAAGGAAACGCTCAAAAAGAAGCTGATATCGGATGGGATCGATTGTTGTGATCTCCAGACAATAGGAAACAATACTGCCGGCCGCAGATCCCCTGCCCGGCCCTACTGCAATCCCGTGATCCTTGGCATATTTAATGAAATCCCATACGATAAGAAAATAATCTACATATCCCATATTCCGGATCGTATCAAGCTCGTAGGTCAGTCTGTCCTTCAGCTCCTGCGTCGGTTCGCCGTACCTGCGTTCCAGGCCCTCACGACAGAGTTTCTGGAGATATTCCCAGGATGTAAATCCTTCCGGCACGTCAAATTTGGGGAGCTTGGTCACGCCGAACTCAATTTCCACTGAACATCTGTCCGCAATTCGCTGGGTATTATCAATCGCCTGAATGGCATACGGGAAAAGTTTCTCCATCTCTGCCGGAGACTTTACATAATACTGCCCCCCTTCATAGCGCATCCTGTTCTCATCGCTTAACTTCTTTCCGGTCTGGATGCACAGAAGGATATCATGAGGAACTGCGTCTTCCGCATATGTGTAATGGACATCGTTTGTAGCCACCAGTTCGATCCCGGTCTCCTCAGACATCTTTAACAGCTGCTGGTTTACAAGAGTCTGATCCGCCAGACCGTGATCCTGCAGCTCAAGGAAATAATTATCCTCACCGAAAATATCCCTGTATTCCAAAGCAGTCTTTTTTGCCTCATCGTAAAGGCCTTTCACAATATACCGTTGGACTTCTCCAGCAAGGCAGGCGCTCAGCGCAATGATCCCGCTGTGGTATTGTCTCAGCAGTTCTTTATCTACACGGGGTCGGTAATAGTATCCCTCTACAAATCCTTTTGATACAATCTTCATCAGATTTGCATATCCTTCGTTATTTTCGGCCAGAAGTACAAGATGATAATATCTGTCATCCCCGCCCGTCACCTCCCTGTCGAACCGGGAGTTAGGCGCCACATAAACTTCACAGCCCAGAATAGGTTTAATTCCACGGGCACGCGCCTCTTTATAAAAATCGATCACGCCGTACATCACGCCGTGATCTGTAATCGCCGCGCTGTCCATGCCAAGTTCTTTCACTCTGGCAACATATTCTTTTATCTTGTTTGATCCGTCCAGCAGGCTGTATTCCGTATGGACGTGCAAATGTACAAAACTCATGCCTTTACCTCTGATATGCAAAGGGGCGGCTCCCTACCGGGAACTGCCCCTTATCCGTCTTCTCATTATTCCCACGATACAGTATGTCCGACAGTCATATTTCTTATTTGCCGCCGTTGATCATAAAACTAATCAGTCTGTCCGTATCTTCTTTCTCATAAGCGATCAGTTCAAGTTCCGGAATCTCTCCATTGGAGAAAATATTCGCCATGGATACATACTGAGAAAGTTTGGACTTCAGATTCAGTCTGTCTCCCTCACCTGTAACAAGCTCAACTCTTCCCTTGCACTCGTCAACAACTTTAAAAAAACCTTCTATATCTGTGATATTCTGTACTTTCATGATATGTTCCCCTTTCCATCTGATAGTAACCCTGTAAATACTGTGAAATGCGGTGGCATTTTATGCCAGACGCACTCCTAATGATTATTATAACCGATTTACCTCGGATTGCAAGGTTATTTTTGTCTCATCTATCCTGATCTTCCCCTGCTTTAACAATCTTCCTACCGCACGTTTAAAAGCGGCTTTGCTCATTCCGAACTCATTTCGGATCCGTTCGGGATCCGCCTTGTCAGTAAACGGGATCTCGCCGCCGTTCTTTTCCATACGTTCCAGAACCATCTGCGCATCCGCATCCATCTGCTCCGGAATCTTATTTCTGACACTGAGGTCCAGTTTGCCGTCTGCTTTCACATCTGTTACCCTCGCCTCGACCTGCTGTCCGATATGCATTCTCCCATATACTTCTCTCTTCGGGATCAGCGCAGAATACTGGTCGTCCACTGCAACAAACACTCCGAAATCGCGGCTTATCTCATAGATCGTTCCTTTTACTATATCATCTTTCTGATATGGCGAATCTGTACGCAGGAGCGGGTATACTTTCATCGTAGCACAGAGACGTCCGCTCTTATCGATGTAAAGGCTAACGAGACACCGGTCACCTTTTTCCACTTTTGTCGTCTGCTCTTTAAATGGGAGAAGCAGATCCTTCTCCAGCCCCCAGTCAAGGAACGCACCGATGCGCCCCACATCCACAACCTCCAGGACTGCCAGGTTTCCGAGTGTCAGCTTCGGTTCCTTTGTCGTTGCTATCATACGGTCCGATGAATCTTTATACAGAAATACCTCGACCGGGTCTCCCACTTCGATTTCTTCGGGCACCTGCTTCTTCGGAAGCAGGACGCGCTCCTCGTCACTCCCTAAGTATACGCCGAAATCCACTTTTTTAACGACGGTCAGTACCTGCTTTTCCCCTAATCTCATAATGATATATTCTCCTCTTAATATTACGCTGCTGTTCTTTCCTTCTTATAATCTAAATTATCCTGCATGAGTTGTCAACGGATTTTCACGGTTACGCCGGAGCCGGCTCTCCACAGATCCTGTTCCGGGCGGGTAAGCTCTGTCAGGATCATCATAATAATCATAATCTTCTGACAGACTTTCTCTCGGAAAGTTCTACATTCAGCACGATATTCTCCGACGGACTGTCCGCCGCATTAATATTTTTCATAAGGAGATCACAGGTTACCAGTGCTTTCTTCTTAATATCCTGACGGACCGTTGTAAGCGGCGGCGTGACCAGTCTGCTCATGGACAGATCGTCAAATCCTATGACTGACAGATCTTCCGGAATGCGAAGACCTTTCCTATATGCTTCCGAATAAATCTGGTACGCGCAGTTGTCCGCCGTGGTGAAGATTCCTGTCACGGGATTTTTCCCGCTGCACAACCGTGCCAGTACCTCTCCCAGATCTTTTACGCCCAGATTGATAAAGTTCTCCTGCGGCAGGGATATCCCCGCCTCCCGCAGCACAGATACAAATCCTCTGAGCCTGTGCATCACTACGCCGTTATCCAGCACTTCCGGTCCGTAGAATGCCACATTTCTGTGGCCGTTTTTCAGAAAATGTTCTGCTGCCAGTTCTCCTCCTCTGTAATCGTCGATCCCTACGTTCGTAATGCTGCGGATGGAACTGTAACTGTCTGTAAAAATCAACGGAATGTGATTGTCCTCCTGAAGCTTCCGTATGCTTTCATCGAACATCCCTATAAACACGGCTCCCGCCACATTCCACGACTTCAGGCTGTAAGTGATCTCCGAGTAATCTTTTACATAATGGAGCATCAGGTCATATCCCTCCTTCTTGATCTGGAGGGCGAGTTCTCCGAGAAAACAGCTTGTATAACTGTCTTCCAGAGGATTTCTCTCCTCATCATACTCCTGCAGCAGTGCGGCAATCAGCCGGGAGGAACGGGATGCGAGCGCCCTCGCCGACGAATTGGGAACATAGCCCATCTCCTGCGCGATTTTCTTGATCCGCTCGGAAGTCTGCTGAGAAACAGTTCCTGTCTTTCCGTTCATCACACGGGACACCGTCATGCTGCTGACGCCTGCTTTTTCTGCGATATCTTTTAATGTAACCATGTCGTCATAGTTTCCTTTCTCTTTTCTTTATCTCTTCTATTTCCGTACTTTCTATAAGAGAATCCCTCTTATAGTTATCGCTAACAGAATTATAAGGTATTTTTTCCATATATTCAATATTTTTCAAAATTTATATTGACATTTTTTCCTGACAATTCTATAATTTTGTCAAAAGTTAGCGCTAACGTAACAATAAAACTTTATCAGGAGGTGCGATATGAAACGATTTCTTTCATTCTGCCTTGCCCTCATACTTGTCTTATCCCTCGCCGGATGCAGCGGCGGCGGAAACACAGCCGGAACTTCACAGGGCACGCAGGACACACAGGCGGACAAAGGTCTGGAGATCATGGGGGACAATGTCACTTACGATCCCAACCATCTTGTCAACAACGGCGAACCCATCACTATTGACTGGTGGGTCTGGGCAACAGAGGATATGTTCCGCAGTATCGCTGAAGCTTATCAGGAGATTCATCCCAATGTAACTATTAATGTCATCAACAACCCGTGGGATGGATTCTTTACCAAACTTCCCCTTGCCCTTCAAAGGGATGAGGAAGGCCCGACGCTCTTTAATATACATAACAGCTACGAGCATCTGCTCCTCAACTATATAGAACCTTATGACATCAGCACAGATGACCTCATTGCAGATTATCCTTCCGCTTCGACCCATCTCATGAACGGAAACATCTACTATATGGATTACGGCCTGTCTACCGGAATGTTTTACTATAACAAAGACCTCTGGGCTGAAGCAGGACTGACGGACGACGATATCCCGAAGACCTGGAACGAATTTATCGAAGTAGCCCAGAAGCTTACGAAATTCGATGAAAATGGAAATATGATCCAGGCAGGATATAACTATAACAATTATTTCAACTCTACTGTCATCGGCCTGAACTACCAGTTCGGGGACAATCTGTTCTCAGCAGACGGTAAAGAGTCTCTTGTAGACGGCGACGGCATGAAGGATGCAGCCTCCTTCCTGATCGATCTCTATGAAAAATACCACGTAGGTGATAAGGACTTCGGTACCAACTACGATCAGAGCTTCTATCAGGGCCAGAGCGCAATGGTATTTGCCTGGGGATTCTTCGTAGGCAATCTCGCCACAAACGCTCCGGACATCAACTACGGAACTTTCGAGATCCCGACACAGGACGGAAAGACACCTTACGCTTATTACCGTTATAACGGTGAATCCACTCCGGGCATCAACAAGAATGCGACCGATGCACAGAAGGAAGTCGCGCAGGATTTCATCCGCTTCTTCCTCGCCAGCGATGACGTGCAGATCAAGCTCAGCCAGGACGGCGGCCTGATTCCTGCCAAGTCCTCACTCATGGAGGCGCCGGAGCTCAAAGACACCCCGATCGTCAAGACTGTCGGTCCGCATATCGACCGCTACATCTGGCCGGGAGCAATGCCTTCCACAGTCGAAAACAATCTGAAGATCGCCGGGGAGGATATCCTCTATAATGGCAAAGACGCGGACGACGCTCTTAAGACTGCCGCGGATACGATCGACATCGACCTTGCAAACGCGGACTTCACTTCGAGTGAGAGTCTCTACGCCTATTATGAAGAATAAGGGAGGGGAAATTTATGTTTAAAAGAAGACCGCTTCAAAGTAAAAGCGAAATCTGGATGCGGAATATCGCGATGGGATTCCTCATTATCTATATGACGATCTTCCTGATCATCCCTGTGGTCATCGTCATCGCGGGAAGCTTCCATCAGTGGAATCCCCTGAACCAGACTTATAACTGGATCGGACTGGACAACTATGTCCGTATGTTTTCCTATCCGACATTCTGGCAGTCCATGGCAAATACCGTGATCTTCTGCGTGGTCGTCGTTTTCTTCCGTGTGCTCCTCGGACTGGCGATCGCCTACGCGCTGAACTCAAAACTGATGAAGCACAAGACACTGTTCCGCACAATCTTTTACATGCCGACCGTAACTCCGCTTGTTGCCGTTGCTTATGTGTGGAAGATCATGTACAATCCGCAGTTCGGACTCATCGACAATATCTTCGGGCTGGATATCAACTGGCTGTTTGACAGCAATTTCGCTCTGCCCGCCCTGATGGTGATGACGATCTGGAAGGATTTCGGATACGCAGTGATCCTCTTCCTGTCCGGTCTGCTTTCCCTGCCGTCCGACTGCTATGAATCAGCGAGCATCGACGGGGCAAATGCATGGCAGACTTTCCGCTATATCACACTGCCTCTGCTCAAACCGACCATGCTGTTCGTCGTAGTCACCTCGATCATCTCCTACCTGCAGGCATATGTGCCGGTATTGGTCATGACTACAGGAGGCCCGGGAACTTCGACCTACTTAAGCTCATACCTCGTCTATGATCAGGCGTTCAAACAGTATAACTTCGGGTTCGCATCAGCCATTTCTCTGTTTATCCTGGTGCTGACCGCATTATTCACCGTGATCTCGTTCAAGGTCACCGGAGCAAATGAAAGTTAAGGAGGTCAGGATATGAAACACAAGGTATTGAAAACAGCTTTATACGTCGTGCTCGCCCTGGTCGGAGTCATCACTGTCTTCCCGTTCGTATGGATGGTGCTCTCCTCCTTTAAGACAAACGGTGAGATCCAGTCCATCGTTCAGACGCTGCTCCCGCAGGAGCCGACCACCGACAATTACATGAACCTTCAGCAGACCTTTGATTTTCTGCGTTACTTTATGAACAGTATTTTCATCGCCGTTGCAGTTACCGTGCTCGTGATCTATACGAGCTGCCTGTGCGGCTACGTACTCGGCAAGTATCAGTTTAAGGGCAAAAACATCATCTTTGGTTTCGTCATGATGACAATGATGGTGCCATGGTCAGTTACGATCATCCCGAGATACACTATGTTCATGGAGGCCGGTCTTCAGGATACTTACATATCCCTGATCCTGCCTGTGATGGTCAGCGGATTCGGTATCTTCATGATGAAACAGAACATGGAGAGCATTCCCGATGAACTGATAGAAGCTGCCCGAATGGACGGCTCCAATGAGTTCCAGACATTTCACAAGCTGGTGCTCCCCCTGTGTAAAAACGGTATATCCGCTATCGCGATCTTCCAGTTCCTCTGGGTATGGGAAGATTACCTCTGGCCATACTTGATGATCGACAGCGAAGAGAAACAGCTCCTTGCCGTAGGCCTTACCCTCTTTAACGGAAGATATTCCACAGATTACGGCGGACTGTTCGCAGCAACTACGATCTCGATCCTCCCGGTCATCATCGTGTACGTGATATTCCAGAAACGCTTCGTGGCAGGTGTTGCCGCCGGAGCGGTCAAGGGTTAATATAGATATGGCAGTTTTTCTGCCGCCTGCCGCGCACTGGCGCCTGCCAGCGCGCGGCAAACCAGTTGAAAGGAGATTCGAATATGAGACCAGAACTGATCGCAGAAACTCATCCTGAGACTGCACCTGAAAATATCATTAAAGGAGACTGCTGGCGGATATCTGTTCTTACAGAAGGGCTTCTCCGTCTTGAATATGACCCGGACGGGATTTTTGAAGACAGGGCTACCCAGTCCGTATGGAACCGAAACTTTCCCAAAAGTACCTTCCGCATAATAGATGCAGATGATTCCCTTGAGATCATCACACCAAAAGCGCATCTGATCTATGACCGGAAGCCGTTTTCCGCCAACGGTCTCTCTATACAGGCTATCGGCAACTACAGCGCTTATCACAGCATCTGGCATTACGGCGAAGATTTCAAAGATTTGGGCGGAACTGCCCGTACTCTGGATGAGGCGGACGGCGCTATTCCACTGGAGCACGGTATCATAAGCCGGAACGGCTTCTCAGTAATGGACGACAGCCGGTCTCTGGCTATCCGGGAAGACGGATGGGTTGAGCCCCGGCGCAAAGGATGCATCGACATCTATTTCTGGGCTTACGGGCATGACTATCTGCAGGCGCTCAGGGACTTTGCCCGCCTGTGCGGAAAAAGTCCTATGGTTCCGCGCTACGCACTCGGGAACTGGTGGAGCCGTTACTATAAATATACCGAAAAATCTTACAAGGAACTGATGGAACGCTTTGAAAACGAGAACCTTCCTTTCTCTGTCGCCGTTATCGATATGGACTGGCATCTGGTAGATATCGATCCAAAATACGGAAGCGGCTGGACAGGCTATACATGGAACAGGGAATTCTTCCCCGATCCGGAAGGTTTTATGAGATGGCTTCACGACCGGAACCTGCATATCACATTGAACATCCATCCAGCCGACGGCATCCGGGCTTTTGAAGAGATGTACCCCGAGATGGCTCAGGCTATGGGGATCAATCCGGACACGGAGCAGCCCGTTGTATTTGACATTTCAAATCCGGATTTTCTCGATGCGTGCTTCCGCCACATCTTCCACCCTGCCGAAGAAAAAGGCGTAGACTTCTGGTGGATCGACTGGCAGTCCGGAGGCGTCAGCAAGATTGAAGGGCTCGATCCTCTGTGGATGCTGAACCACTATCACTATCTGGACAACGCAAGAGACGGGAAGCGTCCTATGACCTTCTCCAGATATGCAGGGCCCGGGAGCCACCGCTATCCCGTAGGATTTTCGGGCGATACTATTATCACCTGGGATTCGCTTGCGTTCCAGCCATATTTTACCTCCACTGCGTCAAATATCGGCTACGGAATGTGGAGTCATGACATCGGCGGTCACATGAGGGGATTCAAAGATGATGAAATGGCCGGCAGATGGCTGCAGTTCGGTGTATTCTCGCCGATCATGCGCCTGCACTCCAGCAACAGCGAATTCAACGGAAAAGAACCCTGGCGCTACAGACCGGAGATCTGCTCAATGATGGAAGAGTTCCTGAGGCTACGTCATCGACTTCTTCCTTATCTGTATACAATGAACCACCGCGCATACGAAGAGGATATACCGCTGATGCTGCCGATGTATTACAACTGGCCGGAAGAAGAAAAAGCTTATCAGTTCCCCAACGAGTATCTCTTCGGAAGCGAGCTGATCGCGGCGCCTGTCACCTCGCCGCGCATCCCGAAACTGAATATGGCAAAAGTGAAAGTATGGCTTCCGGACGGAATCTGTTACGACATATTCACCGGGAGGAAATACAGAGGCGGACGTATCCTGTCCATGTACCGGGATATCAATTCCATTCCTGTTCTCGCAAAAGCCGGAGCTGTCATACCTATGACCGATGAGATAAAAGATGCGGGAAGCAATCCGCAGGAACTTCGTATCCATGTTTACGCAGGCGCGGACGGCAGTTTTAGCCTCTATGAAGACGACAATATTTCAGAAGGCTACAAATCCGGCAAATGTGCTACAACAGACATGAAATTTCAATGGGGCGATGATGCCGAATTTATCATAGAAGAAGCTCGTGGCGAAACAAATTTAATTCCCGAAAAACGTACATATATCATTCAGCTGCACGGTGTAAAAGACTGCACAGATCGTACCTCCGTATATACCGGCGTCTCCTGCCTGTCGGAGGCATCCGGCTGCAGTATCACTTATGATGAAAAGACATGCGTCCTCACCTGTACGCTTAAGGATGTTCCCGTCAGCACGCAGATCCGGCTCCTCGCAGAACACGCGGAAGCAGCGGAGAACGACATTGTAAAAGAATGCTTTGACTTCCTGAATCAGGCAGAAATTTCTTTCGTCCTAAAAGATACGCTCTATAGCATGATCCAGAGATCAGACGACAGAACGATCCTGCTCTCCCAGCTCCAGACCATGGATCTGGACGCAGATCTTCTCGGCGCCCTGACTGAGATCATCAGTGCATAAGATAACAGGGCGGCAGGGATATTTCCGTGATCTTTTCAGATCAGAAAAATAATCCTGTGCCGCCCTGTTATTTTATCACTGCTGTTTCCGCCGCAGTCTGTAAGATCTTTTCTTAACGTCAATGCTCCCGCCTGTACGCTGACGCTATCATCTTCCTCACTTCGCCTGCGGCTTTCGGCGCCGCCCCCAATATTGAACACGGCTGATCCAGCGTGATCTTACTTCCGTCAATCTGCGTGATCACTCCTCCCGCTTCTTCTATAATAATGGACGCCGCTGCATAATCATAAGGATTCAGCTTCATCTCCAGATATACAACACTTGCTCCTGCCGCCACACGGCAAAGATCAAGCGCCGCCGAACCTCCGCTTCTCACTGCAAGACTGCGGTTAAACATCTCCTGTACCACACGGAATAAAAGATCAGTATTGGGATCATTATACCTTGCACATCCGAAAGACGCGATTCCGTCTTCAAGAGTGTTGTCCGGCACATGGATCCTGTTCCCGTTCAGATACGTTCCTTCTCCCCTGACCGCTGTAAACATCTCGTCCACATACGGATTATATACAAATCCCGCGATCATTTTCCTTGCATATGCAAGGCCCACGGAAACACAGCTGTAATTATACCGAAACATAAAGTTCGTCGTACCGTCAATTGGATCGATCAGGAAGCACAGCCCGTCAAGTTCTTTCTCCCTGGTATTCCCTTCTGTCTCTTCCTCGCCGAAGAAGGCCGCCTCCGGTACAATACGGTGCAGCTCGTCGATCAGAAATCTCTGGATCCCCACATCATAAGACGTAACAAAATTTGCAGCTCCTTCTTTGTGCTGTACCGAATCTGCCGACAGATGCGCCTCCTTTATCATCATGCCCGCACGGCGCACAACCTCTTCGACTGCCTTGTAGTCAACTTTGATATTTATTTCCATCTCACTTTTCTTCCTTTCCGTAGAGGGCCATCTCTGCCACCTGTTCGTCTGTTTTGTCAGGCTCTTCCCGAAGCAATGCAGTAACTTTTTGCACGTAATTATTTTCCAGTTCCAGCTCTTCAGCTATCTCGATGATATTTTTATTTTTTGCCAGCTTCTTACGAATCATCGATACAATTTTGGATTCACCTTTTAGTTCTCCTTCTTTCCTTATTAGACGATCTCTTTCCTCCATCTTCATATATGTCACTCCCATCTGCTCATTTGCTTTTATCTCTTCCAGCTTTCTATGCAGATGCTTCAGACGCTCATCACAGTCTTCCGGAATATTATCTTCACTGCTCTTTTCGATATAATGCAGAAAATCAACCAAAGGCTTCTCGACGTCTTCATCATTCGTACCTTTCGTATTTAATATTATTTTCTGGCATTCATCGCCCATGAGCAGTTCCGGCAGTTCTTTGCATCGATTGTCAAACGTATATCTATAAAAGCCATATCCATACTGATCAAACCCGCAGATTACAATGATATATGCCGGTTTCAGATGATCGAACCCCTGCTCCCCGCTTTTCAGCATCGGTGCATCAATCAGAGCCTGATAAAACCGCGTTCTTTTCGGAATATTTCCCCTGTTTCTTTTCTGCATTTCTACATCAAAGACGCGCCCTTGATCATCTTCAGCATAGAAATCCATCCGGATTCCACGCTTCCCCGGAAGATTATGCACGACTTTCTGCCCCTCTTTCCATGCAATTTTTGTAAGTGTTATTCCAAGTGAAAGTTCAATAATTATCTTGCAGGTCTCCAGATCGACTGTCGCAACGTCAAACAGAAAATCATCCATAAGGTTCATGTCCTTTAGCGGATTAAAAGGTTCATTGTCTGTGTCCATCTGCATATTCAGTTGTTTTCTTTTTTCCATACACTTTCTCCTTTGATTATAGATGCTATCAGTTTCTTTGACAATCTTATTTGTGAAAATCAGCCGAAACGGCTAAGAATCAGATTACAGTCTACCCCCTGACTGTTCTGAACAGGATCAATACCGATTGATTTGATACAAAGATCCAACGGTTCATGGTAGCAATTGTTGACACTCTCTGCTATTCTGTATCTGTCAGACAAAGTGCAGCGCTGCCGACCGTCTGTATGTATTTATTACAGGAGGAAACTTTATCATGACTTTTCAGGAACGACTTATTACTTTAAGAAAGCAGCAGGGTCTTTCTCAGGAGCAGCTCGGATACGAGCTTGGCGTCACCCGCCAGACTGTCTCAAAATGGGAACTTGGTGTTACCACGCCTGAAATGGATAAGCTGATCCAGCTGAGTGATTTTTTCCATATATCCATAGATGAACTTGTAGGACACACATCCCCTGAACCGGCTTCCAAAGCGCCGGAAACGGATTACGCACAGACAGCCCGGGAAATTCACTATGTTCCTTACCATTGGCACTATGAATACAAGAGCAGACTCTCGATCTTCGGACTCCCGCTGGTCCACATCAATGTGGGAAGATGGTTTCCCGGGCAGAAGTTCTGCCGCGCCCGGGGAGTGCTTGCCATCGGTGGATTTGCATTTGGGCTCTTTGCAGCCGGAGGCTGCGCAATAGGCGTCTATTCGATCGGAGGTCTTGCAGTAGCTCAGAAGATCGCAGCCGGCGGAGCAGCATACGCCCCGATCGCCATAGGCGACGCCGCCAGCGGTGAGATGGTTTTCGATATCAACTCCCCTATCTCACCCGAAGTAATTCGCCAGGTGATCCTGCAACGGTTTCCTGAAACACGGGACATTATCATACGGCTTTTTTCCATGACTGTATCCGGATAGCTTCTCATCACATGTCAAACAAACTCATCTGCTGCCATTCCTGCTCCTTTTTCTTTTTCTCTTCATTTTCATGAACAGATACATCCGCAGGAATGGCACCGGTGAATTCCGATTCCTCCCCGGAAATTGTCAGGATCAATTCTTCTTTCGCCCTCGTCATTCCCACATAGAACAAACGGCGCTCTTCTTCTTTGTCCGACGGATGCTTCTCATTTTCCAGCGGGATCGAGCCTTTCTCTACTCCGTAGATAAATGTGACAGGGAATTCAAGTCCTTTCGAGCCGTGCAGAGTCATGACAGTGACCGAGTCGGAAGTATATTTCTTACTGCCGCAGCGCTTCAGGTCACTCTCCACCCCCAGCTCAAGGGCATACAGAAATTCTGTCATTGTCTCATAAAATACTGACGCCTGCAGGAGTTTCTGCATGGCAGGATCGTCTGTCAGCTTCATCTCTTCCATCCACTGTTCAAGAAATTTCTGAGGCTTTTTCTTTTTATAGAGCGGGCGGTATCTGCTCATAGTATTTCTGATCACTTCCACGGCCATATCGCTCCACTCCATTTTCCAGAAATATCTCGCACATACCTCCATACCGGAAATATCGCCGCACATATCCGCAATTTCGCGCTGTTGTGTGTTTTCCGCTTCTTCATACAGTAATTCCCGCAGATTTTCTGATTTCACAGTCTGCTCTATAAGGCGGAAGAAACAGATGCTGTTCTGCACAGATTCTTCGCTCAGGTAATCTTCCCTGCCGGCGATCACATAAGGGATGCTCTCTGTGCGCAGACATTTCTCCACCAGTTCTGCCTGATGATGGGTTCGGCAGAGAACCGCAATTTCGTCAAAACTGCGGACTTTCTTTTCCGGATACTCCCATGCAGTCTGATGGGCCTCGATCATCCCCATGCCGCCTGCCATACGGTTGATTTCTTTTGCAATGAATATTGCCTCGCCCATAGGACTCCCGGCGCGGACAAGCCGGACAGGCGCGCCGTCCGGGCAATTCGGACGAAGCATTTCTCTCTCCTCTTTTTCTCCAATTTCTGCTGCACCGATCACCGCTGACGCTGCTTTCAGAATCTGAGGCGCGGAGCGGTAATTTTCTTTCAGGCTTATGATCTCAAGGTCGTCATATTCTTTCCCGAGGCGCTCAAAGCAGGCACTGTCCGCTCCGCGGAAACCGTAGATTGACTGGTCCGGATCTCCGATCACGAACAACTCCCTTCCCGTCTGGCTCCACAGTTGCACCAATTTAAGCTGGGCAGGGTTAATATCCTGAAATTCATCGACCAGAAGATACCGGAATCTCCTCTCCCAGCCATCATTTACCTGACCGCGCTCAATGCGCTCTGTCACGCGCAGCAGAAGATCGTCGAAATCCAGCAAATGTAATTCCTGCTTCCGTTCTTCATAACTCCGGAACGCCTGCTGCCATGCCGGATCTTCGGAAATATCCGCGCCGGCAGCGTCACCTGAGGGCACTCTGTCCATACCGGATTTTCTGCGCGATACCTGCTCCAGAAATTTACCCGGCTTCGCATTTACACCTGTGTGTGAGATTACCTCTTCCGCCATGATCCGCTGCTGCGCTTCTCCCATCAGAGTAAATTCTTCTCCCTGTTCTTTCAGGAAATTAAGACAGATCGCATGAAATGTTCCGATCTGCATTGCATGACCGGCCTGCTTCTTCCCTGTCTCTTTCTCGATACGCTCCCTCAGCTCTGCTGCCGCCTGATTAGTAAATGTAACCGCTGTGATCTCCGCCGGACGGACTTTTCGGTATTCCAGGAGATAGTGAAGTCTGGATACAAGCGTCTTTGTCTTTCCCGTGCCGGGGCCTGCCTTTACCGCAATATGAGGCGACGTACACCGGACAGCATATTCCTGTTCCGGGTTCAGACCAACTGCCCTATTCCGCTGTTGACCTTGCTGCTTCTCCTGTTGTTTCTTCAGGTCTCCTTTCTGCTCCGCCGCTGGTTCCACATGCTTCTTTTCCGCTTTTCTTGTCTCTCCGCCTGCTTTTTCTGTATTTTCTTTTCCGCTTTCCTGCACTCCTAGAAGCTCGAGGAAACTCATCTGCCCCTCTGTATTATTCAGCTCTTCTGCGCTGAATAATTTAATCACACCGTATTCTCCGTCGAAACCCGGTATCCGTTCTACCTGCCCACGGCGCAGGCGCTCGATTCCTTCAGCCACACGGGTGCCGGATACTCTCCGGATATCCTCCAGCGGGAGATTCCTCAGAATCTCAAATTCCGGTCCCAGCTCGGAAAGCATTTTCTGATATTCTCTCTGCACTTTCACGCTGGCTGCGGAGTGTCCGGAAGAAGCTCCGATGACTTCCGGCAACGGCACCAAACTCTCAAATGGCTTTGCATTTTCCCTGATATATCCTTCTGCCCGGTCTGAAAGTTCTTCCACTCGGTGGGAGACTCCGATCGTGATCTTCCTGCCGCACACCGGACAAATCCCGTTATATTTCAATGTATCGGACGGCGTCAGGCAGAGATTACATTTGCGGTGACCATCCATATGATACTTTCCCTCCTCGGGAAAAAACTCAATCGTACCGTATAAGCCCTCACCCGTCTGTATGGCGTGGGAAAGTCCTTCATAGGACAGAGAAATGTCAAATAAATTTGCCTCTCTTCCAAGTTTTGCGGGAGAATGAGCGTCCGAGTTGGAGATCAGCTGATACCGGTCAAGCGCTGAGACACGCCAGTTCATCGGCGGGTCAGAGGAAAGTCCCGTCTCCATCGCATGGATGTACGGCGTCAGGTCCTCAAAGCACTCTTCCACTGTATCAAATCCTGAGAACGCTCCGAACAAGGAGAAATGAGGCGTCCAGATATGGGCCGGCACGTAGACTGCCCGCGGACTCAGCTCCAGAATGATCTCCAGCAGGTCATGACAGTCTACGCCGAGGATTGGCCGTCCGTCAGAATGGATATTCCCGATCTGTTCCAACTTTGCCGAGATCCGCTCCGCATCCTCAAGACCGGGCAGAAGGATCAGGCTGTGGACTTTACGCACTTTCCCATTCTTCTTATAAATGGAACTGATCTCACCTGTTATGACAAACCTCGGGCTCACTTCCCCCGGAATTTCCTCATCTTTGATCCTGTATTCGTCTTTCAGCACATAGAGTCCGTCCTCTGCAGGCTCCAGCTTCTTTTCCAGCTCTTCCCGCCATGCAGGATGAGTGAAATCACCAGTTCCCACGATATGTATTCCTTTCTTCCTCGCCCACAAGTCCAGATGCTCCGGCGTACAATCTTTGCTCGTCGCCCGGGAATATCTGGAATGAATATGTAAATCTCCTATGTACATGATGACACCTCTCTGTCGTAAAATAACTGTTCATTAACCCTGGACTTTACCTCAATCATACACCAGCAAAAATAGGGAATCAAGATTTGAATTCTGTGCGGGTTACGAACAATAGCCAAGATATATTTTTTCATTTACATTGTTTTTTTACAGGTCGGTTGATATAATAACTGCATATGATAAGGCACAGATTTAGATCTGCCGGAAAGGACATTCAACAATGTACAGAAAAATGTATACCATAAGATTATGCATTGCTCATGCTCCGCGCAGAGTCTGATCCCGGACGGATCTGACACGGAGCAGGATGACAAATCAAGGCGGCGGAAATTCCTGCAGTATGCGGAACCGCTTACCTCTTCACCGTCCGGGAAGCACAGCGGCGCTCACATCTGAAAGTCGCTGTCAACTTCAGACTTTGCACTTTCATTTCCATAGAAAAGAAACGAAAAGGAGCAAAGTCATGATAAATAAATTCAGAAAACTATTTGAAGGATTACATACATTTCTTATTCTCTGGGCAACGCAAGGTCTCTCCGCACTCGGAAGTTCCATGACCAGCTATGCGCTTGTCATCTGGTCTTACAATCAGCACGGCTCGGCTCTGGCGTCCGCGCTGTTAACTGTATGCTCATACGCCCCCTATGTACTGCTCAGTATATTTGCAGGAGCGTTGAGCGACCGATGGAATAAGAAAGCAACCATGCTCATATGCGACAGCTTTGCCGCGCTCTGTACATTGTCTGTATTGACGCTGCTCGTCACCGGGAAACTTGAGCTGTGGCATCTCTACCTACTAAATGCACTGAACGGACTGGGAAATACATTTCAGCAGCCGGCCTCCGACGTGGCCGTAAGCCTTCTGACGCCGAAAGCACAGTATCAGAGAGCTGCCGGGATGCGAACATTTTCCAATTCTCTGGTAACCATCCTCTCACCGGTAATTGCCACGGCACTGCTCGGCTTTCTCGGAATTTATGCAGTGATTGTTTTTGACCTGTTGACATTTGTAACAGCTTTCACCGCATTGGCATTCTTTATCCGAATTCCAGATCCCCGCCGACAATTTCGTGACAAACAGACCGGAAATTCCGCCAATGCGGATCAGGCGAAGGAATCTGTCCTCCAGTCTGCTCTTACAGGGCTTAAATATTTGAAAAGGAACCGCGGGATACTGGATTTGATCCTGTTTCTCGCAGCCATCAACCTTGTGGCATCCGTCTACAACGCGGCACTGCCCGCTATGCTGCTCTCCCGCAGCGGAGGCAGCCAGACTGCGCTGGCGCTTGTCAATACATGCACCGGCCTGGCAAATATCATTGGAAGTGCAGTCGTTACATTCCTCCCGGCTCCGAAAAATCGGGTAAAGGTGATCTGCCGTTCCCTTCTGTTTTCCATGAGTACGGAGAATTTCCTGCTCGCCCTGGGGCAGAGTACACCGATATGGTGCCTGGGCGCCATTCTGGGCTGGCTGTTCATACCGGTCATGAACACAAACATGGACGCCCTCTTCCGCTCGCGCATTCCTGTGGAAATGCAGGGAAGGGTTTACTCAGCTAGGAACACGCTTCAGTTTTTCACAATTCCTTTAGGATATCTGCTTGGCGGATTTCTGGTGGACCGTGTGTTTGAACCATTTATGCAGATACAGACAGCGGACAGCATTTTTACCCTTGTCTTCGGAGCAGGCAAGGGTTCCGGCGCGGCACTTCTGTTCTTTGTGATCGCGTTTGCCGGCATATTTGTCTGCCTGTATTTCCAGAGGGACCGGCATATCCGTGAACTGGAAAACGACAGATAATGTAACATAGTCAATCCACTGATAATAATTCAACTCCTCTGATTTAATAAGGAGGCGTACTTTCCAAATGGAAAATATGCCTCCTTTTGTTATGATCTCCTGCACGGAAAATACTTTTCTGTAATAACTGTTTCGCACCGCTGTGCTACACGATTTCCTTTACACTGCTGACATTATCGATTCTGAAAATCTTCAACACCTTTTTCTTCTTGACTGTACATTCCAGCTCCAGCCACTCATCATCTACATCTGTCAGGATTCCTGTCACACTGTACATCACGTCTATATTTACCAGAGGCTCTTTCACCACAATCTCACAGTTTTTCCCGATGTATCCAGGAAGCAGTTTTCTCCATGATATTAGTGTCTTGTCCAACTTCGATTCTTTCTTATTCTCACAGATTATATAGATTAACAGTCCTATAAAAACAATCAACAGAAATATAATCATTCCTCTGTCACCTCCAGCATCAATCCCGCAATCAGTGAGAGATCAACAAGTTTTACCACTTTCTCTTTCCGAAAGATTGTTCCTTCTTTTCTACGTTCATACTCGATCTTGAACCACTCTTCATTCACATCGAGTATTTTCACTTCCACCGTTCCGGTCAGATCACTCATCACCTCATCCACCAGAACAAGATCCCAGTCCGAACAATCCAAAATACATTTCTTCCCGATCATTTTTTTCAGAACATGTAAATCTTTTTCTTTCTTCTCTTTCGCTGCAATCTCTATCTTGTTTCCAGCCAAGTCGTCCAGACTTACTTTATAGATTGCTGCAAGCTCTGCCGCCTTATCAAGTGAAGGAGCACCCTGACCGCACTCCCAATTTGATATAGTCTGGCGTGTAACAGACAACATATCCGCGATTTCCTGCTGACTGTATCCATGTTTTTTTCGTAACGTTATGAGCTTTTCTCCAAGCATGTTTTCCGCTCCTCTCTCCTTTCATCCCAGTCGTACCCAGAATATCAGAAAGACTCTGGAAATACCAGCAAATCTATTTGGAAACCGCGCAAATTTCTTTTGCACAGCAGGAAACATATCTCATCCCCTCTCATATATTAACAGGAAAGCCCTTTTCGGAGCCCCATATGAACAACTATTATCCTTTTATCAACACTCCTCTCCCATACGCCTACGATACGCTCGAGCCTTTTATCGATGAGAAGACAATGCATCTTCACCATGACCGGCATCTTCAGACATACATTGACAACTTAAATAATTTTCTTGAGGAGAATCCTTCTCTGCAGAACTATTCGCTGGAAGAGCTTCTCACCATGTGGTGCAGGCTTCCCTGCCATCTTCAGGCATCGCTTAAAAACAATGCGGGCGGCGTATATAATCATCGGTTCTATTTTGACGGGATGAACCCGGGCAGTCAGTCAGACTGTGCCTCAAAAGGCAGAACTGTTTCTTCCTCCCGGCTTTTCCGCGAGATGACACGGCAGTTTGGCAGCCCGGAGAATTTCCGCTCACAGTTCAAAACCGCCGCGCTGTCTGTCTTCGGCTCCGGCTATGCATGGCTTGTGTCCGATAGCGCGGTTCTTAAGATTGTGACCTCCTCTAATCAGAATACACCGGTGCGTCAGTTCCGCACGCTCCTCCTGAATATCGACGTGTGGGAACACGCCTATTATCTCAAACATTATAACCTGCGCGCCGCATATATCGACGACTGGTTCCATGTGGTCAACTGGGAGAAAGCGGCTGAAAGATTTGCCGCCGGACATCCGGACTACAGATGCAGGTAAAGGGCAGGCACTTTCACATGCCCGCCCTTTCTGATATCCGATGATCACTCTCCGATCTTATTTCTTATAGCTTTTTCGAGGAATTGAGCACATCCGGGTACCTTACGATCATAATACATTTTAAACCGTTCATCGCTGATATACATATTTGCGACCGCTTTGTGCGCTTCCTCCGTATACGTCTTCCACGTCATGCCAAGCCATTCCTTATGAAGCGTGACAATGCGTTCCGCCTCTTCGCTCTCCGGTAGGACAGGATCTGCTGCAGCAGATCAACTTCCCGTTCCCCGTAGAATCTGTACCCTGCATCATTTACAAAAGCCGGCTGTAGCAGTCCGATCCTGTCATACCACCGCAGAGTGCGTGCACTCACTCCCGCCATGTCTGAAAGTTCTTTGATACTGTACATTGACTTATCCTCCTGATCTTTGCCGATACTGCCCCAGTTTTCAAAATCCTGCGGATTCTCTATAATGGGAGTCGTCCTGATATCAATGATAGAAGTTTACGCTGCGTCAAGGTCAAGTATAAGTTCAAAATTTCACATCCTTCTTCATGCAGTAAATAAATCAGTCTCAGATTCTAAAACAATGCTATCTGACTACACTATCTATCTTCGCCAGCTCTTCCCCGCTGAATTCGATATTTTGTATTGCCTTGATATCGTCAAGCACCTGCTCCGGTCTGGAGACTCCAATAAGCACGCTCGTCACAATCCCGTCGCGCAGTACCCAGCTCAATGCCATCTCGGCAAGTGTCTGCCCCCTTCCTGCCGCAATCCCGTTAAGGTTGCGGATCTGCTGGAGGCGTTCCTCCGTAAGTGACTCTTTTTTGAGGAATCTCCCGTCTGTCATAATGCGGCTGTCCTCCGGAATCCCGTTTAAATACCGGTTTGTCAGCAGCCCCTGGGCAAGCGGGCTGAATGCTATGATGCCTTTTCCGAATCGTGCGGCGGTCTCTTTCAGCCCGTTGTTCTCGATAGTCCGGTCGAAAATGGAGTAACGGTTCTGATTAATAATAAAAGGACAGCGTAAATCTTCAAGAATCGCCGTTGCTCTCTCCAGAGTCTCTCCATCATAATTGGACAGGCCGACATAGAGTGCTTTCCCGGATGCCACCGCCTGTGCAAGCGCTCCCATTGTCTCCTCCAGCGGTGTCTCCGGGTCCATCCGGTGATGATAAAAGATATCCACATACTCAAGGCCCATACGCTTCAGGCTCTGATCCAGGCTTGCCAGAAGATATTTCCTGCTGCCCCAGTTCCCATAAGGCCCCGGCCACATATCATATCCGGCTTTTGTGCTGATGATAAGCTCGTCCCGATACTGTTCCAGATCCTCTTTTAATATTCTGCCGAAATTCTTCTCTGCACTTCCGGGCTCCGGCCCATAATTGTTCGCAAGATCGAAATGTGTCACGCCGTTATCAAATGCAGTACAGCATATCTGCTTCATAGTCTCATAGGATCCTGTATCGCCGAAATTGTGCCAGAGCCCCAGTGATACTGCCGGGAGCTTCAAACCGCTGTTTCCGCAGCGGTTGTAAATCATATTTTCATATCTTTTTTCTGATGCATTGTACATAACTTTTCCTCCATATCCTAAATGTTCTGTTTGATTGAAGAAACAGGCTTTTCTTCAGACTGTCTCCCCGTCCGTCGGCTGCACCTTTTTCAAATTTTTCAGAAACACATATTCCCGTTCACCTGAAAGTGCTTCATCAAAACAGTATCCAAGCCTGTCAAACCCTTTGATCCCCTCCGGCTCCTGCACATTATTCTCCGCCAGATAGCGCACCATTTCACCCCTCGCCATCTTGGCGAACGTTCCCTTCTGCTTCACTTTCCCGTCCTCCAGCTCTCCGAACACAATCGTCAGGTATGTGTCTTCAGGAGCCAGATACTTCTCCACACATTTTGAATACTCTTTGGACGCCAGATTTACAATAAGACTTCCTGCCCCCTGTTCTTCCCTCGTCACTTCCCGATATAGTTTATCGCCCCAGAATTTATACAGGTCTCCGGCTTCGGACGCCTTCGCCTGCATCTCCAGCCTGTACGGCGTCACACCGTCAAAAGGTTTCAGCACGCCGTAAAATCCGGATAAAATGCACAGATGTTCCTGAATATAATCCGTTTGCGCTCCGCCGAATACGGCAGGCGCCATATACTGATACTGGATTCCTTCATAGGCTATGACCGCCGGAGTCAGATTCCGTTCAAGATCCATCTCCTGAAATCTTCTGTAATTCTGTTCGGCAATCTTGTCATTGCACTTCCACAGCTCCTTTGCCTGCCCGAAGGTAAGACGCCGCATCCAGACAAGAAGTTCTTTTGTTTCATCAAGAAAAACAGGTATGCTCCTGCATGCCAGGGTGTCTGTGTCTATATTCATTTTTTTCGCTGGTGAAATGATAATCTTCATAATATTCTCTCCGGTTTAAATCTAAGATAATCAGAAGACACAAGATGATAGATAATGCCGTCCACTTCTCCGTGAAAGCTGTCATCATATCTCGCCTTCCCGTGGCAGTGGGAATACACGACCTGCTCCGCCCCGTATTCCTGTGCCATCTTTGTAAATCCGCTCTCCGTCTCGCCGATACTGGTGGGCGGGTAGTGCAGGAACATAATATATTTCCGGTATCCCGCAGAGCGCGCCTCCTCGAAAGACGCCCGCAGTCTTACAAGCTCCCGGTCCCTGATCTTCTCAAAGTGCTCATAACTGTCTTTACCCTCATAGCAATACCCCTTTGTTCCGACCAGAGCATAATCCTCATATGCATAGAAATTATTCTGCAGAAAGCTGAGCCTTCCATCGTACAGGCTGTTGAGCCGCTCTGTCTTCTTCGCATCCCAGAACATGTCATGATTGCCTCTGAGCAGGATCTTGCGCCCCGGGAGCGCCTCGATAAATTCCAGGTCTTCCTTGCATTCGTCCAGATTTCTTCCCCAGGAATGGTCGCCTGTGATAACCGCAGTATCTGTTTCCTTTACATATTTCTTCCAGTATTTCTCAATCTTTCTCACATGGTTCTTCCACTCGCTCCCGAACACGTCCATCGGTTTATTGGCCGTGAACGACAAGTGAAAATCTCCTATCGCATATAGCGCCATAATGAACCTCCCTGCTTACAGCCTGATTCCAGCTCTCTCTTCTCACATTGCCAGAATTTTATTGATTCCCTGTGCAACACCGTTTTCGTCATTAGAAGCGACAATTTCATCTGCGGCATCTCTGCATTCCGGAGACGCATTTGCCACGGCAAAACCGATTCCTGCATATTTGAGAAGCCCGCTGTCATTATCCCCGTCACCGAACGCGGCAAGTTCTTCTCTTGTCAGTCCGAGATATTCCAGCAGGAACTTCGCGCCGGATTCCTTGCCTGCATCTCTGTGAGAGATTTCAAGAAGCTGTCTTACGGAAGATGTGATATACACATCTCGGACATTTTCCCGGAGATTTTTCCACAATTTATGCTTCATATCCTCGCTTTTTACCACAAGGTCAATGCAGTCCAGTTCCGACTTATGTTCGCGGATAAAAGTCCTCATATCCTCAACCGGCGCGCGGGTGCCCTGTATGTAGGAAATCGCCTGCGGCATAGCTCCGAAACGCACCGGATCCGCCACATACCGGCTCTCCGCAAAAGCTCTGCCATCGATAAACGCCTCGTAAGATATCTCGATTTCAGACATTTCTACTTCCGACATCCCTGCTGCCTCTCCGTATGCATCCTTCATCCGCTCCGGCTCCGTATGCCGCAGGATATCCTCTGCGGATTCCGGAGTCATCTTAAACTGCCTCAGACATTTTCTTTCACACAGATCATAGACTGCCGCTCCGTTGGATGTAATGGCATATCGTATGCCTGTGATATCCGTGATCTCTGCCGGCAATGAATCCAGCGACCGTCCGCTCGCCACCACCACATATACGCCTGCTGCGACAGCATTCTCAATGGCTCTTCTGTTTTCTTCACTCAGATGCCCCTGACTGTCCAGCGTCGTCCGGTCCAGATCGAGGGCGATACACTTGATCTTCATGTTCTAATACCTCTGCACGCTTTATATATCCTGCGCCTCAAATATTTCCTGAAAGCGCAATGCTTCTTCCAGCGTATTGTGCCAGCCGTCCTTCTTGAGATCCACCTGCCAGCCGTCCGGAGTAAAACCGACTTCCACGCCCTCATTTTCCAGAAGCAGCTTCTGCATATCCGCTGTATCAAATGCCGCGGCTCCGCTTAAAATCCCTCTTGCATTTACCACCCGGTGGGCGGGAATATCATCTCCCAGCCGGTTCCGGTTCAGCGCATATCCTACCTGACGTGCATTCTTCGGCCTGCCGCAGAGAAGCGCGATCTGCCCGTATGTCGCAACCTTTCCGTAAGGAATCGCGCGGCAGACAATGGCGGCGCGTTTATAGAAATCGAAACTCATTTTATCTTATCCTCTTGAAATATTCTTCCAGAATTTCTTTTATATAATAGTACCGTCTTGCGTAAGAATTCTCCACCCGGATCAATTCGAATCCATGAGCCCGGCAAATATTTGCTTTCTCCCGGTCACGCTTTTTCACCAGCTCATCATCCTGATGCTCCATACCGTCCAGCTCGATCGCCAGAATCGGAAGTTCCTTTCCGCCGTATTCCTGTTCATAGATCACAAAGTCAAATCTTCCGTTATAGAACAGGCTGTCATGCGACAGATTCTCCTGAAACACCTGGGAGATGGCCACTTCTTTTCTCACCTTGCATCTTCTTCCGTTATTCAGGATATTATCCAAAGCGTGATTCAGGCTCACAAGAAACGCCTCTTCCGTCTGCGTACTGTACGGCTTAATGCCCAGCGCCCTCGAATTCACTTCATCGGGAGTCACCTCGTACTCTCCTTTCTTCCTGACATACTGCGCCAGCTCGTACATATCGTCTCTTTCAGAGTCCTGATGGAGCCGTTCCAGATTCTTCGTACTGGTAATGAGCACCAGTTTCTCTACGGCCCGGGAAGTGGCCACGTTGATCAGTTCCCGGTTATTCTTGAGCCAGTTGTAAGTCTTATCCGAAGTCTGATCCGTCAGCGCGGTTGAAAACAGGATGATATCCTGCTGATCCCCCTGAAATGCATGGACTGTTCCGCAGGATACATTTTTAATGTTCTCCTCTTCGAGCCGCCTGCTGATATATTCCCTCTGATTTGCAAACGGCGTGATAACTCCGATCTTCTTATCCTGATATTTCCTGACATATTCCAGAATACGTTCCGCCTCCTCGGGCGCGGTATTTTTATAATCCGTCCTGTTATCGGCGACATCTATGTAGACAAGGGGCGTTTCCGGATTTTTCTTATTCTCAATGATCAATTTATTGTTGTAATATTTTTTGTTGTTAAATGAAATAATCGCAGGGCAGCATCTGTAATGATGCCGCAGAAGGATTTCCTCACTTACTGCATCATTCGCAAGAAATGCCTTATATATAGAATTCTTGGCATAATCATACTCATCAGGCACACGGTAACGCTGCCGGAGGATGGCGTTATCTTTCTCATCCAGCAGGATCACCGGACTGAGCTGCTGGGGATCTCCCACGAGCATCAGGTTCTTTCCGCGCAGGATCGGCACCAGCGACATCGCTGTGTTACACTGGCTCGCCTCGTCCATGATGGTCATGTCAAAATACGGCTGCGGCGTTCCCAGCTTATGCGCGGAAATACACGTCGTGGCGACAACAGGAAATATCCTCAGAAACCGTTTCAGGCTCTCCGGCTCCCCGATATATTGATTGAACGCTTTTACCTGTTCATTCTCATCTTCCATCTCCAGTATATTCCTCAGATCTTCATTCTTCGGCTCCGCCATTCGTTTCAGATAACGGATGGAAGTAAAATGCAGGTATTTCCGGAATTCCTTTTCGTCATCATCCAGCAACGCCAGCGCCTGCTCATTGGTGATCTCCCCGATCGCATCAAGCTCCCGGTCTACTTCCGCAAGCTGCCTTCCCTGCAGATCCGCCTGAAATGTCAGATGACGGTTTGTGTTCATCAGACACTCGATCGCCTCTTTCTTCTCCCTGAGGTTCAAGGTCTCCTCATACTCTCTCAGAAGTTTCGTGAGCCGCTTTACCCGGGCAATCTTCTCATCCCTGTTCTTGTCCAGAGTGCCTTCGAATACTTTCCACTTTCCGAGGTCTTCATACAGCTCTCTCATTTCTATTAAAGCGGCTTTCGTCAGTTCTGCATTGCCCAGCCGTATCACCGGGAACGGGATTCGGATCCCGTTTTTATATTCCATTCCTTTCAGGTCATCCACAACTGTATCGATGGGGTGATTATTGTAAGATGCCAGCAGCACCGTCTTCTCATTAAAGAAAGCGGTGATGATCGTGTTTATGATCGTGTAGGATTTCCCCGTTCCGGGAGGCCCCTGTACATAGGTCACCGGATATTTTATGGCGTTGTGGATGGCAAGAAGCTGATCCAGATTCACCTTTTTCTCAAGGAGCGCCAGCGGATACTCCCTGCGCCGTACCGGTCTTGCCGTCATCTTCCCGAAAAATGCCTTGATCGGCCAGGTCTCTTCGCCCTCTTCCAGACTCTTTGCGATCCACTGATATTCGTTATTCAGGTCTACCTTGATATCCCTTGCAAGCGCAATGATATACGGGCGGTCATCCACTCCCTGGCTGAGACGGTTATAAGCTGTGATCCTGTCCTTTATCAGCTCCCTGTTCTTATCAAAATCATTCAGCAGATCATAATCCGCAGGGTCCATATACTTTCGGATGCTCTCCTGTTCTCCGCCCACGGTAAACTCCCGGCACACTGTCACTTCATCGTCCGCCCGCAGTGTTCTCCGGCGGACATCCAGATTCAGCCTGCGGTATGCCATCACATACAGCGCTTCTTTCCCCGGCTTTCTTCCCCGCACAGGGATACTCAGCTCATTAAGGGCAAGCTGCCGGTACTGCCATTTATGATTTCCTTCACGCGCAGCGCCTCCGTTTTGAGAGCCGCCTGCCTTGTGTTCCCTCTGACGGCTGCTTTCGCGCTGAAACTGCTGCACAAGTTCGGAAAACTGCTCGTCATTTAAAAAATATTCCCTGCCGCGGAAGCTGCCGCCGTCAATCTTTTTTATCAGAGCATAATCACACTCGTACAGCTCCGTATCCAGGCGGCTGCAGTCCGCCAGATAGTTCAATATTTTCAGGTTCACAGGCTGTCCGAACAACGGCTCATATTTTTCCGGATGTTCCTCAATATCCCGCACGAGCTCCGGACGTATCTTACAATAAGAGGCTTCCACCACGGAAGCAGACAAGATCGAGTCCAGATAGATCACCTTGAATTCACCGATCGTATGCTTTACAAGGTGAAAGCCCTCCACACTCAATGTTCTGTTTTTCACATTGATCCCGTTGACAGCGATCCAGTAATTTGTCGTTTCCTCATTCTGGTTTCGATACTCGATGCTGATCCATTTTCCTTCATGGATTGCCCGGAAAATACTCTGTGCAATATGGTTCATAGATTATTCCTCTGTATCTTCTGATTTCAAGACTCGCTCACGAGTCTTGACGCGGGATTCGGGTCAGCTTTAGCTGACATACATCTCCGTAACCGCCATGATTTCCCGCAGATTCTCCAGATCTGTCATCACATCGCCTGTCTCCAGCGAATGGTTTGCATCCTCAATAACATGCAGCGGAAATCCGCCTTTCTTACATCCTTCTTTTATGGCTTCATGATCCACCCATGAGTCTTTTGTTCCGGTGAATACAATTCCCGGCTGTGTCATAAATTGGAAAGATGCTTCTACCGGCGTGTAATAGATGTTTCTCGTTTTCAGATGATGTTTTCCTCCGTAAGCTGCCGAAACCGCAGTACCCACACTCTTCGAGATAAACAGGATGTCGTCATATACAGAAAAATCCACGTTTTTTAAGATTTCTTCCGCCTGCTCCACTGCGCTGAAAAACGCTTTTTCCATCTTTTCCCTGGAACCTTTTACTCCCTTGGGAAACTTTCCGTATGGCACTTCGACGATCTCGTATCCGTTCTGAGACGCGATTTTCTTGCTGTAGTAAAGGAGCGGCTTGTCCGTGTGATAGCCGACGCCGGGGAAAATGACTGCGAGTTTTTTCATGGGTAAATACCTCCAATTGTTCAACTAAATATATCAACTCGAATACTTGATATATCAATTGATGTATTTTAGTTATTGTCCATTTATTACCTTTTATATTTGTTTTCACGTTTTCAAGATTTTTATAACCCCTGATTCCCACGTTTTCATGATTTTTTGTCTATTTTCTTTGTATCGACATCTAACCTTACCATTAGTCCTATGTATAGCTACACTTTTTTCTTCTATACCAAGTCTATTCTCTAGACATTCCTGTCAATCTGTTATAATAGGATCTCCTCTTGTTCATTATAATTCCTTATTGTACACTATTGTTTATACATCAGCAATACGCATCCGATTCAGAGACGGCGGTGATAATAATTGGATTTCCTCCATCAGTGTGTTCTCAGAGGCGGACTTCCTTTCAATGTCGAAATGCCTCGCTACAGCCAGCGTACACTTGATGCTATGGATGAAGCCAGACGTATTTCCCGTGATCCTGACGTCAAGGGATATACCGACATGGATGAGCTTCGAAAGGCGCTTGAAGAATAAGTGTATATAGTAAAAATGACATTCTGACACTTACGCTTGCGGACACCGGAACACATGCGGATATTTTCAAGCTTTAGCAATAAAACGGAATTTTTGTTAACAAACGAAGGGGTTGTCGGTTAATACCGATTTTTAACCCTTGATATGAGAGGAAGAGGCAATCCCAGAGAATTCGTGCTTTTTCAAAGCCTGAATTCTCTCCAGGATTGCCTCTTCCTTTTGATATCGCTTATTTCAGAACTATCTATTTCCCGACGGCCCCTTTATCCTATTCTTTATTTCCTGCTTGTTCCGAATCACTGTCGTATATCACTCCTGATCTTCAAGTAATGCACAAGCCAGTTCCTCGTCGATCATCAGAACATTTATGTATCTTCCCTTTATAGCAGCCTGTGTTATATATTTTTTCTTTCTTCCATATGCCACTGCA
>DWXI01000096.1 GCA_019119265.1 Candidatus Mediterraneibacter intestinigallinarum | reverse complement strand
AAATGGTTGACAAAAATATTCCGGGGGGGGGGGTATAATCAATTTTGGATAATTTTACTATCATTTATTCATGAAAGGAAAAGAAGATATGAAGAAAGGGAGAAAGATAGTTGCGGCAGCAGCGGTCCTGTTACTGGTCATGGGAATGCCTGTATATGCCGCAGACAATAGTGGAACAGGGCGTACTTTAGACCCCTATGCAAGTCTTCGTGTAGGAGATACAGTGATCATAAGCGATGGAGAACTGACAGGTGATATGCCGGAAAACGTCAGTTATGATCTGCAGACAAATGTGCTGACATTGGATGGATGTGATCTGGAAATTAATGATGAAAATGGAATATTTGCAAGCTTCATGGGAGATGACTTCACCATCCAGCTCATAGGCAGCAATTCGATAAGCGGCACTCTGGATTATGGCGCAATTATTGCACGGTACGGGGACACAACATTGAAAGGACCGGGAAGCCTTACAATGGAAATAGCGCCGTCGCAGAGAGAAAGAGATCCGAAAAACGGCATCATGATAGGGGCGGATGATACGTTTACGATTGCTGGTGCGGATCTGAATATCACAAGCAGCACCACAGGCAGTGGATATTTCTATGGCATTACCAGAGAGGCGTCGTACCGGGAAGTGGACGGTGAGATCATCATCAAGGATTCCGCTCTTAATATTACAAGTACGCTTCCGGCGAAGTCGGAAGCTGCCAACAGCGGGATTGACGCACAGCAGGGAGATCTTCAGATCATAAATTCGGATGTAGATATTGCATTGACGAATGGAAACATCTTCGGAATTGGCGTAGGACTGAAATATGGTGATATTTATGGCGGCAGGCTGACGGTAGACGGATCTGAGGTCACATGCGCGACAGATACGGATATGGGAGAAGACTACAATCACAATATGTATTTCTATGAGATGCCGAATCAGGATCAGTTACATTTTTATGCCGGAAAAGACGGGGTATATACCGAGAAGAGCTTTGAAGATACTTTTGAACTGGATAAATATATGAGAGGCCGTTATGATACAAATTATAATTATACGGTCATTTCTTCAAAAGTGCTTCCGGAATACTGCGACCATCAGTGGAATGACGGCGTGGTGACAAAAGACCCGACCTGCGAGGATAAAGGTGAGATGAGCTATACCTGTACGGTATGCGGCGAGACGAAAACGGAAGAAATCGCCGCGTTGGGGCATGACTGGAACGAGTGGAATGAGATAAAAGCAGCTACATGTACAGAGGAAGGTGCAAAGATCAGGACATGCAGCCGCTGCAATGAGACGGAAACACAGCCAATCGCCGCGCTGGGACATGACTTTGTCACAGAAGTTGTAAAAGAACCGACCTGTACAAAAACAGGACTGCAGCAGAAAACATGCTCAAGATGTGACTTGGTGATTGAGGATGAAGTAATCCCTGCATTAGGACATGACTATGAATGGACGGTTGAAAAAGAGCCTACGTTCCATGAGGACGGAGTGAAAAAAGGAACCTGTGCGAATTGCGGCAACGTTATTACAAAACCGATCCCTAATCTGAGCGAGACACATGAACATGATTTCAGTGGAAAAGAAGAAATCATAGAGTCTGCGACCTGTACGAAAGAAGGAAGCAAGAAAGTATACTGCACAGAGCCGGAATGTGGGGAATATATTGTAGAGTCTATCCCGATGACAGACCATACACCGGGCGAATGGAATGTTGTAAAAGAAGCAACATGCTCGGAAAACGGTCTGGAAGAAAAGACATGTACGGTATGTGGCGCCGTGGTTGAGACCCATGTGACAGACAAGCTGGAACATACATACAGCGAGTGGAGCGTGACGAAAGAGGCTACATGTACGGAGGCCGGTGTTGAGACAGTGGTATGTACGGTGTGCGGCGAGACAACGGTAAGAGGGATCAATCCTCTTGGACATGATTTCGCAGAGTGGAATGTGACAAAAGAGGCAACCTGCACAGAAAACGGGGAAGAAACATCAACATGTACGCGCTGCGGAGAAATAAGCGTCAGAGTGATCGAAGCCGCAGGACATGCTTTCGGTGACTGGAAGATCGTAAAAGAAGCGACCCTTACAGAGGAGGGAGAACGTCAGGCTGTCTGCTCTGTATGTGGAGAAGTAAAGAGTGAGATCATACCGAAACTGTCCGAATTGCAGCCTGTAGTACCCGGCAATGGAGACAGCGGCACAGGAACAGATAATAACGGATCGGCAGAGGCAGATGCCGGAGACGATAATATCCAGACTCCTCAGACAGGAGATTCAACACCGATCGTCCTTTGCGTTTTTGTAATGGCGGCGGCAGCGGGAGTTGCCTTTGTAGCAGTCAGAAAAAGAGTGTGATCCGCAGGTGTTTTGAAAAAAAGTCTTGACAGCACGGGCCATCCGGTGATAAGATGCACAAAACAAAATACATCGAAACCGATGATGCGGAGATCAAAGTATTCATGCGCGCACAGAGAGTCCGGGTGGGTGAGAGCCGGGCCGAGATGCAGTTTACCAAATGGACCGCGGAGGGCGCAGTCAAAGGGAGATGTTCCTGAGTATTCTGCGACGTGTGGGCATACGTCAGTTGCCGGGGATATGCTGGTATCTCGCAGAGCGCACGGGGAAACCGTGAATCAAGGTGGCACCGCGGAAATTATATTTTATGAATTTACCGTCCTTGACAGAATAGTTATATTCTGTCAGGGACTTTTTTTGTATTCTAGTTCAGCCATCTGATGACGGGAGACGGATTTATGCTTGCATAAGAATCCGGCGACTGTCAGTCAGATGAGCAGAGCGCCTGTCAATGAGCAAAACAGCGGCGTAGCCGCAGTAAGCACATCAGTGCGGTTTTGCGAATGGCGCGGGCTGAACGGATATTTGTCGGGCAACGGACAGCCATCTGATGACGGGAGACGGATTTATGCTTGCATAAGAATCCGGCGACTGTCGGTCAGATGAGCAGAGCGCCTGTCAATGAGCAAAACAGCGGTAATCCAGTAATAAAAAGCAGCACAGTCAAAAGGAGAAGACCAGATGAAAAACATGCTTGAAACATTACGATCTTATGCAGAGGCCGGGAAGTACAGAAGGGTGCCCGTGAGCAGGGAACTGTATGCGGATGCATTTACTCCCGTGGAAGTCATGCGGACGCTCAGGGCAGCGAGCCGGCACTGTTATCTGCTGGAAAGTGCGGAGGATAAGCAGCGCTGGGGAAGATATTCTTTCCTCGGATATGCGCCTACAATGGAGATCACCTGTACAGACGGTCATGTGACCATTGCGGAGGGCGCAGAGGAAGAAGACAAAAAGCGGAAGGAGTTTGATACGGATCATCCGGGCGAAGTACTCCGTGAGATACTTAGGGATTATAAAAGCCCGGTGGTGGAGGAAATGCCGCCTTTTACAGGAGGCCTTGTGGGATACTTTTCCTATGAATATATAAAATATGCGGAGCCGTCACTAAAAGGCGTGCTGGAGCCGGAAAAGTACAGGGATAGACAGGAGGCGGGCAGCGGCAGGGAATTCCGGGATATGGATCTGATGCTTTTTGACAAAGTGATCGTGTTTGACAATTACAGACAGAAGCTGCTCCTCATAACCGGCGTCAGCCTTGAGGGGAACCTAAAAGAAAATTACGGAAATGCATTAAAAGAGCTGGACGACATGGAACGGCTCATAAAGAGCGGAGCAAAAGCAGATTTTCGTCCGCTGGAACTTGAAGAGCCAAAGCCGGAGGCGGATCAGAAAACATACTGCCAGATGGTGGAGAAAGCCAGGGAATATATCCGGGACGGAGATATTTTTCAGGTTGTGCTCTCCAATCCTATGACAGCAAAGGCAAAAGGAAGCCTGTTTGATACGTACCGGGTCTTAAGGACAACGAATCCGTCGCCCTATATGTTCTACTTCTCCAGCGACGATATTGAGGTGGCGGGGGCCTCCCCTGAGACGCTGGCAAGGCTGGAGAACGGGCGGCTTTATACATTTCCTCTTGCGGGTACAAGACCGAGGGGGAAGACCGGGGAGGAAGACCGTAGGATGGAAAAGGAACTTTTAAGCGATGAGAAAGAGCTGGCAGAGCACAACATGCTGGTGGACCTTGGAAGAAATGATATCGGCAAGATCAGCAGGCCGGGAACTGTCCACGTAGAAAAAAACATGGAGATCCAGAGGTTTTCTCATGTGATGCACATCGGCTCCACTGTCTCGGGAGAGATCAGACCGGATAAGGACGGTGTGGATGTTATCGACGCGATCCTGCCGGCGGGCACTCTCTCCGGGGCTCCGAAGATCCGTGCCTGTGAGATCATTGCGGAGCTGGAACAGAGTAAGAGAGGAATTTACGGCGGGGCTGTCGGATATCTGGACTTTACGGGGAATATCGACACCTGTATTTCAATCAGGCTGGCTTATAAGAAAGACGGACGCATCTGTGTTCAGTCAGGAGCAGGGATCGTGGCGGACAGCGTTCCGGAGAATGAGTTTACCGAGTGCAGGAACAAGGCGGGCGCAGTGACAGGAGCGCTGCACATGGCGAAAGGAGGACTGGCATGATACTTTTGATCGATAATTATGACAGTTTTGTTTACAACCTGTATCAGTTTCTCGCAGTTGAAGATCCGGATGTAAGGCTGGTGAGAAATGACAGGATCACACCGGAGGAGGCACTTTCGATGGAGCCGGATGCCATCGTCATTTCCCCCGGACCGGGAAAACCTTCAGATGCAGGCGTTTGCATTGAACTGATCCGGCAGCTGAAGGGCAGGATACCGATCCTTGGAGTGTGTCTCGGGCACCAGGCGATCGGGGAGGCGTTCGGAGCGACAGTTACTTACGCGTCACGGCTGATGCACGGCAAGACTTCCCTGCTGACGGATGTGGCGGATGACATTATATTCAAAGGTATAAAGAAGCCGGCACAGGTGGCCAGATATCATTCTCTCTCAGTGCAGGAGAGTACACTTCCGGAAGAACTGGAAGTTACGGCGCGCAGCGACGACGGGGAGATCATGGCCATGCGGCACAGGGAATATCCAATATACGGACTGCAGTTTCATCCCGAGTCAGTGATGACGCCGGAAGGATCTGCGATGATACGGAATTTTCTGGAGGCGGCCGGAACTGCTGTAAACGGAAGCATAGATCAGAAACCAGACAGATAAAAGGAGGACTATAGAAATGATCAAAGAAGCAATCATCAAACTTTCACAGAAACAGGACCTGACATACGAAGAGGCAGAACAGGTCATGAATGAGATCATGGAGGGAAAGGCAACGGATGTGCAGAAATCCGCTTACCTTACCGCACTGTCCATGAAGGGAGAGACGATCGACGAGATCACGGCATCCGCGGCGGGGATGCGTTCCCACTGCGTCAAACTGCTCCACAATATGGATGTGCTGGAGATCGTTGGAACAGGAGGGGACGGGGCGAATTCTTTTAATATCTCTACTACGGCTTCCATGGTCATCGCAGCGGCGGGCGTTCCGGTGGCAAAGCACGGCAACCGGGCGGCGTCCTCCAAGTCGGGGGCAGCAGATGTTCTGGAGGCGCTGGGGGTGAAGATCGACCTGCCGCCGGAGAAGAGCGCCGCCCTTCTGAAGAAGATCAACATCTGCTTCCTGTTTGCGCAGAACTATCACATCGCCATGAAATATGTTGCGCCGATCCGGAAAGAGCTGGGGATACGGACGGTATTCAATATTTTAGGACCTCTGTCCAATCCGGCGGGAGCCAATATGGAGCTGATGGGTGTCTATGAGCAGGAGCTGGTAGAGCCGCTGGCACAGGTTATGGCAAAGCTGGGTGTTGTCAGGGGCATGGTCGTCTACGGACAGGATAAGCTGGATGAGATTTCCATGAGCGCTCCGACTTCCATATGTGAGATCCGGAACGGATGGTTCCAGTCCTATGAGATCACGCCGGAGCAGTTCGGATATACACAGTGCGAGAAGTCAGAGCTCATGGGAGGCACACCGGAGGAAAACGCGCAGATCACGAAAGATATCCTTTCGGGAAAAGAGCGCGGGGCAAAGAGATGTGCCGTGTGCCTGAATGCGGGAGCCGCGATCTACATTGCAGGCAAAGCCGCGTCAATTGAAGAGGGAGTGAGAAAGGCAGAGCAGATCATCGATGACGGACTTGCATTGAAGAAGCTGGATACGTTTATTGAGGAGAGCGGAAAATGAATATATTAAAGACGATAACAGAGAGAACGAGAGAGCGGATCCGGGAGCAGGAAAAACTGATCCCGCCGGCTGAGATGAGACGGATGGCGGAGGCTGTGCTCAGGGAAGAACAGGCAGGCGTAGCGGCAAACAGCAGCGGAGACAGACTTGAAAAGGATTATATGCCGGCTTTTGAGCGGGCGCTCCGTCAGCCGGGGATGTCCTTCATATGCGAAGTAAAAAAGGCATCCCCGTCCAAGGGGATCATTGCAGAGGATTTCCCTTATGTGGATATCGCAAAGGATTATGAGGCTGCGGGCGCTTCGGCGATCTCCTGTCTGACAGAGCCGTACTGGTTTCTGGGCAGTGACGTGTATCTTGAGGAAATCGCAGAGACAGTATCTGTTCCCGTGCTCCGGAAGGATTTTACCTGCAGTGAATATATGATCTGGCAGGCAAAGGCGCTGGGGGCATCCGCGGTGCTGCTGATCTGTTCAGTGCTGGATGATGTTGAACTGAGGGAGTATCACCGGCTGACGGAGGAACTTCATATGTCGGCTCTCGTGGAAGCCCATGACGCCGGTGAAATCGAACGGGCAAAACAGGCGGGCGCCCGGATCATCGGAGTTAATAACAGGAATTTGAAAGACTTCTCTGTAGACATCGGCCACAGCGCCCGGCTGAGACAGCTGGCGGGAGAGGATACGGTGTTTGTCTCTGAGAGCGGCATCCGCGGTCCGGAAGATATGAAAGCACTCTGTAAAAACGGAACGGACGCGGTGCTGATCGGAGAGATGCTCATGCGTTCGCCCGACCGGCAGGCAGCGCTGAAAACACTTATGCAGGAGGTCCAGGGAAGATGAAAGCAGGAAGGACCAGGATCAAGATCTGCGGATTAAGCCGCATGGAAGATATCGGCTATGCCAACGAAGCGCTGCCTGATTACTGCGGATTTGTCATCGGTGTGCCGTCGAGCAGGAGGAATGTTACTGTTGAACAGCTTGTCAGCCTTAAGGAACGGTTGTCAGACCGGATCTGTCCGGTGGGCGTCTTTGTAAACGCAGAGCAGGAGCTTGTGGCGGAACTGCTGAATGGCGGTGTCATTGATATAGCGCAGCTCCACGGACGCGAGGATGAAATCTATATCAGGCGGCTGAGGGATCTTACGGACAAACCGCTGATCAAGGCATTTTCGGTACAAAATCTTTCTGACCTTGAGACGGCGGAAAAGAGCAGTGCGGATCTGGTGCTCCTGGATCACGGGAAAGGCGGCACCGGGGTATCTTTTGAATGGGAACTTCTCAGGCATTGGAAAAAAAGACCGTACATTCTGGCAGGCGGGCTGGATGCCGGGAATATCCCTGAAGCGGTAAGCGAGTACCATCCTTATGCTGTGGATCTCAGCAGTTCAGTGGAAACAGGCGGAAAGAAAGACAGAGAAAAGATATTGGCAGCAGTGGCTGCGGTAAGGAGTATTACGATATGAAGAAAGGAAGATACGGCGTTCATGGCGGACAGTATATACCGGAGACGCTGATGAATGCAGTGAATGAATTAGAGGAAGCATATAACTATTATAAAAATGATGAGCAGTTCAACGAAGAGCTGACACGGCTTCTCAATGAATATGCAGGCAGGCCGTCACGGCTATACTATGCAGAACGGATGAGTGAAGATCTGGGCGGAGCTAAAATCTACCTGAAGCGTGAAGACCTGAACCACACGGGTGCACATAAGATCAATAATGTGCTCGGACAGGTACTCCTTGCGAAGAAGATGGGGAAGACAAGAGTGATCGCAGAGACAGGAGCAGGGCAGCACGGGGTCGCAACCGCCACGGCAGCGGCTCTCATGGGTATGGAGTGTGAAGTGTTCATGGGGGAAGAAGATACGAAGAGACAGGCGCTCAATGTCTACCGGATGCGTCTCCTCGGAGCGCAGGTACACGCGGTGACAACGGGAACAGCCACGCTCAAAGACGCAGTGTCCGAGACGATGAGAGAGTGGACGAGAAGGATCGGGGATACCCACTATGTGCTGGGCTCCTGCATGGGACCTCATCCGTTCCCCGAGATCGTGAGAGACTTCCAGGCGGTCATTTCAAAAGAAATCAAAGAGCAGCTGATGGAGAAAGAAGGGAAACTCCCGGATGCAGTGCTTGCCTGTGTAGGCGGCGGCTCAAATGCTATCGGGGCATTCTATCATTTTATCAATGATAAGAGCGTGCGGCTGATCGGATGCGAGGCGGCCGGAAGAGGCGTCAACACGGCAGAGACGGCAGCTACCATTGCCACAGGGAAGCCGGGAATCTTCCATGGCATGAAATCTTATTTCTGTCAGGATGAATTCGGACAGATCGCACCGGTCTACTCGATTTCCGCAGGTCTGGATTATCCGGGCATCGGACCGGAACACGCGGCTCTCTATGACAGCGGAAGGGCAGAATATGTGGCCGTGACAGATGACGAAGCGGTGGATGCATTTGAATATCTGGCACGGACAGAGGGCATCATTCCGGCTATTGAGAGTGCCCATGCAGTGGCGTACGCGAGAAGGCTGGCACCCCGGATGTCGAAGGAACAGATCATGGTGATCAATATTTCAGGAAGAGGCGACAAAGACTGTGCCGCCATCGCAAGATACAGAGGGGAGGATATTTATGAGTAGGGTACAGGAAGCATTTCAGGGAAAGAAAGCATTCATTCCGTTTATCACGTGCGGTGATCCGGATCTTGAGACTACGGAGCAGCTTGTCTATGCAATGGAGCAGGAAGGAGCTTCAATTATCGAGCTTGGAATCCCGTTCTCGGATCCTACGGCGGAAGGACCGGTGATACAGGAGGCAAACCTGCGGGCGTTAAGCGGCGGCGTGACCACGGAAAAAGTGTTCGAGACAGTAGAGAAGATCCGGAAAAATTCACAGATTCCTCTTGTGTTTATGACGTATGCGAATGTCGTATTTTCTTATGGAACCGGGCGTTTTGTAAAGCGGATGAAAGAGACGGGGATGGACGGGCTGATCCTTCCGGACGTGCCTTTTGAAGAGAAAGAAGAGTTCGATTCTGTATGCCGGGAGTACGGCATTGACCTGATATCCCTGATCGCTCCCACATCCCATGAGCGGATCCGTATGATCGCAGAGAAAGCGGAAGGATTCGTGTACTGTGTATCTTCTCTTGGGGTTACGGGAATGAGGAGCGAGATCACCACGGACATCGGCGGGATGGTGCGTCTCGTAAAAGAGACGAAAGATATCCCGTGCGCGGTGGGCTTCGGGATATCGACGCCGCAGCAGGCGGCAGAAATGTGTCAGGATGCTGACGGCGTCATTGTAGGAAGCGCTATTGTAAAACTGTGCGGTGCGAATGGCAGGGCATGTGTTCCTTTCGTAAGAGATTATGTAAGAAAAATGTCAGAGGCAGTGAAATAACTCAATTATGCGAGACCTTTTTCTTCCAGCCAGTCGATCAGGAGCGGCTGGCTGTTTTTGCGTCTGCGGGCCATGCGGTGGAACTGCAGGATCGTAAGTACGGTAAAGATCATTGTCAGTAAAAGCAGCAGGATGACAGAAGTCAGGATACTCCCGCCGCCGCTGATCGTACTGCGGAAAGCATCTACCGTGTAGGTAAAAGGCAGATAAGCATGGATATCAGCGACAAATGCCGGGGAAATCTCCACAGGGTATGTGCCCGCAGAACCTGAAAGCTGGACGACCATGAAGATCAGCATAAGAAAACTTCCGATTTTGCCAAGCGTAATGTTAAAAAAGTACATGATCGATGTAAATGCGACAGAAGTAAGGCAGGCAAAAAGTATTGTCTTTGTCATTTCTGCGGGATTAAATCCGTCAACTGCGTGGAGCAGGCAGATCAGAAGCAGTCCCTGGAGCACAGCAACCGGATACAGTACGGATGCTTTGCTGCCCCACCAGGCGAGACCGGATTTTAGTTTTCCTTTATATCCGGTAAGCGGATACATGAGACAAAAGGCAAGACAGCCGACCCAGAGTCCTACTGACATCATATACGGCGCCATGGCGTGACCGTTATTTTCTACTGTTGTGATCATGGTTTCCTTTGTGTTTACGGGTGAGGCGAACATATCGATCGTTTCTTCACCGGGTGTTGTGCCGCTTAGTTCATCTGCGCCCTGTACAAGTCCGCCGGCAAGTGATCCGACACCGTCTTTTAACAGGGCCATTCCTCTGTCCAGATCATTTGAACCGTTGTAAAGCTGCAATGCACCGTCACAGATCTGTCCGGCACCTTCCGAGAGAAGTGCAGCAGCGTTATTCAGACTGTCATTATTTTCTGAAAGTGCGTGTGTGCCTTCTGCCAGCGTGCCTGCTGCATTAGAAAGTTTTCCGGCGCCTGCAGCAAGAGTATCTGTGCCGCCTGAAAGTTTTGCCGCGCCGTCTCTCAGTTCAGGACCCTTATCTGCGAGAGATGATATACCGCCGGTATAAGTCCGGAGCCCGCCGTCCAGTTTCATGATGCCGTCGGAGAGAGAAACTCCTCCGGAGCAGACGGTGCTGATTCCCTCTGTTACTTCAGTTCCGGCGGTCTGAAGGCTGCCGGAGGCCGATATAAGTGTATCGCCGGAGGAAACCAGTGTATCAAGTACCGTATTGAGACTCCTGATGCCGTCAGCTGCGTCAGGAAAATTCTCAGTCTGTGACTCCAGGGTCGTCAGTGCATCTGAAACCGATCCGGTACTTTCGGCAAGCTGTCTGGCGTTTTCGTACAATCCTCCGGTAGTATCCGCCAGCTCACGGATATCATCGGCGGATATGGACGGGAGAGAGTCTGCATCGTTTTCAAGAGTGGAAGCAGTCTCCTCAAGCTTTACGGCAGCATCTTCCAGTGTATTATTAAGAGTGTCAAGACCGGAAGAAGCGGTGGTGTATATCTGCCGGGCTTCCTCTGTATAGCTGCCGGAATCCAGAGCAGGAACTTCCCGGATACCTCCGGCGGAAGACTCCAGAGAACCGATGATCTGGCGGATGGAGTCAAGTGTATCTTCTGAAGCAGAACCATTTTCTTCCAGAAGAAGACACGCTGCTTCCAGAGATGAAGCGGAAGATTCCATGGTCTCCTTTGAATTCCTGAGCTGTTCGTTGGCGGAGCTGATCTTCTCATTTCCGTCTTCTGTGCAGGAACTGATCAGGGATGTACTGTTTTCTGAGGCGGCCATTACAGACTCCCCGGCAGATGAGATTTCGGAAATTGTGCCGGAAAGTATGCCGGATGCAGAACGCAGGGAATCTGCGGATCCATCCAGTTTATGTGAGGCATTACCGATAACCGAGGCATTTTCTGCAAGTTTTTCTATGCGGTCATACAGATCGCCAAGACTGCTGCTTAAACCGGCAGTTCCGCTTTTTAGAGAAAGATCGCCGTCAGACACAGAAGCATTAAGCTGTGAGATCCCGGAAGAAATCTGATCCAGATTTTCCAGTGTTTTCAACTGTCCGGCTCCGGCGGCAAGCTGCTGTGTACCTTCGGCATATTTTGCAGTACTGTCTGCGAATGTATTGACGGAATTGACATACTGTTTTGTACCGCTCTGAAGCGTATCCAGCCCGATGGTAAGACTCTTTGATCCTGTTTCAAGATCCAGTGCGCCGTTCAATAGTCCTGATGAGCCTGCGTTGAGGGTATCTACACTTCCGGTATATTTCTCTATGCCGTTGTTTAATGCACTGACGCCGGATGTCAGCTCCGGGAGGGATGACGCAAGAGAGTCCGTTCCTTCCTTCAGCTGTGCAGCGCCGGTGCCGGCACGGCTGACGCCGTCAGTATACTCACGGAGCCCTTTTGTAAATGTACCGGCACCGCCTGAGAATGTCAGAGTGCTGTCGGAGAGTTTTTTTAAGTTTTCAGTGATCGTACGGCTGCCGTCGGATGCTTCCAGAATACCGGACTCTAATTCCAGCGATCCGTCCGCAGCTTCTGCGACTTTGCTGCCTGCCTGTGCGATCCTGTCAAAGACAATACCGGTATAAGTTTCCGTAACCTGTGTACTGATTTCATCCCGGATCTGTGTAAGTGCTGTTTCGCTCATCTTCGAGGCGATGTAATTGGTTCCCGGGTTAGTTTCATAGTCCAGCTGCATTTTCCGGGGACTGTCATCCAGCAGGGTAGCGGCGTTCCCGGAAAAATCTTCCGGAATTGTGATCACCATATACCACGTACCGTCTTTCAGTCCTTCCTGTGCTTCTGATCTATCAACAAAGTGAAAATCCAGGGAATCGTTCTCTTTCAGTGCGTCTGTCAGATCGTCTCCTATACTTAAGGTGTTTCCCTCGTACTCCACGGAACGGTCTTCATTTACGACCGCAACCGGAAGCTTATCCAGGTTTCCGTACGGGTCCCACATGGATTTCAGAAACAGGCCTGCATAAATAAAAGGGATCGCAATTATTGCGATCAGGACAACAATCAGTATTTTATTCTTAAGCAGGCTTTTCCATTCTCTTTTGATCATAATATTCCTTCTTTCTATTTTTTTACCTATAGAAAGATAGCATGGAGAATGGTATTTTCATACAGACAATCCGGGTCCTGTGCCTGAAAACCAGACACAGAGCCTGAAATGTCTGTATGTAAGATCAGGGGAAGCGGGAACTATTTCTCCTCGAATCTGCGGATCATTTCTTCTACGGTTCCCTTTTTCAGATGATAGATGCGTTCAAAAGTAAGGCGGATATCATCTGTAAGGCCGGCCTGCAGCCATGCAGATACAACTCCGAAACTCAGCGCTTTCAGATACTGGACGATAATGCGCCGGTCCCCGGTGCTGATCTGACGGCCGTCCAGTATGGAGTCCACATACAGGACTACGACACGCTCACATACCTGCCAGAGATACTGCTCGAAAAGTTCACGGTTTACGGAGTTGTAGATGTGAAGAAACAAGGATTTTTTCTCGAGCATATAGTCGATGGTAGTTTCAAAAAAATCTTCGATGGTATCAGCGGTCGGATATTTCTGAATAATATGTTCGGCTTCTTCTGTTACCATATCTTCAATGAGAGACGGAATATCATGAAAATAATAGTAGAATGTATTCCGGTTGACTCCGCAGTCAGCTACAATGTCTTTCACTTTGATCTGGGACAGCGGGCGTTCGCTTAATAGTTTTATAAAAGATGCCTTGATTGCAAGATAGGTGAAATTAGGCATGGATCTCTTCCTCCTTGAAGCGGAATGGCTCTGTTTTTTTATACCATATCATACTTTGCAAAGATATGGTATTCCTGCGCTGGAAAAATATTCAGTTGTAAAAACAATACAACTGGAGTATAATATTTGTAGAGTTAACAGAGAAGTTAACCTGGGATGTGCGACAACCCTGTAATTTTGAACCTACATTTGTTTAAACGGGATTCCTATATTTCTGTAATATGTCAGGCCTCCGATATGCAGTGGACGACAGAAAAGCAGATGCGGTTGCCCACCTGGCTGCGGCTAGGACTCAAAATACAGGACCGGCATTTTGGGTGAACTACTAAAGATAAAGGCGGTCGTCTTGTACGGCCGCTTTTCAATCTGTGCAGATATACTGCATATACAAACAAAAATATCGAGAGTCAGATTATGGAAAAGAAAAAAAGGATCAAGGATCAGATAGTCAGGATTGCAGCGACTGTAAATTCTCATCACACCGGCGCCTATGCAGCTCAGGCGGCGTATTTTTTCGTGCTTTCTCTGATTCCGATCTTTCTGCTTCTTCTGACCATGGTGCAGTTCACCCCGGTTACCACGCCTGAGGTGCTTCAGACAATGCTGCAGGTGTTCCCGGATTCTGTGGCGCCTCTGATCAGAAGTATCGTGGTTCAGACATATAGCCAGTCAGGCAGCATAATCCCTGTCACAATCATCGTTGCGCTGTGGTCGGCCGGAAAAGGCGTGCTTTCAGTCACGTCCGGTCTGAATTGTATCTATTCCAATACAGAGACTAGAAATTATTTTTACCTGAGGCTCCGCGCATCTTTGTATACGGTGCTTTTTTTACTTGCAATCATGCTTTCTCTGGTAATTTCTGTATTCGGAAACAGTATCAGTGCTATGGTGTACCGGTATGTTCCGTTCTTAAGCAAGGTGGTGGATTTTATAATGCAGATCCGGACCGTCGTGACATTTATTGTTCTGACGGTATTCTGGGATCTGGTCTATAAATTCCTGCCGAACCGGAAGCATCAGGCGAAGACGACTCTGCGGAAACAGCTTCCGGGCGCGGCTTTCACGGCGCTGGGATGGCAGATGATCTCGTTTGTGTTTTCAGTATACCTGGATATATTTACAGGATTTTCCAGTATGTACGGGAGTCTGACAACGATCGTGCTTATCATGCTCTGGCTCTATGGGTGTATGTATATTATCCTGCTGGGCGGAGAGCTGAACGCACTGCTGGAGAGATTTTTTTACAAGAGGACTTAAAAGGTTTCCAATCGTCTGAAGAAGCCTGACGACATGATGCCTGCCGTGCAGATCAGTATACCGCTGGGGATCAGGACGAGACATATGCTGTCGGAAAACACGTCGAAGAGTACGCCGTATATCATCTGTCCGACAGGCTGGGCGCACAGAGAAATCGTGTACACATAAGACATGACTTTCCCTGTCAGGTGTTCCGGCGTTCGCTGCTGGATAAGAGAAAGGGCGTAGACGGAGAACATGGAACAGATAAACTGGCAGCAGCAAAATGCAAGGAGCAGTACGAGGTATTTTACAAAAGGCGAGGCGGATGTAATGAAAATAAGGCCTGCGGGAAAGAGGCAGATTCCGGATACGGATATGAGAACAGTCATATACCGCGTTTGCAGTTTACCGGCTGCCACACCGATTGCAATGCTTCCGGCAATGGCAGCAATTCCCATTGCACTCTCCGCAGCTCCGTAATGCTCGGCGGAAAGGCCAAGGACAGTACGGACCAGATAGGGAAATCCGACCATCAGGATCCCGGACAGGAACATGCTGATCAGAGCTGCCAGGAGAAGCAGTTTCAAAACACTGGTCTGTTCCCGGAATAAAAACTGCATACTTGCAGAAAAATCAGTTTTTATAACAGAAGCAATCCCCGATTTATGTCCGGACTTGATGTATTCCAGTCGTATAAAGCATTCCAGTAAAGCCGTCAGGAAGAAGCATACAGCTGATGCGTACAGAACCGGGCGGATTCCGAAAGCTGTGTAGAAAATACTGCCGGAAAACGGCGCGATCAGTGAGGCGACTGCCTGAACCTGGCTGACGATGGCATTTCCTTTCAGGATATTGTTACCGGCGAGCATCTGAGGAACGCATGCCTGTACTGTAGGAGATTCAAATGCTCCGAGGACGGACAATATGACCAGAAGCAATCCGATGACTGTGAGTGATTTCCCGGATGGCAGCAGGAAACTTGCGGACAGTACGCAGAGACCGGAAAGCATATCCAGTGCGACCATGATATTCCTGCGGTCTGCCCGGTCTGCAAGAATGCCGCCGAAAGGAGAGAACAGGATCATGGGAAGCATTGAGACTGCTGTTATTCCGGCAAATACAGATGCAGATCCGGTCTGTTCCAGAATGTACATGGACAGGGCAAACTTTAAAGAATAATTTCCGATCAGTGAGCTGACCTGTCCGAGAATCAGCAGAGTAAAGTTCCGTGTAAATAATTTTTCTTTCATTTCTCCCTCCTGTTAAATAAAATGAGTATATTCCGTCAACTTAGATACCAACCGAACGAATGTATATGATTAAAATAAAATTGCCTTTCGGCAATTCTATTCCTTCTGTGTTTCTGGAAACTGATCGAAAAATTCGTTGACCAGACGGGAGATACCCTGATCAAAGAGGGGAACCCCCATTTTCTCAAGCATTTCACCGATAAAGAGAAATTTGTGTTTCATCTCTTCCCTTGTCGCCGGAAAGATGGTAGGAACGATCCACAGACTTGTGAGCAGCGGGATCAGTTCAGCGATCTCTTTTGCATAATCTGTGTGGATCGATCCGTCACGATTCCCCTCTTCGATCAGTTCCAGAAAGCGGGGAGTCAGGAGCCGTCGGTTCGAGTCGATCATTTCCACAAGGATCCTGGGATTTTTGGTGATGGGGATCGATTGAATCGTCATGGCGGTGCGCTCCGTATCCTGCTGGTTGAGACGTACGGCTTCCCGCAGCTTTTCAAGACCATTTAAATCGTGTCTGTTCCGGACAGCGTCAAAGGGATTGTCTGCGAAAAACATCCGGTCGCCCACGGCGTCCATGATTTCTTCTTTTGATTTGAAATGGTGGTATACGGCTCCTTTTGTAAGACCGCCCAGATTGTCGACGATATCCTGGATCGTCGTGTGGTCGTAGCCCTTTTCCAAAAAGAGCCGCTGTGCAGTGTCCAGGATCTTTTCAACAGTTTCCTCCGGATATTTGTTGCGCGCCATCTGTAACACTCCTTTAACATTCGTTTGGTATGTATTATTATATGTGGCGATGCCTGATGTGTCAATATTATTGGAGAATAATTTTGCGGAAACTCACGGGAGTGATTTATTGACAAAAAAAATATTCTATGCAATAATTACATGGATTTAGACTGTGAACATACGTGAGTAAAGAAGATGCGGCGACCCCAGAGACGGAGTGTCATCGGCTGGAAGCATTCCGCGCGGCCCTTTTTGAAGTTTCAGTATGGGAGTCTTCCGGCGAAAAGCAGCTGATTTGGACAGTTTGCGTTAAGCCGGATGTTCGTGTAGCAATAATTTTACACAATGAGAGTGCAGAGCGAAAAAGAAGTGCTCTGAAATAGGGTGGTACCGCGATCAACATCGTCCCTTGTCAAAATGACAGGAGACGATTTTTTGTTTTACGGAAAATTAACGGCTTCGGCGGGGGGCTGCCTTAAATGAGAAAGGAGAAGCGTAATGAAAGATAAAATCAACGGCATTTTATCAGAAGCAAAAAACAAGATTGCTGAATCGGTGAGTGAAGGCGAATTACAGAATGTGAAGAGCGCATATATCGGAAAGCAGGGCTCTCTGAGCCTTCTGATGAAAGAGATCCCGACGCTGGATGTGTCTCTTCGCCCTGAGATGGGAAAACTTCTGAATCAGGCAAAAAATGAGGTCAAGGAACTGATCGATGAAAAGAGGGTAGAACTGAAGCTGAAGGCTTCGGAAGTATCCCCTGATTTTGACTGCTCTGTTCCGGGAATCATGCCGTCCGCGGGCGGACTTCATCCTATCACACAGATGTGCTATGACCTGAACGATGCATTCCGCTCCATGGGATTTGAGATTTTTGAGGAAGATGAGATCACAAGCGAGATGTATGCTTTTGACAAACTGAACTTCCCACCGAACCATCCCGCCCGCGAGAGCATGGACACTTACTGGCTGGAGGGACACGACAGCGGAAGCACGAACGAAAAACTCTGTCTGCGTCCGCATCTGACCGGAGGAAGCGTCCGCTACATGCAGACACACAAACCTCCGTATCGTTTCGTATATCCGGGACGTGTGTACAGGAATGAGACAACGGATTCGCATCATGAGAGGGCATTTTTCCAGTATGAAGCTCTCATCGTGGATAAAGATATTACATTTACATCGGGAAAGGTAATGATCCAGAGTATACTGAGCAAAGTGTTCGGAAGAGATGTACCGGTCAGGATGCGCTCCGGTTTCTTCCCATTTGTGGAGCCGGGATTTGAGATTGACATGGAGTGCCAGGTATGCGGCGGAAAAGGCTGCAGTGTCTGCAAGCATGTGGGCTGGATCGAGGTAATGCCGGGAGGTTCTCCGCATCCGAACGTGCTCAGAGCAGCAGGACTGGATCCGGATGAGTACACAGGATTCTATGTAAACATCGGTCTGGACAGACTTGTTATGATGCGTTACGGTGTGGATGATGTGAGACTGTTCCATAGCGCTGACTTAAGATTCCTGAAACAGTTTAGATAAGGAGAGGAAAAATGAAGTTATCATTATCATGGATCAAGGATTATGTGAATATTCCGGAAGATGCGGATCTGAAAAAACTGGCGTACGATTTGACTATGTCTACAGTGGAAGTGGAGGACGTGGAAGATCTTGCACGCCGATTTGACAATATGCTGGTGGGAGTCATCGAAAAGATCGAACCCCATCCCAATGCAGATAAATTAAGAGTATGTAAAACAGATATCGGCGGCGGAGAGATCAAGGATATCGTCTGCGGCGGTATCAATCTGGAGGAAGGAATGCGTGTTGCCGTATCCTGTCCGGGCGCGGTTGTCCGCTGGCATGGGGAAGGCGAGCCGGTAGTGATCAAAAACTCCAAACTTCGTGGAGTTGAGTCATACGGTATGATCTGTGCTTCCGATGAGATTGGACTGGGCGAGCTGTTCCCGGCAGAGCAGGAGGCAGAGATCCTGGATCTGTCTGCTTTTGACGTGCCGGCAGGTACTTCTCTTGCCGATGCGCTGGATATGAATGATATCCTTCTCGAGATTGACAATAAATCAATGACGAACAGACCGGATCTCTGGGGGCATTACGGGATCGCGCGTGAGATCGCAGCACTCTATGACCTGCCTCTCAAAGAGATCAAACCTTTTGAGACAGACGTCCAGTCTGATTTCCGGGTTGAGATCGAAGCGCCGGACAGATGTACAAGATACATCGGCGTTGAGATGTCCGGCGTGAGCGTGAAACCGTCACCGTACAAAATGCAGAACCGGATCTGGAAAGCGGGAATGCGTCCGATCAACGCGCTGGTTGATATCACAAACTATGTCATGCTTGCAGTCGGAAATCCGACGCATGCATTTGACGCGGACAACATTACAGACCACATCGTGGTAAGACATGCGTCCGAAGGAGAGAAGCTGCTTCTCTTAAACGATAACGAACTCACACTCTGCGATGACGACCTTGTGATCACGGACTCCGAGGGACCGGTTGCACTTGCAGGAGTCATGGGCGGAGCGAAGGATTCTATCCTTCCCAAGACAGAGAGGGTGATCCTGGAGGTTGCCAACTTTGAGGCTGCCGGAATCCGGCGCACGGCATTGCGCTATGATACACGTACAGAGGCGTCCTCCAGATATGAGAAAGCTATTGATCCGGAGAGATGTGATCAGGCCCTTGCCCTTTCCATGCATTATTTCAAGGAACTTTATCCGGAACTGAAAGTGACCGGATTCTGCGATAACTATGTGAAGAAACTTAAGAGAGCGCAGATCGACGTAAGCCTGACATGGCTTGAAAAGAGACTCGGAAAACATCTGACAGACAATGAAATCAGGGGCAAGCTTGAGAAACTTGGGTTTGAGGTTCAGATTGACGGCGACAACATGCATGTGACTGCACCCACATGGCGTTCTACAGGCGATATCTCCATCAAGGATGATGTGATGGAGGAAGTTGCCAGAATGTACGGATATGACAACTTCGACGCCACAGCGTTCACGACTTCCTTTACCGGAGCAATCAACCAGAAGGATAAGAGCCTTGTCAGAAATATCAAGGAGTATCTCGCGATCCGCTGCGGTATGCAGGAAGTGTACACCTATCCGTGGATGAACGATGTGTTCGTAAATGCGGTCCTTCAGAACACGGACGGAATACTGAGGCTTTCCACTCCGCCGGCGCCGGAACTGGGATATATCCGTTCTTCCCTGCTCCCGAACCTGTGCGAGGCGGTTGCGAAAAATGAGCGTTATTATAATGATTTTTCCATTTTTGAGGAGGCTCAGGTATTTTTCGATAAAAATTACACATCTGTATATGATGAGACAGAATCTCTTCCGGAGCAGCGCAGGCATATCGGGGCGGCTTTCGCGAGCAGCGTGAAAGACATCAACGCGCTCTTCAGAGAGGCAAAGGGTGTTCTTGAGTATATGCCGCGTTATACGCATATGGAAGCGTACGAGTTCAGAAAAGAAGAGAAACCGGTGTGGGCTGATAATGTTGTTTGGCTCAATATCTATCTTGGAGATGAGAAGATCGGAGATATGGGTTTGGTGGCAAAGAAGGTTTCCATGGAGTGCGGCATTAAGAACCTGTCCGTTATGCTGTTCGAACTGGATGCAACGAAGCTGAAGCCGCTGAAATCCAGAACGAATAAATTTACCCATCTGGCAGAGTATCCGGAGACAGATTATGACATCTCCATGCTCTTTGACGCGGATGCGTCATGGCATGATATCTATGACGCGGTCATGGGCAAGAAGAAGGCCAGCGCGCTTCTTAAGGATGCCTCCTTTGTAGACGAATACAGAGGAAAACAGATACCATCCGGAAAGAAATCCGTGACCATCAGACTGACGATCGGATCGGATGAGAAGACTCTGACGTCTCAGGAGATAGAAAATGCTGCAAATCAGGTGATGAAAAAGCTCGGCAAAAAAATGAATGCAGAGCTTAGGACACAGTAAAACAAAGTAATATTCAGGCGGGCCTTGTGTGGAATGCATACAGGGCTCGTTTGTCGAAGGGAATAGGTTTACAGTATGAAAACAAGTGATTTTTATTATGACCTGCCGCAGGAACTGATCGCCCAGGATCCTCTGGAAGACCGTTCCGCCTCAAGACTTATGGTACTGGACAAGGAGACCGGGGAGATACAGCATCACGTGTTCCGTGATATTATCAATTATTTAAATCCGGGAGACTGTCTGGTCATCAATGACACAAAAGTCATCCCGGCAAGGCTGATAGGAGCAAAAGAAGAGACGGGGGCGAAGATTGAAGTCCTGCTCTTAAAGAGAGGCGCGGACGATGTGTGGGAGACTCTTGTTAAACCGGGACGTAAGGCAAAGGCGGGAACAAGGATAAGTTTCGGTGACGGGCTGCTTACAGGTGAAGTAGTAGACATTGTAGATGAAGGGAACCGTCTGATCCATTTTGAGTATGAAGGGATCTTTGAAGAGATATTAGACCAACTCGGACAGATGCCGCTGCCTCCATATATCACACATCAGCTCCAGGATAAAGACAGATATAACACAGTTTACGCGGAGCATTCCGGATCTGCCGCGGCACCGACTGCGGGGCTTCACTTTACGCCGGAGCTGCTCAAAGAAATCGAAGAAAAAGGCGTTGATATTGCCCGCGTGACGCTCCATGTAGGTCTGGGAACATTCCGCCCTGTAAAAGTGGACGATGTGGAGAATCACCATATGCATTCTGAGTTTTATATGATAAACGAAGAGGCGGCGGAAAAGATCAACCGTGCTAAAGACGGGGGCGGTCGTGTGATCTGCGTGGGAACGACAAGCTGCCGCACCATCGAATCTGCGGCGGATGAAAACGGTCACTTAAGAGCCTGCAGCGGATGGACAGAGATCTTTATCTATCCGGGATACCGGTTTAAGACTCTGGACTGCCTGATCACCAACTTCCATCTGCCGGAGTCTACGCTCATCATGCTCGTATCCGCGCTGGCGGGAAAAGAGCATGTACTTGCCGCGTATAAGGAAGCGGTGCGGGAGAAGTATCGGTTCTTCAGTTTTGGGGATGCGATGTTTATAAAATAAGTGAAAATTCGGATTTATCGGACTGATAAAGTATCCGCCGGGAGGTATGTATTGTTATCGCACACGTTTTCACTCGGTCGCGTCGTAACGGTACATAAGAGCGCAAAAGACGCGCTCTAAGTGCCGACGCCGCTCCAACGGTGCGTACACAATACATACCTCTCGACTGCTTTCTTTCCCATCCCGAAAATCGAATTTCTGACGGAAGGAACAAAGCTCCTACTTCTTTCTGTTTGTATGAGGATTTTTAGGTTGGTCTGTTAGTCGGTAAAACGTCAAAATGGACGGTTACAGCTGCTCTGATGCATCTTACGCAGAGGAAGAAAAAGATTGAGAACGGCGACTGTGGAAGGAAATTACGAAAAGTTAAAAGCAGGGAAATGGTGTTAAGTGAAAAAATGATGCTGTCTGAGCTTGCGAGTTCGTCATTTTTTCACTTGCTTTTAACCATTTTTCTGCTTTGAGTTATTTCCTGTAACCGGAGCCGGGATCAACCTTTTTCTCCGCCTGCGTACACGCAAGTCAGGTCGCTGTATATTGCTGTATTTCGGACGTTTTCTGTGCTATCAGCCAGTACGATAAATCCAGAATTTTCTTAAATCATCTCTATCGCCTGTTTCCCCGTCAGATGTTCTATCTCCATCTCCATCATACACAGCGGTTTCCACTCCCGTTCGATGGCTTTATCCCGGTTTTCGGCAGTGTCATCAGGCGCATATTTTACTGCAAGTTTTTCGATAGCGGAGCGTTTTTCAGTGTCGTCTTCCAGAATACGGATTCTGCCGAAGGCAATGATGCTGCGGAAGTAGGTGGTATATTCTTCCGGCACGATCTGATCCTGATCGATGACGCAGAAGGAAGCCGCTGCATTTTTTAATATGGCGTCTATCTTATGCCCGTTTTTGGCACTGTGGAACAGAAGTTTTCCCCATTGTAGACATAGCTTACAGGCACTGCATAGGGGTAACCGTCATCTCCGTGGAGTGCCAGAACTCCCGATGTTCCATTGTATAAGATGCGGTCACATTCTTCTTTTGATAATTTCTGTTTTTTTCTGCGCATTTCGCGAAACATAGTATTCCTCCATTAAGTTGAACTGGTTGATTGCGGATTTATTTCCAATAATAACCTATTGTATACAAAAATGAAAACAGATACAATCAGTCCGTAATAAAATAAGCGGAAAGGATTGAGTCAGAAGATGAGGAAAGTAAGAGCCCTGCTGGCAGCAGTGGTACTGATATGCGGACTCTTATGGATTGGAGCAGATGTATTAGGGGCAGGCAATCCGGAAATGCAGGTGTCGTCCGGAACGACAGAAGCGGCGCCCGGAGAGGAGATTATACTTACATTTTCGCTTGCCGGCTATGATAATATTCAGGAGGGAATCTATGCACTGAATGCGACACTTGCATATGATACTGATATCTTTGAGGCACCGGAAGAGACGGATTTTGAGACTTTGTCCGGCTGGGAACAGCTCCGGTACAATGCTGAAAATGGGCAGTTTGCAGTGATCAATAAGAGTGGGAGTGTGGAGGACGAAGATGTGTTCCAGCTGACACTAACTGCGAAGGAGCAGGCTGAAGTAAAAGAAACAACGATTACATTAAAGGATATCTCTGTATCTGAAGGAAAAGAAGATATTTTTCTGAAGGATACTGAATTCCGGATGACAGTGAATTCAGAAGAAAATCCAGAGGAGACACCGGAAGGAGCAGAAGAGATGCCTGATGCAGATCGTGAGGATTCAGCGGAGCTGTCTTCGGAACAGCAGTCCGAGGAAAAGCAGAGTGTACAGACAGGTGATACTGATGCTGGAATTTTCATTTTTCTCATGCTGCTTCTGGTATCCCTTTCGGTATTAGGAGGAATTCTGATTACCGGAACAAGAAGGAGAAAACAGAATAAGAATGGTCCTAAGTTACTTGCCGGGCTGATCCTCTGCAGTATGCTTGCCCTGTCAGCGGGCATCCGGACAGAGGCAAAAGGCGAAAAGGGCGATATAGACGGAAACGGGAATGCAGATTATACAGATGTGGAACTGGTCCAGAGACATCTGATCGGTCTGGAGCTTCTCGATCAGGACGCACAGGAACCGGCGGATCTCAATGATGACGGGCAGCTTACAGTGACTGATCTGGCGCTTCTCGTCCGTGGGATAGAAAATCCGCCGGAATCTGAGAATCCGACAGACCCGGAGGCACCGTCTGAGCCGGAAGAGCCAGCGAAACCCGGAGAACCGTCAGAACCAGAGGAGCCATCAGAACCAGAAGAACCTGATGAGGAGATACAGGAAATCATCGAACTGAAGGACATTACGGAGACGACACTGTATTACAGTACAGACGGGAAGACAGAGGAAATAGAGATTCTTGATATTACCGGCGGCCTTCCGGAAGATCCGGAGAATTATTACGCAGTGATCAGGATGGAAAGCCTGCCGGCCCTCTATACGGGGATCTCAGAGTTCAGACAAGAGAAAAGCGGAGCAGTTTCGGCGGTGATCGATCAGGAGGATATTATCCGGTATGATGCCGACGGAAACCGTATAGAAGGATATGCTTTCCCGGTTGCTTACAGAGATAAGGACGGAGAGCATCCGCTGATCAAGAGCGTGCAGGAGCTGTTTGACAAGATGGCTGACGAGCCGAAGGGAACATTTGAGCTTACGGAGGATCTGGACGCTTCGGGGATTCCTGCGGATGCTCCTGCGATTGCAGGCACATTCACAGGAGAGCTGGACGGAAACGGTTTCCGGATACGGAATCTGCCGACTTCGATGTTTGACACACTGAGCGGAGCACATATCCATGATCTTGTGATCGAAGATGCGTCCATTACCGTGCAGAGAAGCGGGATCCTTGCCAATTCTATCCAGAGACAGTCGCTGATCGAAAATGTCTTTATCGTGGATTCCGCAGTGTCAAACGGCGTGGATGAGATGGGAGCATTTGCAGGAAGACTTTCTGATTCTGTGATTCGCAGGAGCGCTTCCGTCAATGTGTCACTAAAGGGTCTTGTGGCGGTCGGAGGCATTGTCGGCAAGACACAGACAGGCGCTCTGATCGAGGACTGTTATGTAACCGGAAAGGTGCAGGGGACGTATGATCATCCCAGCCTTGGGGCCAGAACAGGGGGCATCACCGGCTGGCACGGCGGAGGAAAGATCAGCAGATGTTATACGAAGGCTGAGATCCTTGCTCCCGCAAGGAAAGGAAACGGGGGGATTATCGGAGGACCGAATACGGGAAGTCCGGTGATCGAGTACAGTCTGAGCATGAGTACGGGAGCAGGATACCGGATCGCGGGATTTGATGTCCTGGACAGTGCGAGGAAGGTGTATGAGTATTCCGCTTCCGGCAGTGAGACAAATATAACAGAGGATAACAGGAACAATGTAAAAGAGACGGAGGCGGTCTATGAGCGGACTTTCTATGAGGATACGCTTGGATTCGACAAAAAGATCTGGAACCTGGACGGGCTGTCCCTGAAGAAACTTCCCCGGCTTGCCGGATCCCCTGTCGAAGATAACAATTACGGGATTCCTTCTTACAGTGAGGTGAAACGCCAGGAAGACTATCAGGCGGAACGGGAGACGGCTTATGCCAATATGGCGGATCTCATGCCTTTTGCGGACACAGCCCTCTGGGTGGAATATGGCAACGGACTCTCCGGGTCAGATGACCTTGCGGCAAAGAAGATCAAATATGTACTCCCGCTTGACGGAGAGGGAACATACATCCCGGGGATCCACAGGGAAGACCCGGGCAAAGCGGCTAAAGTACGTGTGATATTTGAAGATGATACAAGGCGGGATTATATTCTGAATGATGCGGGATTAGCGGGAGATCTCGTGGCGTCTTACGGGATTGAAGGGCAGGAGTTCCGATATCAGTTCCGCAATTATGCGGCAGCTTTCGATGAAAGCGTGATCTCTGACCTGACGGCGGCTGTATCTGCATATGATTATCAGACAGATATCGCAGGAATCACGCCGGAGGAGGAGAGCCGGCTGTATGCGGACTATTACAGCGGGAGCGTGCAGGGAAAAGCAGAACGCATTCTGACTGATCTGTTCGCTTCTCAGGAGTGGTATCCGACTTACTGCGCGCATCCCGCAGTGAAGGCTCTTGCAGAAGAGCGTATACGGAACGAGGAGACGTTGAAGCGTTATCTGTATTCCTACAATTACTACGACAAATGGTATCATATTGACTACGGGGGAGTGATTTTAAGTGACTTGATGTTTTTTGGAAAAGAAGTATTGCCGGAAGATATCGATGCGTACGTACTGACAGAAAGTCTTCTGAGTGCGTCGGCAGACTGGAGGGCCACGAAACAGACAGTGACATTTTATAACAATGTGCTCAAGAATATTACAGGGAAAGACTTTATGGATTTCCTTGGCGGATTTGCGAAAAGCATAGGCGGATATGAAGATGGAAACACATGGTTTGCAGATACCTTCGGCGGTATTTTAGTGGAACAGGAAGCAGCGGGCGATGAAGGCCGGATCCGTTATCGTATCTGGGATAATCTGAGGGGACTGCCTGATAGCAGGAAAAACATTGTTCTTCCGATCCTGACCGCACCGCAGGAGGATATGTACCTGATTTCCGTGCCGTCACAGATTGTGATCGGAAGCATGAATCGCTATGAGACGTATCTTAAGAAAGACGGGCAGGAACGTGAACGGATCCGGGCTATTGCGGAAGAATATGCCGGGAAGATGGGGATCTTTTACGGAGTATCTTCGCAGTGGATGAGTAATTCCGTGGAGCGGCTCAACAGCTTTGTTAATCTCCAGTTCGATACGAGGCTTGCTTTTCCGGAGAGTGAGGCGGCTGCGGCAGGAGCACAGGAAAAGGGAAAAACACGGGATCCGGTCATGAAATGGGTATATGAATCTGTGGATATGCTGAGTGCCCTGAATGGAAGCGCGGCGGTCGCAGACGGAACGATCGTAATCTGGATGTGGAGTCCTGCACTTGGAACAGACAATTATACATTTTTTACATTCAGCCATGAAACAGCCCATAACCAGGATGGAAAATATTTCTACGGGGGAGCCGGAAGAAGAAACGGAACCGGCGCAGAGGCCCATGCAGACGGAAACATAGCCCAGGAGACAAGAGATGGCGTCATGGTATTCAATATCGCAAAGAACATGGATATCGGGACGGAAATGCCGAACAATTTCAGTTATGAGCGAATTAGTTCGTCACAGAAGGTCCACAGCTACTATAAAGAGATGTTTGATACCGGGTATGTACTGGATTATCTGGCGGCTCAGGCATTTTTTGAACTGACTCCACAGCAGCAGGCGGCGGTGGCCGTACAGGCGGAACATACCGCGGGCGGCAATGCTTCTATGACTACTACCTACAAGAAACTTACAGCAGAAGAGATTGACGCAATGGATCTCGACAGCATGGAAGATTTGTGGGATAACAGGATTTCCGTCCGCAATGCGGCGTCTTATCCGGAAAAGATAGGCACGGCTACAGACGGAAGCTATGGATTTGAGTCGTTTTACACGATGAACTGGTATCAGTCTCACAATGATAACGGCTCGCCGGATACCCATTCCTTCAAGCGGCTGGGGCAGGAGATGCTGGGGCTCGCAGGCTATGAAAAGGGCTACCAGGTATTTATGTCCGCGCTCAGTGAAAATGATCTGGACGCACTGCGCAAGATCACCGGGAACCCGGATATCACATGGAGAGACTATAAGCTGAACCGTTACCGGGAAGTGGAGCAGAAGCTGGACCAGATTCCGTATTTTGATAAAGATACAGTCATTGCGCAGTTTAAAGCGGCATTTGAGGCGGATACAGTGAACGGGAATACGAACCAGAGCTTCGAGACAAAACGGATGATCTACGGCATGGTCAAGCGTGTGACGGGGGACTTCAGCAACGGCGGTATTTATGAGAGCCCGGCGGTGATACCGGTCACATCTGCAGAAGAACTGATCCAATACGCCGCGCAGAATCCATATGGATATTACAGGCTGGAACAGGATATTGATTTCACAGATGTAACAGCATCCGGCGACAGCTATATTCCGGGAAGATTTATCGGGATGCTGGACGGAAACGGGTACAGCATGACCGGGATGAAGTATCCTCTGTTCGGGGATCTGCAGTATGCGCAGGTGACTGATCTGACTATTTCCGCGCCTTTTTATGCGGGAGATGCGCAGGCGCTCTTCGCAGTGAAGACAAAGAAAGTGTCGCTTGGAAATATCCGCGTGGAAGATACGGATATGGCGCTCCCGCTCGTGAAGACGAAGACGGAAGGGTATTATGAATATGGCGATATGAGTGTGACGGTAAATGACAGGAAGATTACCACGGTGGAGGAATTTCTTGCCATCGGGGATTCCGCGGGATCACTGAAAAAGCAGTATGTGCTTGAAGAAGATCTTGATTTTAGCAGCCTGTCAGGTGTAGATTTCGCAGTTCCGGGGACTTTCTCCGGTGAGCTGGACGGAAACGGCCATACCATATCCGGGCTGGATGCGGTACTCTTTGAGAAAACAGACGGGGCGTCTGTCTCGAATCTGACGATCGAAGGGACGACTCTTACGCAGAATACCCAGAAAGGAGCTCTTTCCAATGATATCAGACATTCTGTGGTAACGGATATCCGTGTGAAAGATCTGGCCATTAACAATGATACGAATCAGACAGGCGGACTTGCAGGAACGATAGCCGACAGTGAGATCAGGAGGATTTCCGTGGAGAACATTTCCATACGATCCAATAATACTATGGGAGGCATAGCAGGGCAGTTCGACGGAAAGATTATGGAGGACTGCGTTGTGAGCGGCTCGATCGAAGGAACAAGCGTGCATCCGATGGGCGTCCGTGCCGGCGGGATCACCGGATGGCAGGGTGGCGGAACGATCCGAAGAGTGGTCACAAAAGTGAATATTACAGCTCCGGCTCCGGTTGGCAACGGAGGCATCATCGGCGGACCGCAGAGCGGAAGCGCGGCGGTAGAGAGCGCAGTCAGCCTGAGCACCGGCGCAAATGCAAACAGGATTTCCGGCTGGGATGTGCTCGGCATGTCGAGCAGCGCATATGAACTGGAAACGTCGGACAGCCACAGCAGTATGAACGATACAAATGCGGATCTGATATTTGCGGTTACAGAGGAGCAGGTGAAAGAAAAAGTGTTCTATACGGAGACTCTTGGCTGGAGCGAGGATGTGTGGAACTTTGACAGCATTGCGGCGGATGGGATACCAGCGCTGAAAAAGCTGTAAATGAAAAGGGCGTCATGAAATGTACAGATCATGGCGTTCTTTTTGCACTTGACAATAGTCCGATTTCGGACTATAATTTTTGGTACGAAATCGGACTAAGGAGATGGAAAGATGCAGTTACATCAGGAAACAGAAATTCAGAAATTTAACAGGTTATACAAGGAACAGGATGACCTCTATCATGATATCGCGCTGTATGCGGGATTGTCAGACAGCGCATGTTCTATCCTGTACGCAATCTGTGTGCTGGGCGACGGATGTCTCCAGAGAGATATCTGCCGGGAAGCGTTTACGAGCAAGCAGACGATCAATTCATCTGTGCGCAATCTTGAGAAAAAGGGAATCCTGTATCTGGAAAAAGGAACAGGCAGAGATAAGAAGATTTTTCTGACAGAGAAGGGCAGACAGTTAGTTGAAGAGAAGGTACGCCCGGTCATACAGCTGGAGAATGACGCTTTACTTGGCATGGAGCCGGATGAGAGGGAGATGTTTATCCGTCTGTATGAGAAGTATGTGGTAAATTTCCGCAGAGGAGTGAAAAAAATGGTCGGGGAGCAGAAAGGATGAAGACAGTATTACGATTTTTAAAACCATACAGGAGACTATGTGTTTTTACGATCCTTGCCATGCTGCTGGATGTGGCGGGCGGCCTGCTCGTCCCCAGGCTTACGGCGGATATGATCAATATCGGCGTGAAGACGGGCAACATGGAATATATTATCGAAAAGGGAATTGCCATGCTGGCGGTCACGATCCTCGCCGGAGCAGGTGCCCTGATCGGAAGCTGGCTGTGTGCTGATCTGTCCGCAAAACTGGGGCGTGATATGCGCAATGCCGTTTATGAGAAATCGCTTACATTTTCGGAACATGACTTCAGCCGGTTCGGAACCGGCTCTATGATCACACGCACCCTCAATGACATCAATATCATCCAGCAGTCCGTCGTCTGGTGTATACAGATGGTGCTCCCGGTTCCGGCAGTATGTGTGATGGGTGTTGCTATGGCGTTTGCTGTGGATACGATGATGGGGTTCCTGCTGATCGGCGTGACTGTGCTGATCATTGTTCTCGCACTTATTGTAACACGCAGGGCATCTCAGATTTTCGGGAGGCTCCAGCAGCTTCTTGACAGGATGAATGTTGTGCTCAGGGAGAACCTGACAGGTGTGCGGGTGATCCGTGCCTTCCGCAAGGAAAAGGATGAAGAGAAGCGGATGAGGAAATCCTTTGAGGATTACGCAGAGACTTCTATCAGTGCGAATCTTCTGTTTGCCGGACTGGAAAGCACGGCATTTTTCGTGATCAATATCTGTATTGTTGCCATTCTGTGGCTGGGCGGCGACCGGATCGGAGCGGGATATATGGAAATTGGTGATATTACGGCGCTTACGGAATATTCGATCCTGATCCTGTTTTACATCATTATGGCCCAGATGGTGATCATACTCCTGCCGAGAGCGCGGGTCTGCATCCGTCGTATTCAGGAAGTCCTTGAGACAGAGCCGGAGATATGTGACAGAATGAAGAGCGCAGGTGAAATAAGTCCGTCTGCATATGCGGAAGATATCGTGGTGAAGTTTGATCATGTTTCATTCCGATTCCCGGATGCGGATGAATATGCGTTGTCTGATCTTGACTTTATATGCAGGCGGGGGGAGACTACAGCAGTGATCGGGGGGACCGGATGCGGGAAGTCGACCCTTGCCAGGCTGATCCTGCGCTTTTATGATGTGACGGACGGTGAGGTTGCGGTCAACGGTATGGATGTCCGGGATATGACTCAGAATGAACTGCGAAGTCAGATTTCCTATGTGCCGCAGAAAGCATGGCTGTTTTCGGGAACTATTGCAGACAATCTGCGTTATGGAAATGAAGAGGCGCAGGAAGAAGAGATGCGCCGCATACTTTCTGTCGCCCAGGCGGATTTTGTCAGCGGGCTTGCCAACGGGCTTGACGCTCATGTCGCCCAGGGCGGAACAAACTATTCCGGCGGACAGAAACAGAGGCTCTCTATTGCCCGTGCGCTGATGAAAAAGGCAGATCTGTATATTTTTGACGACAGCTTTTCCGCACTGGACTTTAAGACAGATGCGGCGCTCAGAAAAGCACTGAAACAGGAAATATCTGATGCGGCCGTGCTCATTATTGCACAGAGGATCAATACGATCCTGAACGCGGATCAGATCATTGTCCTGGACGAGGGCAGGATCGCCGGAATCGGAAAGCATGAAGAACTGATGGAGAAATGCAGTATCTACCGGGAAATTGCGAAATCACAGATGAAGGGAGGCGTATAAAATGGCAGAAAACGAAACAATGCCATATTCGGACGACATGGAGATCGAAGTACCGTCTGATGCAGGTTCGACGGTGAAACGTCTCTGGAAGTCCATGGGCAGACAGCGTATCCGGCTTATTGTAGTGTCGGTTTCCGTTGTTTTTTATACCATACTTTCTGTGGCGGCTCCTGTGTACAGTGCAAAGATCGTAGATATGCTCTTTCAAGAGATAAGGGCGGCCGTATCAGGCGAAAGCGTCTTCCGGGTAACATGGGATCCTGTGGGGCGGGAGATCATGCTCCTGCTTTTGATCTACACAGTGACAGGTATCCTTTATACATTCCAGAGCTTTCTTATGGCAAGTTTTGCCGAGAAGCTGAGCCTTGAGCTGCGGACAAAGATAAGCCGTAAACTTGACCGGCTCCCGTTGTCGTTTTTCGACAGCCATAAGCCCGGTGAGGTGCTGAGCCGTGCGACAAACGATCTGGATAAAATGTCCGAAGTTATGCAGACAGGGCTTTTGAAATTATTTACGGCGGTGGGGATGGTAGCAGGTTCTGTGATCATGATGTTCCGTTTTCACATCGGACTTACGCTGGTTTTTCTTGTATTTACCGTGCTGTCTATGGTATCTACCAGATTTTTTGCCGGCAGGACGTTCCGCTATGCGGCCAGAAGGCAGCAGGCGGTCAGCAGGGTGACCGGACAGGTGGAAGAATCATACAGCGGACGTACCGTTATCCGGGCGTTTAACAGGGAAGACAGAAGTGCCAGGGATATGAGAGAGGCGGTGGAAGAACTTGCGGAGACATCGAGAAAAGCAGATTTTATGATGAACGCGGTCAATCCGTTTATTCGTCTGGTGAACCGGCTTGGGCAGGCGGCGATTGCTGTATTTGCCGGGAAGCTCCTGATCGACGGAGTGCTGAGCGTGGGTGTGTTCCAGGCATTTTTCCAGTATGTGTACCAGGCGTCGGAGCCCCTGACAGAGGCGGCTTATATGATCAATTCCCTGCAGTCATCCATTGCGTCTGTGGAGAGGATCTTTCAACTGCTTGATGAAGAAGAAATACGTTCCGATCCCCGGCAAACGGCAGAGGCTCACGGAGAGATCCCGATCGCAAAGGTTAGATCCAAAGGTGATGCCGCGGAAGGAAGAGTCGAGTTTAGTCATGTACGCTTCGGGTATTCGGCGGATAAGCCGCTGATGAAAGATATCTGTTTTACCGCCCATCCCGGACAGAAGATTGCTATTGTCGGAGCTACGGGTGCAGGGAAGACCACGCTTATCAATCTTCTGATGAGATTCTATGAGATAAACAGCGGACGGATTCTGCTGGACGGCAGAAATACTGCGGATATGACTTACGGTGAGCTGCGGAGGAATTTCGGCATGGTGCTCCAGGATACATGGCTTTTTGACGGTACAATAGCGGAGAATATCGCATACGGAAAGCCCGGGGCATCCCGCAGTGAGATTATTGAGGCGGCGAAAGCGGCAAGGGCGGATTTCTTTATCCGTACACTGCCTCAGGGGTATGATACAAGGCTGAACAGCGATGCGGAGAATATATCAGCCGGACAGCGACAGCTTCTGACGATCGCCCGGGTGATGCTCTGCGACCCGGCCGTCCTGATCCTTGACGAGGCCACATCCAGTGTGGATACCAGGACAGAGATGGAGATAGGAAAAGCGATGAATGAACTCATGAAAGGAAGGACAAGCTTTGTTATCGCGCACCGGCTCTCTACGATCGTCGATGCGGATCTGATCCTCGTTATGCAGAACGGAGATATTATCGAGAAAGGGGATCATAAAGGACTGCTGAGAGCAGGAGGCGCTTATGCAGAACTGTATAATAGTCAGTACGCATGAAAAAGTCATAATCCCCCGCAGGTGAGCATATGCTTTCCTTGCGGGGGTGATTTTATGATTTATGTAGTAAAAAATGGTGACACACTGGAAAAAATCTCAAATGAGACACAGATCCCTGTTGCGAAGATCATATCTGACAATCAGTTGATATACAGTGACAGACTCGTGCCCGGTCAGGCACTGCTCCTCTTGGGAGAAGGAGAGACGGGAGGGCTTGGCGACGGACTGATCATAGGAGGATATGCCTATCCGTTTGTCGATCCTCCTGTGCTGGAAGAGGCGCTGACGGCGCTGAGCGAGATGCTTGTATTCTCCTACGGCTTCACATTCGAAGGAGATCTTGTTCCGCCGCCTCAGGATGAGCAGTGGATGCTTGACCGGACGATCAGCGCGGGAGCAGCGCCGTGGATGGTTCTGACGCCCTTTTCTTCAGAAGGGGCGTTTAACAATCAGTTGATCAAAGTCCTTGTGGAGAACCGGGAGCTCCAGGATAAGCTGATCGGGCAGATGGTGGATACAGTACAGGAAAAGGGATACGAAGGTGTGGATATAGACTTTGAGTATATCCTCCCTGAAAACCGTGAACAGTACGCCCTGTTTGCCGGACGGGTACGTGAGAAGATGAACGAGTACGGCTGCCGGGTAACGGTAGCTGTTGCGCCCAAGAGTTCCAACAGGCAGAGAGGGATCCTTGTAGAGGGAGTGGACTATGCCCTGCTGGGTCAGAATGCAGATGCCGTATTTCTCATGACTTATGAGTGGGGCTATACTTACGGGCCGCCTATGGCAGTAGCCCCGCTCGATAAAGTACGTGAAGTGGTGGAGTATGCTGTTACACAGATACAGCCGGGGCAGCTTATACTGGGTATCCCGAATTACGGATATGACTGGACACTGCCTTATGAGAGAGGAATTACCAGGGCAAGATCGATCGGGAATGCAGAGGCTGTGGAGACAGCATCAGAAAACGGAGCCTCCATTGAATATGCGCGGATATCGCAGAGCCCGTGGTTCACATACCGGAAGAACGGGATGGAACATATTGTATGGTTTGAGGACGTACGGAGTATTACTGCGAAGTGGGAACTGATCAGAGAGTTCGGGCTGTCCGGAGCAAGGTACTGGAACCTGATGCGTCCGTTTCGCGCCAACTGGCTGCTGGTAGGATGAACTTTCAGAAAAAGTGCATACAATTATTCCTGACTTTTACGCAAAAAGCCGGCCTACGGGACCAGCTTTTTGTGTCTTATAAGATAATATCCGATTCCCAGAGCATCCGCAAGGAACCAGCCGACGGGAACAGACCACCAGATTCCCGCCACCCCGAAAACAGGGAGAGCGGACAGTGCGTAAGCAAGGGCTACACGGGTTCCGAGAGACATGACTGTCAGGACCACAGACATCCCCGGTTTTCCCAATGCACGGTACAGTCCGTAGAGCAGGAAGAGGATACCGATCAGTGCGTAGAAAGCGCCTTCGATGCGCAGATAGCGGACGCCCTCGGATATAACAGCGGTTTCACCTGAGTCAATAAACAGTGACATAAGAGGCCCGGCGAATATGCAGACAAGCAGTGAAATGACCAGACTGAAACCGACAGATGTCGCAACTGCCGCCCGGATTCCTCTTTTGATACGCCCGGTCTGTCCTGCGCCGTAATTCTGCGCGATGAAGATTGAAAATGCATTTCCGAAATCCTGTACCGGGAGATAGGCAAAAGCATCGATCTTTACCGCTGCGGCAAATGAGGCCATGATCGTCGTGCCAAAGCTGTTGACAAGCCCCTGTACGGCAAGGATCCCGAGGTTCATGATCGACTGCTGTAAACATGTGAGGGCGGAAAAATTGGTAATCTCTTTTATGCGCGATCTGCGCAGGCGTATTCTTCCGTCCAGGCAGAGCAGATGAGGAAATCTGATCTTTGTATAAACCGCGATTCCGATTCCTGATACATACTGGGCGATGACAGTCGCCTCTGCAGCGCCTGCCACGCCGCGGTTCAGTACAGCGACGAACAACAGATCAAGTATGATGTTCAATCCTGCGGATATTGCCAGAAAGGCAAGAGGAACGACGGAATTCCCCAGGGAGCGCAGAAGAGAAGCAAAGAAGTTATACAGGAAGATTCCGGCCAGTCCCGCAAATATCACGATCAGGTAATCTTTCATTAACACGGTCAGTTCATCCGGTGTGCGCAGAAACCAGATGATCCAGTCGACACCGGCGAAGACGAGAATATTCAGGATGACTGTCACGACTCCGAGGAGAACGAAAGACGCCAGCACCCCCTCCTTCAGCGCTGTCTCGTCTTTCTGGCCGAACCGGATGGAGAATACAGTTCCGCTCCCCATGGCAAGTCCGAGAAGTATCGAGGTTAAAAATGTCATCAGAGAAAACGCCGAACCGACCGCGGCGAGGGCGTCTGCTCCGAGAAAACGTCCCACGATCAGCGTATCTGCAATATTGTAACACTGCTGCAGCAGATCTCCGAGTATCATCGGGATGGCGAACTTCAGCATCGTTTTCATGACAGGACCATGTGTCAGTTCATTTTCCATTTCAATCCACATCTTTCTTTTCGTAAGTTTATAATTAACATTCGTAATATATAATAATTCCCGGAAGATAGAATGTCAACGTTGACTATTATTTTTTGTATATTTATAATATGAACTGCAAAGGAGGTGCTGCGTATGTTTATGGACGGACTGGACGAGCTGGATCAGAAGATCGTCAGCCTGCTGATCCGGAACGCGAGAATGTCATACTCGGAGATCGGGCAGCAGGTCGGGATTTCACGGGTAGCTGTGAAAATGCGTGTGCAGGCGCTCGAGCAGAAAGGCATCATTGAAGAATATACGACGATCATTAATCCGCAGAAGATCAGCGGCGCGGTTTCCTGCTATTTTGAGATTGAGACAAAGCCGGATATGCTGGCGGAAGTGGCGGAGATTTTGAAAAAGAACGATACGATCACACAGATTTACCGTGTGACAGGAAAAAGCAGACTTCATGTCCATGCAGTGGCATCCTCCAATGAGGAGATGGAAGAGTTGATCTGTAATACAATGGACAGTCTGACGGGTGTGGCCGTGTGTACCTGTAATACGATATTGTCCAGAATCAAAGACATCAAAGGACTGCGGCTGTAAGCCGGGGAGTATCAAGACGGTACAGCATAGCGGAAGATTCAGGATAGAGGACGGATGTGATGAACATTTTGAAAGGCATGGATGTGATCATCCTCAGCTTTACGGCTGCGGGAACGGAATTAAACAGGCGGTTGTGTGAAATAATACGAGGAGCTTTCGGACCGGAAGAGGATCCCGGGAGATGCGGCGGATATGCGCCGGAAAAATATGCAGGGAGAGGGATTTCTCCTCTTCCGGCCGACAAAAGGGCGCTGATCGGCGGCAGCTGGGGAAAGGCAGCGTATATTTTTATCGGAGCGGCGGGAATTGCCGTGCGCTATATTGCCCCGTGGGTGAAAGATAAATACACGGATTCTCCCGTACTGGTGATCGACGAAAAGGGGCAGTATGTGATCCCGCTGCTCTCCGGTCATGTCGGAGGCGCGGTTTCTCTGGCAGATAAGATCGCAGAGCTGCTCGGGGCCGTGTCGGTCCACACGACTGCTACGGATGTGCAGGGAAAGTTTGCGGTAGATGTATTTGCCAAAAAGAACGGTCTGGTGATTACAGACCGGGAGGCTGCAAAAAATATATCGGCGGCAGTTCTGAACGGAGAAAAGATTGCATTCTATATAGAAAGGACAGAATCGGAAGATTTGGATAATGAAGCGCGGACTGTCAGAGTCGGAGGCCGGCTGCCGAAAGAGATTATCCTCTGCGAGTCAGAAAGAGAGACGGAGAGCTATGATTATCGTATTATTGTGAGAGCCGCATCTGAGACAAATAATCAGAGCATACAGACTGGAACGCACCAGGAAATCTGTAAAATGGAGAGTGAAAAGCGTACGCTGATCCTTCTGCTCGGAAATATTGCCGCGGGGATCGGATGCAGAAAACAAATAGATGATTCTGTTCTGGAAGAAGGATTTCTGGACATTCTCAGAGCAAACGGACTTGATATCAGTCAGGTAAAGAGTGTGGCAAGCATAGATTTGAAGAAAGATGAGTCTGCTATCCTTCAGCTTTGTGAAAAGTATCATATTCCTTTTGTGACATACACTGCCGGGGAACTCGGGCAGGTACAGGATGTTTCGACTGGTTCGGACTTTGTGAAGAAAGTGACCGGAGTAGACAACGTATGCGAACGGGCGGCGCGGCTGAGCTGCGGTGACGGGAACATGATACAGGGCAAATGTATACGGGAAGGAATGACAGCGGCGCTTGTGAGGTGCCCGGTGGAGATTATATTCTGACTACAATGTGTTGACAAAAGTATTATCTGTATTATAATAAATAATACAGATAATACTTTTTATGTATAAAGAGTTTTGAAACCAGCATGATGTGTGTTCAGAGAAAGAGGTGAGCCGTATGATTATATCTCTTGATATGAGCAGCAATGTTCCAATCTATGTGCAGCTGCGCAACCAGATCGTTACAGGAATTGGGAAAGGGGAGCTGAAAGCCGGAGAGACCCTGCCGTCTGTCAGGCAGATGGCCCAGGATGCAGGAATTAACAGTATGACAGTGAATAAGACGTATCAGATTCTGAAAGCAGAAGGTTTTATTGAAATTGACAGAAGAAAAGGTGCTACGATATGTCCGGTGCGGCAGGAGGCCGGGATATTCAGGGAAAAGCTGGCAGCTGAACTGGAACTCCTGTCAGCGGAAGCATGCCTTAAGGGGATGGGGAAAGACGAATTCTTGAGAATCTGTGAATCGATGTTCGAGAGTATGAGTCCGGAGAATTATTGTCCGGTGGAAAGCGGGGGAGCGTTATGAATCTGATCTTATTTTTTATCTTTCTCCTGTGTGACCTTATGATGGTACCCATCTGCTGGTTTTCTTTCGGAAAGCAGAGCGAATACCGGGAGGGAATGCTGCTCGGAGTACATATCCCTTCGGACTGCATTGGCGATCCGGAGGTGTCGGCAATCTGTACCGGGCAAGAAAAAGACTGGAAAAGGTTTCAGAGAATTAACCTGGTGATCAGTATTCTGGTGTGTTTCCTGAGCCTGTGGGATTTCTTTATATTTATTGTCGTATGGACTATATGGCTTGCAGAATATATCGGAGGACTTTATTATCTGATTATTATCCCGCACCGGAAGATGTACAGATTGAAGATCAGGCGCGGGTGGGTGAAGGAAAGCAGCCGGAGGATGGTCCGGATTGATACATCTGTGTCTGCCGCTTCAGACAGGCTTGCCGTTGGCTGGAAGTGGCATCTGCCTGTGATTATTCTGACTGCGGCGACTGTGTTTTTTGTTCTTGGAATGGATCAAAGATACAGGATGGATCCTGCTGAGCTTGAGGTGGTCTGGATCATGTATGGAAGCGGAGTGGGCATATGTGTCTTGTTTATGGCCCTCCATATCGGGATCATGTCGCAGGCCAACAGAGTATACAGCGAGAACTCCGATATCAATCTGTCTGTGAACCGCCTGACAAAGCGCGCATGGACGTCGGGGCTTGTATACGCGTCGTGGACAAACGGAGCGGCGTGGATATTTATGGCGGCAGGGTATTATATTGCAGGACCGGATTTGCCTGTATGGATCTATGTTGTCTATTCCATCCTGCTCACTGTCGGAGCGGCGGTGCTTCTGATACCAATTGCGTCCTCTGTCAGGAAACGAAAAGCAGTTCTGGAGTCAGATCAGGAAGCCTATTATACGGATGATGACGAGTACTGGAAAAACGGGTGGTACAATAATCCGGATGACAGGCATATCCTTGTTCAGGACCGGTTCAACAGCATGAATTACTCATTTAACTGGGGACGACCGGGAGTGAAAAAAGCCGGCGTGATCTTATATGCGGCGACAATTATTTTTGTGCCTGCCATTCTTATATGGACATTCAGCTTTATCGCTTCCTTTGATAACGCAGAAGTTGTTTTCACTGAATCGGACGGCGTCTGCTCAGTAGAAGCGGCGGGATATGGGTGTGAGTTCAGAGAAGATGAGATTTTGTCAGCGGAGCTGATCGGCGCGCTTCCGGATGACGATTACACAAGGACAAACGGCGGGAGCACGGATAAAGTCGATATTGGGCATTTCCGCGGGAAAGAAACAGGGAAATGCATGATGTTTCTGTATAAGGGGTATTCACCGATATTAGAAATCCGGCTGGAGGACGGAATGACTGTTTATATAAACAGCCGGGAAGAAAAGGAAACAGAAGAATGGTATGAAATGGCAGCGAATATAGGGTGAATTTCAGCCGGCGGATGATTATATCCGCCGGCCGTTTTTATGAAGGTTGTCAAGAATGTATAGGTATTAGCAATATTTATTTTCCACAGCTGTGGTATCTAGTCGAGCTGCGATTGCAGTGCATCGTATCCGGTTTCTTTGGTCCGGATCTTCATAGCGCTTCTGATTTCATAACTGAAAATCTTACCGTCTCCTACATCGCCGGTAAAAGCGGCCTCCTGAATGGCTTCAATAACTTTTTTCTCCCATTCCTCAGAAGATACGACGATCTCAAATTTGACTTTCGGCTGAAGTACAATATCGACTTCAGAACCCCGGACGACTTCTTTATATCCTCTCTGGACACCGCATCCCATTACCTGGGATACCGTGATACCGTTGACTTCTATCTGGTTGAGGGCGTCTTTGACATCCTCGAACACTTCTTCTCTTACGATTGCTTCTACTTTGATTAACATAATATGCTCCTCCTATCCTTTCATTATTATATATATAGCACGATATGGTTTAGTCAAAACCGTTGAAGGACGGATAGGCCTGCTCGCCGTGCTGTGTAATGTCAAGACCGCGGATTTCATCTTTTTCGTCAACGCGAAGCTTCGTAAAGATACGGATAATGCCGATGCAGATCAGTGAACCGACAACTGCGATTGCAATCGTCACAAGGATACTGATGATCTGAGCAGTGAAGAGCCTTGTTTCACCGAATACAAGACCGTTCCACTGAGCAACGGAGTTGATAGAACTCTGTCCGAACAGTCCGGTTGCAATACCTCCCCAGATACCGCCGATGCCGTGGCATCCGAACGCATCAAGGGCGTCATCGATTTTCAGTTTATGTTTGATGATATTCATCATAAAGTAGCAGATCGGACTTACCAGTGCACCGATGATGAAAGATGCCCAGATTGGAACGAAACCTGCGCCGGGTGTGATCGCGACCAGCCCGACTACCAGACCTGTAGAGGCACCTACCAGTGTCGGTTTACCGTCTTTGACCGTATCGATCAGCATCCATGAGAGAAGTGCTGTAGCAGCGGAAACAGATGTTGTCATAAAGGCATGTGCTGCAAGTCCGTCTGCTGCAAGTGCGCTTCCGGCGTTGAACCCGTACCAGCCAAACCACAGAAGAGCGGCTCCGAGAACAACGAAAGGAATATTGTGAATGCGGTAAGAAGTCTTCTCATAGCCGCGTCTTCTGCCAAGATAAATGGCAAGTACAAGTGCGCTCACACCGGAGCTGATATGTACGACGTTTCCGCCGGCAAAATCAACAGAACCGATGGAAGCAAGGAATCCGCCCTGACCCCATACCATATGTGCCATCGGATAATATACGATGACGGACCAGAGGGCGATAAAAGCAAAAAGTGCTTTGAATTTCATTCGTCCGACAACAGCGCCGGTAATAAGCGCCGGTGTGATCATAGCAAACATCATCTGGAATGCGGCATACACAAGATGCGGTATGCTGTCGGAGTAAGGACCGGCATCCCAGCCTACACCGTTTAATCCCAGCCATTCAAAGCTTCCGATCACTCCGCCGTGGTCACTGCCGAATGAAAGCGAATATCCGAAAAGTGTCCACATAAATACAGACAATCCCATGATAGCCACGCAGGCCATCATTGTGTTAACTACATTTTTTCTTCTGACAAGTCCTCCGTAAAAGAAAGCAAGTCCCGGCGTCATGATAAATACGAGCGCCGCGCAGATCATTATAAATCCTGTGTTTCCTGTGTCCATAGAAATACCTCCCGTTTCCTGTAGAGCTAACAGATTTTCATGATTCCCCGGGTACTTTGTCACAAAAAAGAGTTAAACTGCTTTTTAAAAAAGAAAAGACGCCTGATCGGTGAGGGCGTTCCATTCGCCTCAACATCAGACGTCTTTGTCTTTATGGGGCATAGTCTATCAGAGTCAAACGCAAAAATCAAGTGAAAAAACAAAAAAATAAATATTTTGTAAAATTTTTAAGAAAAATCTAAAAAAACAATTTGATTATCGGCTAATTTTACAAAATCCCTCCATCATGATAGAATACAGAAGATGCCAGGGTCCAAAGTACGGAACGATCCGTAGGCATCATAGTTGGGGTTCCAACATCATACAGATAGATATATGGAGACAGAATATGAAGACAGAGAGAAAGAATCCCGCAATCCTGATCTTTGGGGGCACGACCGAGGGGCGGATACTGGCGGAACATGCATCCGCACATTCCATAAGATGTTTTGTGAGTGTGGCAACTGATTATGGAAGAAGTCTGATCGAGCATCTCGATAATATCACGATCCTTACAGGGCGTATGGATGAAAAAGAGATGGAGCATTTTATAGAAGAAAATGATATTCATCTGGTCATAGACGCCACCCATCCTTTTGCCAGAGAGGTGACGGAGAATATCAGATCAGCCTGTGAAAAAGCCCGTACACACTCAAAAGAAGTCCGCTATGTGCGCTGCATTAGACAGTATGAAGACTGGTATATACCTGGTCAGATCTTATATATGGATTCTGTACAGCATGCAGTGGAGTATCTGAAAAGAACGACAGGAAATATCCTGATCGCGACAGGCAGTAAAGAACTGCATTTATACACAGAAATCGAGAACTACAGGGAGCGTTGCTTTGCCAGAGTGCTGTCTACAGAACCGGCCGTAAAAGAGAGCGTGCGGCTCGGATTTGAAGGGAACCATTTATTTGCCATGCAGGGGCCGTTTGCAGCGGATCTGAATCTTGCCCTGCTTCGTCAGACAAAGGCAGCCTACTTTGTCACGAAAGAAACCGGGAAAGCCGGCGGGTTTGAGGCAAAGGCCGAGGCGGCGGAAATGGCCGGCGCGGTTCTTATTGTGATCGGGAGACCGGAGGAAAATGGCGAGAGCGTGGAGATGGCAGAAGAGATGATGCGGGAGTCCGGCGGGAAACAGAATACCAGAGAGTAGAAAGATGCGGGACAAGGCTGTACACATATATAAAAGAAGGAACGGAGAATCATGGAACAAAACAGATCACAGAAGTTATTTTATTCACTTGAAGAGTTGATAAATGATGTTTTCGGACAGGATATTTCTATTATAAGAATGGACAGCGTTCCGGGAGGGGATATCAATAATGCATACAGGCTGAGCCTTTCCAACGAAGATTCTCTCTTTGTGAAGACGAATTCCGTCAATAACCTGAACTTCTTCCTGACAGAATCCGGAGGACTGCGTGCCCTTCGCTCCCTGAAGAAAATCGGAGTGCCGGAAGTTCTGGGGGCAGGAACCGATGAGCAGAGGGGGATTTCATTCCTTGCGCTTGAATATATAGAAAGTTCTTCCCGGACGCCTTCCTACTGGGAGAATTTCGGACATCAGCTCGCCGGACTTCACAGGTCAGAGTGTCTGTCTTATGTGGATTTAGGGAAAAGAGGAGCAAGATTCGGTTTTTATGAGGATAATTATATCGGAACTTCACCTCAGAAGAATTATCCGGAAAAGTCATGGGTGGATTTCTACCGTGAATGCCGGCTCCTGCCGCAGATCACCATGGCAGAGAAATACTTTGATCCTGCTGTAAGAAAAAAAGCAGACTGGTTGTTGGAGCATCTTGATTTATATTTACGGGAGCCTGAATTCCCATCTCTGCTTCACGGAGACTTGTGGAGTGGTAATATGATGTGCGGAAAAGGCGGAAAGGTCTGGATCATAGACCCGGCAGCCTATGTAGGGGATTTTGAAGCGGATCTTGCTATGACGCAGATGTTCGGAAGTCTGCCGGAGAGATTTTACGCGGCATATAACGAGGTGAATTCGATCGACAAGACGGGATATGCACAGCGGAGAAAGCTGTATGATCTGTATCAGCTCCTGAATCATCTGAATTTATTCGGAAGTACGTATCTTGGAAGCGTTGTGGATATTATAAATATGTATACCGGAGCTTGACAGAGGACAGCTCCGGATGACTGAGGAGAGAGAAATATGAGACTGTTTATTGCGATCCGGTTATCGGACGAAATGAAGAAAGCGCTGATTACTTGTATGCATGACCTGAAGAAGCAGGGGGTAGAGGGAAACTATGTTCCGGCGCAAAATCTGCATATGACGCTTGCCTTTATCGGCGAATACGATGACCCGGAAAAAGTAAAGAAAGTGATCAAAAAGGTGCCCATGCCGGAATTCAGGCTCAGCCTGTCGGAAAAAGGAAACTTCGGCAATATCCTCTGGGCAGGAGTGAAGGGAAACCAGAAACTGAAAGCTTATGTAAAGGAGCTGAGATCTGCGTTGGATGAAGAAGGTATCCCATATGACAGGAGCAGCTTCGTTCCCCATATCACGCTAATCCGGAAAGCATCTGCGAAGAAACCGTATCAGGTGCGTCTGGGCAAAGCGGTCATGACAGTAAAGAGAGCCTCCCTTATGAAGTCGGAGCAGAAGAATGGAAAAGTGGTATATCAGGAGCTCTGACAAAGCGGACTGTCAGAGCGACATTCGCGAAGCCGCCATAAGGCCGCATTCAGCGGGAAAAATTCAAGGGAAAAACTTCTTGCAATGCCCGATTATCTATGATATACTACGAATGTTGCAAAAAAACACGTATGCGGATTTCTCTGACGGTGCCGAAGCCGGAAACACCGGACGGTTTCAGGGAACAAAACATACGGAAGATTAAAAACCAAATGGAGGAAAGAAACATGAGTGTTATTTCAATGAAACAGCTTTTAGAAGCAGGTGTACACTTCGGACACCAGACAAGAAGATGGAACCCGAAAATGGCTCCGTACATCTATACAGAGAGAAATGGTATTTACATCATTGACCTGCAGAAATCTGTAGGAATGGTTGACGATGCATATAAAGCCGTTTCTGACATCGCAGCAGAGGGCGGCACGATTCTTTTCGTAGGAACAAAGAAACAGGCTCAGGATGCAATCAGAACTGAGGCTGAGCGTTGCGGTATGTTCTATGTAAACGAGAGATGGCTGGGCGGTATGCTGACAAACTTCAAGACGATCCGCAGCAGAATCGAGAGACTGAAAGAGATCGAGGCTATGGAAGAGGACGGAACCTTTGACGTTCTGCCGAAGAAGGAAGTTAT
>DWXI01000095.1 GCA_019119265.1 Candidatus Mediterraneibacter intestinigallinarum | reverse complement strand
AATTTCGAAACCTGTAAAAAATAAAATATAGGAAAATACATAGAGACAGCGGATCAACCAACCGCTGTCTCTTATCATTCACAAAACGTATGGAAAAGCATTAAACATAGGTATTTGTATAAACGGGTGAAGCAGAGTACAATAAATGGGAAAGGTCGGAGCAATATGCTACTAAAAAAGAACAGAAAACACACTTGTGTAAGCCGTTAAGCCCAGTGTTTTCAAGGGCTGGAGAGGACGGGCTACATTTTAATTTCCGATCTGGTGGTATACGGCGCCTACGATTATCAATACGTTCCTTGAGAGCTATGATTTCTCAGGAAAGACGATCGTTCTGTTTGCAACATCTGGAGGCAGCGGACTTGGAAAGACGGCGAAAGATCTGGAGGGAAGTTGTCCGGGAGCTGTGATAAAAGAAGGAAAGCTGCTGAATGGAAATCCGTCGCAGGATGCGCTCAGAAATTGGGCGGAGCAGTTCTAAATGGATAAAAAACGGATATGGGGACGTAGTAAAATCGAGTTTTACTACGTCCCCATATCCGTTTTTTATCCATTTTATAATACTTTTTTCAGTACGTCCGTAACTTTCTTTACCGGAATGATCTCCAGTTTCTCCTTCACTTCTTCAGCCACGTCTTCCAGATCTTCCACGTTATCTTCAGGAATGAAGACTTTTTTGATCCCGGATCTCTGGGCGGCCATCAGTTTCTCCGGCAGTCCGCCTATCGGCATGACGCCGCCCCGCAGGGAGACTTCGCCAGTCATGGCGATATCGGTATCCACGGCTCTGTCAGTGACAAGAGAGACGAGCGCCGTAGTAAGTGTGATGCCGGCGGAGGGCCCGTCTTTCGGCACGGCTCCTGCAGGCACATGTATATGCAGGTCGTGATCCTCGAATACCCTACATTCTTTCGGATAAAGTGCTTTCACAAGGCTCAGGGCGATCTGAACGGATTCTTTCATCACATCGCCGAGCTGACCGGTGATCGTCAGTTTGCCCTTCCCTTCTGTCAGTTTTGTCTCTATGAAGAGGATTGCTCCGCCTGCACGCGTCCATGCGAGACCGGTCACGACGCCGGGCGCTTTTGTACTTAATTTCCGCTCTGAATGAATCTGCCTTCTTCCCAGATAATCGGCCAGATTGCTCTTTGTGACGGAGATGCCGCTTCTTTCAGAAGCTTCCGTATCTCCTTCGACAGCATTATTTTTTACCAGTTCGACAGCAGCGGATCTGCAGATGGTTTCCACACATTTCTTCAGATCCCGGACGCCGGACTCCATCGTATATTCATCAATGATCTGACGGAGCGCTCCGTCCGTGATCTTGAGCATATTTTTTTTGATTCCCATGGTCTCCATTGATTTTGGGATCAGATGCTTCCGGGCAATGTGATATTTCTCAACGGCTGTATAGCCGGGAAATGAGATGACTTCCATTCGATTCAACAGCGGTTCCGGTATAGTATCTGTCGTGTTGGCGGTACATACGAAGAGGACATTTGACAGATCGTAGGGAACGTTCATATAATGGTCCGTAAACGTATTGTTCTGCTCCGGGTCAAGCACTTCCAGAAGAGCGCTAGCCGGATCGCCGCCGTAATCTTTCGCCAGCTTATCTACTTCATCCAGCACCATGACCGGGTTGGAGACGCCGCTTCGCTTCATAGCCTCCATGATCCTGCCAGGCATGGCCCCAACATAGGTTCTGCGGTGACCGCGGATCTCGGCTTCATCCCGGATGCCGCCCAGGCTGATGCGCACGTATTCCCGGCCAAGAGCCTTTGCAATGCTCTGACCGATGCTGGTCTTGCCAGTGCCGGGAGCTCCCACAAACAGGAGAATGGAACCGTACTGCTTGCGGTTCAGCGCCATGACTGCCAGCTGCTGGATGATACGGTCTTTGACCTTTTTCAGCCCGTAATGATCTTCATCCAGTATTTTTTCAGCCCGGTCAAGATCGATCGGAGTAAATTCCGGCGCCTTCCACGACAGACTGGTGACAAAGTCCAGATAGTCATAGAGAAGCCCGTATTCGTGGCTCTCTTTTCCCTCCTGACGCATACGGTTCAGAACCTTGTCTGCTTCGCGGCGGGCCTCTTTGTTCATTCCGGATTCCTCAATCTTTTTCTCAAACTTTCTGACGTCGGATATGTTTTCCGGATGCATTTCATCCAGTTCTTTTTGCAGATAATCAATCTGTTTTTTCAGCGCTGCCTCGCGGTAGAGCTGTTCCTGGTCGTCTTTCTGGGCCTCCTGTGCTTCGGAAGAGACATGTGCGATTTCCATAAATTCTCTTATGGCATGGATGATCAGATCATATCGTGCTCTGACAGAATCCGTGGCGAGAATTTCATATTTATCATTAGCAGTCAGATTCAGGTATTCAGACAGGGCGGAAGCAAGGTCATAAACATTTTTGCGCTGAAGGATAAATCCTCTCGCCCACAGGCCCCATTGATATCCCTGAACGAACTTAAGAAGCGTGGTGCGCAGATCTGTAAAGACTGCCTCCTGTTCTGTCTCCGACATATCTTCGACAGAAGGACGGACAGCGAAAGCAGCACGGATTTCCCCGTCTTCAAGAACCGGATTGATAATACCTACTCTGTCGACAGTCCGGATCTGAACGACTCCCTCGTCGTTTACGCTTTCTATTTTGGCGGATAATCCGATCGGATAGAAATTATCCGGCATGAAATCACCGTTTTCGGCATCGCTTTTTAATAGGATGAATAAAACGTCGGCGTCATCTTTCAGATCTTCAGATCTGTCTGCAAAAAAGTCTTTCTTAAAAAAATAGGTGACGTCAGGTAAGAGCAGTATATTATAGATTGGCTGAATAAACATGGGATAACCTCCTTGCTGCAGAGTAACATAGTATAATTATATGCTTGTTAGCACTCAAATGCGAAGAGTGCTAATTCTTATAATATAGAAAATTAGCATAAAAAGGGCGGGATGTCAATAAGGGAGCCATAAGAAGAGTTTAAACGGCAAGACTTACTATCATGGGGAGTTTCTTCTGGTATATCAGAAAAATATCACGGGTACATTGGGAATTTTCAGTCAATGTACCCGCGATATTATCTTACTTATTAATTAAAGTTGAAAAATATGGATATTTATTTGTTTTTATCACGAAAATCAGCAGGAGTCATACCGTAATTTTCTTTAAAGATTTTATAAAAATATCCAATATTGTTATAACCTACCATATGGGCTATGTCCTCGATCGGGAGCGAGGTCTGTCTCAGATTGTTCACTGCTTCCGCTAATCGGATTTCCTGCACATATTCAGAATATGTCTTCCCTGTATTTTCTTTTATCAGCCGGTTGAAATAGTCTTTATTGTAATGAAACTCATTTGTCAGATCATCGATATGTATGTTCATGTAATTTTTGAACAGATAATTTTGTACATCTTTAAAGATAATATTGCGCAGTTTTCTTTTTTCGGAAGCATTGATTGAAAAGTCATATAATTCGGTCAACAGGATAAAAAGACGGGCTGTAAAACCGCGAAGCAGATAGTCGCTTCCGACCCGTCTCTGAGTTGCCTCCAGAAGAATATTTTCAAGAAGTTTGTTTATTTCCGCGGGATTTCCTTTTGGATGTAGTGAAACATAATCATATTTTTTATTCTTCTCAAACATAATAGCACTCAAAAACTGCGTCTTTTGCGAAGTGTGTTCTGAAGAGAACATAATCTCATGGAAGAAATTGTTGGAAACACCGAGAAAAAGAACTTCTGAGTCTTCTGTCATCAGTCGCTCGCAATAATGGCTGTGAGAATCAATAAAGTAAACATCATTGGCGTGAAAAACAACTTCTTTTCCTTCTATTATCTGAATGATTCGCCCCTTTAGTACAAAGGTTAATTCTACATAGTTGTGAGAATGGACATTGTTTAGCTGACCGTTGGCAAAACGGGCCTGAGCCTGACGAAAATTTTTGTCTCGCGAATAGTCCACACGCCAGGAGAGAAGTCCGGATTTCAGAGTCTTCCATGTGGTGACGATAATTGGATCATAGAGATTCCAGGCAGAATTTGATGTATCATATTTCTGAATATTATTGTTTTTGAACAGAAAATCATAAGCAGAGTCAACGCTGGATTTCTCATACTGGGGATTGATCTCTAAAATGTTATTGATTATTGTTCGTAAAGACATTTACCGGCTCCTTTCTACTACAATATAAATATG
>DWXI01000094.1 GCA_019119265.1 Candidatus Mediterraneibacter intestinigallinarum | reverse complement strand
TATTCACATCGCTGCGGCTTGTCTCAGTAACTTCACCATAAGTATCAATACCGCTGATATATACGGTAAACGGTTCTTTTGTCAGGCTGTCCTCTGTTCCTACCCCCAGGTCAAGCTCAGTCTGTATAGACATCTCGTAAATAATCCGCGTATTATCACTAAAGCCTTCCACTGCATCATCCATAAGTTCTGTATACGCCTCATTATAGATGATAGCCTGTACTTCACCGTTTGTCAGAGCTCTTGCCTGATCCTGAACAGAATCACATTCTGTAACCTCTAATGTCGTGTCCAGTTCCTCTTGGAGATTAGTTACAGCTGTCTGGATATTATCTCCTCCCTGCTGCAACTGAATACCAAAGTTATAGTCAATCGCATCTTCGATCGTCTGCGCCGAATCTTCATCAAGAACCGCCACAGCCATCTTATCGACCCGGACATTACCACCGGTTATCAGAGAAAGCATATTATTCGCTTCTGCAATATTATATGTTCCTATTGTCAGAACACATATCATAACCAGACTGTATAATTTTCCTGCTCCTCCACTTCTCTTTCTCACCGCCTGAGTAGTGAAAGCGATACACCATAGAAATACAAGCACCATCGCCACAAGGGCCAGATAGTTCATTGGCAGCATATCAAGCAACATGACTACTATCATAAAAATAATACTGATAAGAGCCTGTAGTATCAGACAGAAAGAACCCAAACGGTTGGTCCTGGAGCGTTCAGAATACCTTCCCTTATTTTTCTTCCTTTGTCTGGTCGTTTCTGCCGGTCTTTGCTTTTTCGCCATTTCAAAATTCCTTTTTCCTGTTTATCTTTCGCCTTGCGTGGAATACAGCACAGAAGGATATATGCCGTCCTCAATCAGTTTTCTGACTGCATTCGTCACCGTTTCGCGGTCCTCTTTATATGTCACGCCAAACCACTGGTCATGAGATTTCAGTACTTTTACATCCAATCGTCCTTCTTCCAGAAGTTCTCCTATGATCGTAGGCAACAAATATTCTGCTTTCAGATCATCTTCTGCAATTTCCTTAAGGAATTCGTCAAACCCGGTTTTTAAAATATCAATAAACTCAGGAGTGAGCCCCCACATATTCATAGAGACAGGAGAATCTGCATCGAGCTCTTGCGTACCGCTGTCGCTTCTGATCACAGCTCCCATTCCTTCTTTTTCTATGTTATGAGTCTCTTTGATGCCTGTGAGCATACCGTCAGAATCCACCTGACACAGTCCTCTTGTCACTCCGCCATTATCACTGAGCGTGTTTTTCAATATAAAGCTGACCATACAAATCTGTATTTTACCAGTATCATGTACGCTTGTCAAATAAGAATAAGCCTCTTTGAATGCGCTTTTCCCATAATAATCGTCAGCATTGATCACAAGGAACGGACTGTCGATCACATCTTTACAGCATAAGATTGCCTGCCCTGTTCCCCACGGTTTCGTCCTTCCCGCGAACTTATCCTTATAGTCAGCCGGTATGTCATCAACTTCCTGATATACATAAGCCACCTCGGTCTGCTTCTCAATCCTGTTGCCGATCACTTCTTTAAAATCTTTTTCCAGATCTTTTCGAATGACAAATACAACTTTATCAAACCCTGCTTCCAGTGCATCATAAATTGAATAATCCATAATGATCTCACCGTTCGGCCCTACCGGGGCCAATTGTTTTATTCCGCCTCCAAAACGGCTTCCAATTCCTGCGGCCATAATGACAAGTGCTGCTCTGCTCATGATTTTATCCTCCTGATTTTTAAAATATTCTATTCTCCCAACCCATCATCTACCAGCTGGATCATTTCTTTTAACGCGTTTTCCTCATCCGGGCCCTCGCAGACGATTTCGATCTCGTCTCCGCTTTTAATGCAGGCCCCGAGGACGCTCAGGACACTCTTTGCATTTGCAGTCACATCCTCATGCTTTGTTTTTTTAAGAACCGTTATCTTGCTCTGAAACTGCATGGCGGTTTTGCAGAAAAGGCCTGCCGGTCTCAGATGCAGGCCGGTCGGATTCTTAATCTTTACTTTGCCGTTTACCATACTGTGTTCACCTCTTGTAATTCATCTATTCTGTCTGCTGCTCTTCCTGTCCGGAAGAATTTTCCGTATCCTCCTGATCAGACGAACTATTGGTATCTGTATCAGTCTGATTCTCTGCATCATTCTCTGTATCCTCTTCCAGCGTAATACGGACTGTCACTTCCGAAGTCATGGTAATTCCTTCCGGAAGGGTAACATTTACCGGAATATCATATGTTCCCGGTTGCGTGTATCCATCCAGATCCACCGAAACTGCATTGCTGATATCAAGCACATTCAGTCTATCCTGCTCCCCGCTGAATGTCATTGTTATCTCTGCATCCGGCTCATAGCTCACTTTCAGGTTCTCTGAAAGATTGTTAATCACAATGGAACTTACCAGGAAGTTGATCGTACGCGTTCCATCCTGCTCAATCATCGCCGTAATCTTAACATTCCCCGAATTTTCATCCGCAAGGCTCACACCTTCCGGAAGATATGGAGTAATGTTTACAGTCCTTTCGATCGGACTGTCTGCTCCGTTAATGTCAAGCACCGATGATGGTAGAGTTATCTCGTCAATCGCATCTATAACATCGCTCTTTCCGCAGATCTGAACTGTCTCAGGTTCACTCGTGCATCCCGTAAAATTGTATCCTTCGGCGGGCGTTCCCGATACATTAACTGTCACCGGAACACTTTTTAATTCTAACATTTCAATAGATACCGTAATCCCGTCTTCTCCCAGATTGTTTTCCAACTGATTCTGGCTGATTACATTTCCGTCCGAATCATACAGTACCAATTCCGCAGATGCTCTTGTATCCTCGTAGATATCTGTTGTGTCCACATTTGCAACTGCCCTGTCAATCTGTTCCAGAATGGATTCCGGACCTGTGATCGTCACATTCTCAGGCTGCACTGTCATCTGACCGAAAATGTAACCGTCGCGGGGATCTCCGTCTGTTCTAACACTCAACGACAGAACTTTTCTTCCTGATTTTTCCCTCTGAATCTGAAGATTTCTCGGTACAGCCTCTGCTGACTCATAATCACCGCTGTATTCGGGTATTGTAATTTTTACAGGTACAAGACCTGTGCTGGTATCCATTTCTTTTATATCTGCCGTGGCCACAATGTCGTCTGCCGACAGATTCTGCCTGACTTTGCGGTTTGCATAAACCACCACACTTACAGACTGGTCGCCCAGTACCTGATACACATCTCCCGCTGATGTGATGATATCGTCATTTACGATCGTAACAGGAATGTTCGTAAAAGTACTGCTTGAAACAGGATTATCCAGATTCACCACGATCAGCCACAGAAATGCGGAAAAAACGAGTGCTATGATTTTCAGACCCAGGTTATTCATAAACTTGTATTTTCTCATTTTCTGCGCCATCCTTTCCGTATGGAGAATCTTTTAGGTTCTGTGCTCCTATACTGAATCTGGCTCAGCTTTTCTCTCAGTTCTTCACGTCTGACTCCCCGCGTCAGATTTCCGCCCATGGCCACTGAGACCTGGCCGGTTTCCTCTGAAACGGCGATCACAAGCGCGTCGCACACTTCGCTCATTCCCAACGCAGCCCGATGTCTCGTTCCGAGATCCTTACTGATGCTCATATTGTCTGACAGCGGCAGATAACATGTAGCTGATGTGATCCTGTCACCGCGAATAATAACCGCTCCGTCATGAAGTGGTGTATTATGTTCAAATATATTGATCAGCACCTGTGACGAAACTTTGCAGTCCAGCTCTATTCCTGTCATCTCATACTCACTGAGCTGGATTGCCTGCTCAACTACGATTAGAGCGCCGGTACACACGCTGCCCATCGTATAGCAGGCTGAAACTATACTGTCTGCCGTAATATCCGAAAAACGTTCATTTTCTCTGCTTTTATCAAAGGGGTTTATATTGCTCAACAAGTTTTTCTCCCCGAGCTTTTCAAGTGCGCGGCGCAACTCAGGCTGAAAAACAACAATCGCCGCAATTGCCAATACATTTATAGACTGTGCCGCCAGATAAAGAATCGTATGCATTTGAAAGATCCACGCCAGCAGTATGAACGCGCCAAGCATAATTATCCCTCGAAGCAGCATCCACGCCTTTGTATTTTTAATCCAGAGCATGATTTCATACAGGATCACGGCAATAATAAGGATCTCTATAATATCTTTGACTTGGACTGTAGGAAAATACATGCCATTCGTGTTATTTATGTAATTTTCTACAAAGTTTCTCAGCCAGTCTATCATAACTGTACGCCACCGCCTTATTTACTCGGACTTTTTCTGCTCCTGATCAAGCCCCAGTTCTTTACTAAGACTCCTGGTAAGGAGTATTTCTTCCTGTTCGTTTTCCGCTTCCAGCTCTGTCTTCGCAGTATTTCCCACAGACTCCCTGGATTGATGACCTGTTATATGCTTTACTTCTTTCTCAGGAACAGAAACTCCTATTTTAGGAACCGCTTTTACATAATAATAGTATTCATCGTCCTCAAACTGTATATTCTCCGTACGCGAATAATCAACAGAAAAAAATAGGAACTCCAGTACCAGTCCTACACCTGCTCCGAGAACTGCACTGAGCACAAGCATCACATATGAAACATTAAGATCCAATACTATGTTTCCGACTGCCGCCGCGATCACACTGACTACAGCCCCGGCTGCAGATGCGATCTTCCATGCGTGATCGATCGAACGAGTACGCACTACGTTCACAACAAGTATACCAAGCACGATAACAATGACCATCAGCCACATTTCCCTGCTTGTCAGCACCTGGCGGGTAAAACTTATCAGGTTATCAAACATCCCGTCCGTATCGGCACTTCTGAGTGCCGTCGCCGAATCTTTTACAAAATCCACCATGTAATAAGTTATTACGCCGCACGCTGCAGGCACAACCCATACCGGGGTTCCCAAAAGTCCAAATACAACAGGAACCACAAACGGAATCCTGAGGCCGAATGCAAGGGCAGAAAGGATAACAAGCCATGCTTTCTTCGGAGTAAAACGAAAATAAAAGATATACATCACAAGAAAAATGATCAATGACACGACCGCTATCGGCATTGACAAAGTATAAAAATGGATAAGTATCAATGCTGCTGCCGCTGTAACCATTACGATCATTGGGAAAAAGGTACAGATTACCGCCAGACCTGCCGTACAGAAAACAGATGATGCCATCTCCATGAAACCGACATTTGCATTGATCAATCCGAACAGAATCAATCCCAGTATAAACTGCAGCACTTTTAGAATATAGGTTGAATATTTTGCATATATTTCCTGCAGCTTTTCTCGCCACACTAACAACGTACTCATGATCTGTTTATCTCCTTTTTAAGATTCATTTTTTCCAGACGGGAAAGCTCCCGCATATATTTTTTCATTCTCTGCTTTGCCCGGGTATGCTTCTTTCTGTAAAATGAACCCGCCCCGATTCCATATATGATCAGAAGTGAAAGATACAGGCCGATAGCTATAGCTGCAATAATAATAAGCTTCATGACTGTGATTCCCTCGACCAGGCTTTCTCCGCCACCCAGGAAAAAAAGAAGTGCCACCAGGGCAAATCCCACTGTAATCCAGATTAATGTAATCCAGGTATTTATACTAGAATAGTCTTTCTGGTAATAGCCTGTAATTTTTATATCTTCTTCACCATATTTCTTATCATAAATCGCAGCCTTTGTCATCAGGCGCACTTTCTTTTTGTCGACCATAACGCTTTTATACGTCCTTCCTATGTACTGTACATATTCTATTTCAGTCCATTATGTTTTAGTATATCATATACTCAGATGCCTTGTCCAATGCTTATAGTCAAAAAGTAAACATTTTGAGCCCCGGCCTTTTTGAGCATTTTCGCGGCTTTTTCCACAGTCGCACCAGTCGTATATATATCATCAACAAGAAGCACGTTTTCCCGCACTTTCCAGCTTCCGGAAACGGCAAAAGCGCCCTGAAGGTTTCCCTGTCTTTCGTTTTTCCCCAGGCTTTTCTGAGGAGATGTCTTTTTTATGCGGAACAGAACATCTGTACGCACAGGGATGCCCGACGCAGCCGCAAGCTCTCCTGCAATGACTTCAGCCTGATTGAATCCACGACTTCTCCTGCGGGAAATATGCAGTGGAATCGGTATGATTTCTTCAATCTCCCACTTTCTGATCTGCTCAGTATAATGCATGGCAAGTTCTCTCGCTAATATTCTGCCGGATTGACGTTTGTTACGATATTTGAATCTGTACAGCGCGCCTGCAACAGGTTCTCTGTGAATCCATAGACCTTTCCCCTGAGTGATATGGGATCTGCGTTCTCTGCAGTCCGGGCAGAATTCTTCCGCATCACTCTGAAGAGATTTCCCGCATTTCATACATCTGGGTTCAGTTATATATATGATCCTGCCGCTGCATTCATCGCATATTCCCTTAGGCGATATCTGTCCGCAGAACGGACACACTACAGGATAAAGCAATGTAAGGGTCCTCTCTGCGCACCACTTTAAAATCTGCCCCGATACTCCCTGATCCGCTCTGCCAGACTGGTATATCTTTCCTGTTCGTTTTTGTTTTGTATCATTTCCTGAAATACTGTATCACTCCCTACGATCGTCAGGCACTTTTTAGCCCTGGTAACTGCTGTGTAAAGAAGATTTCTTGTATAGAGGAGCCGGGGGCCTGAAAGAAGAGGGATAATAACCGCAGGGTACTCGCTTCCCTGAGATTTATGCACAGTGATGGCATATGCCAGCTCCAGTTCCTCCGTCATGTCATACCTGTACTTTACCTTTCTGGCCTCATCGAATTCCACCTCCACTGTCTCGGTATAATCATTAATCTCCGTAATCACTCCCATATCGCCATTGAAAATACCAATCCCTTTATCAACAGTCAGCCCATATTTTGTTGTCACTTCCCACTCCAGTTGATAATTATTTTTGATCTGCATCACCTTATCCCCTTCGCGGAAAAGGCGCCCGTTGATCTCTTTTTCATTTTTCTTCGGATCCTCCGGATTCAAATACCGCTGCAGAATCGTATTAAGCCGTTCCACACCAAGGAGACCCTTTTTTGTAGGAGTCATGACCTGGATTTCACTGGATCTGGCATTGACATACCTGGGCAGTTTCTTCTGAATCAGCATAATGGTTATCCCGATAATCGTATCAGCATCCTGTCGTTTGAGAAAGAAGAAATCCTTGCTCTTATTGTCCAGTATGACCGGCTCCCCTGCATTGATCTTATGAGCGTTTACTACAATATCACTTTCTCCTGCCTGTCGAAAGATTCTCGTAAGCGTCACAACAGGAAAACATTCGGAGGCAATGATATCTTTGAGCACGCTTCCCGCGCCCACAGATGGCAGCTGGTCCACATCTCCCACAAGAATCAGACGCGTTCCCGGAACAATCGCCGATAAAAGGGCATGCATCAAATTCAGATCCACCATGGACATTTCATCAATAATGATCACATCCGCTTCCAGTGGATTCTGCCGATTTCTCATAAATCCGCCAACGCTCTCTTCCTCTTCCGGATTGGCATTCACCTCCAGCAGGCGATGGATAGTCTGCGCCTCGTATCCTGTAGCTTCCGTCATCCTTTTTGCAGCACGCCCGGTAGGCGCCGCAAGAAAGATGCTCATTCCCTCACTGTCAAAAAAACGTATCATCGTATTGATAGTTGTTGTTTTTCCGGTTCCCGGACCTCCTGTCAGTATAAGAAGGCCGTGTTTAATAGACTCGATTACGGCTCTGTGCTGCATGGGATCCAGTTCGATCTGTTCTTTTTTCTCCACCTTAGCAAGTCGCCGCTCCATCATATCTTCCGGCATCTCGCAGTTAATGTTAAGATCATGGAGCATTTTTGCCGTATTGAGCTCCAAATAGTAATAATGAGCAGGATAGACCCGTATTTCTCCATCCTTTTCTTTCATCACTGTCTTTTTCTCTATGCAGAGATCCATGATATGCTTCCCAATGTCCTGTATTTCAACTCCCAGCAATTCGCTCGACCGTCGGGCCAGTATCTCCTGCGGAAGATAGATGTGACCTTCACCCAGAGCCTGCTGTAGCGTATAGAACAGACCGCTCTTTATCCGGTAATCAGAGTCCGTATGTATGCCGATGCGGGATGCAATTTCATCAGCCGTCTTAAATCCTACTCCTTCAATATTATCGGCAAGCTGATACGGATTTTCTTCCAGGACTTTGTATACACGCATACCGTAATACCGGTATATTTTTGCAGAAAGCTTTGTGGAAATCCCGTATTTCTGGAGATAAATCATAGCCTGACGCATATCCTTTTTTTCTTCGAGCTGCTCTGCGATTTCTCTTGCCTTACGTTCACTGATCCCTTTAATCTCTGCAAGTCGTTCCGGTTCCTCCTCTATAATACGGAAAGTGTCTTTTTTAAATTTCTTCACAATCCGTCCTGCAAGGGCCGCACCCACTCCCCTGACTGCCCCCGAGCCAAGATATCGTTCTATAGATACCAGATCCTCCGGCTCTTTTACTGTATGCGACGATACTTTCAGCTGAGTACCATACACACTGTGATTCACATATTCTCCGGTCAGCTCAAGCATCTCACCTTCACTGATATAACTGAAATTCCCCACACAGGTAACTTCACCCTCATCATTCTCAAGGCGGAACACTGTATATCCGTTTTCTTCATTGCGGAACACGATGTGTTCCACATATCCTGTAACTGTTTCCAATGTTTTATCCTCTCCTGTCAACAGCATCTGCGGCTTATTACATCTCCGCTTACAACATAACAGGGATGTGCCATATCCTGCTCACATCCCTGTTGATAAATCGAACGACCGACTGATTTTATCAAAAGTCTTTTCTGCCGCTCATAAACTCTACAAATTCGCCTGTTCCGATAGCAACTACCTTCATCGGGTCTTCGGCGGTCATCGTGTTAATCCCTGTCTTTTCCTCGATCAATTCTTCCAGGCCGCGCAACATTGCCCCCCCTCCTGTCAGAACGATTCCGCGATCAAGAATATCTGCCGACAGTTCCGGTGGCGTCTGCTCCAGAACCGAAATGACAGCTTCCACGATTTGACTTGTGGCTTCCCTCAAAGCCTCCTCAGTCTCTGATGACGTTACCGTAACCGTCTTCGGCAGTCCTGTCACAAGATTTCTGCCTCTGACTTCCATGGTTTCTTCTTCTACGAGAGGATATGTTGTTCCAATCTTTATCTTGATATCTTCCGCCGTCCTCTCGCCGATCAGAAGATTATGTTTCTTGCGCATATAGCGGACGATCGCCTCGTCGAAATCGTCCCCTGCCACTTTTATCGAGGTATTCACTACAGTGCCTCCCAGAGAGATTACTGCAATATCTGAAGTTCCTCCTCCGATGTCAACAATCATATTACCGCATGGCTTCGCAATGTCAATTCCAGCTCCGATAGCTGCCGCTACAGGTTCCTCTATCAGATGCACTTCACGGGCGCCTGCTGCAAAAGTTGCTTCTTCAACAGCTTTCTTTTCCACTTCAGTCACACCGCTGGGTACGCAGATGCTGATACGCGGTTTCTTAAATGTCCTTCTGCCAAGAGCTTTTTGAACAAAATATTTGATCATTTTCTCTGTTACCGTGTAGTCTGAGATTACTCCCTGACGAAGCGGCCTGACCGCCACAATGTTCCCAGGCGTCCTGCCCAGCATAAGGCGAGCTTCCTCACCAATCGCTTTGATCACATTTGTATCTCTGTCAAAGGCAACAACAGAGGGCTCCTTGAGGACTACGCCCTTACCGTGAACATACACCAGTACGCTGGCAGTTCCAAGATCGATCCCGATATCTACTGACATATTCACTTCTCCCTTCCAAATCTTTATACTCTTTCCCGAAAAATTCCTTCAGCTGCTGCACAGAAACAATAGCTTGTGTGTCACTTCCGGAATCCCCTGTATCTCACTCCTTACAATGCCGGTTTTGCCGGTCTAAGGTATTATCATATATCGTAAGACGGCTACAGGCAGGTTCCCTCCTCCTGCCTGTCCGCAATATTCAGTATAATAGACTTTCTAAAAAATGGAAAGCCCTTTTTTGGATTTTATTTTCTTTTCAACATTTCTTCTATATATTTCCCCGTATAAGACTTTTCATTCGCAGCAACCTCTTCCGGTGTACCACATGCTACAACTGTGCCGCCCCGGTCGCCGCCCTCCGGGCCGATGTCAATGATATAATCCGCTGTCTTGATCACATCCAGATTATGTTCGATGACAATGACTGTATTACCGTCGCCGGCGAGCCTGCGCAGGATTTCCGTCAGCTTGTGAACATCCGCAAAATGTAGTCCTGTCGTTGGTTCGTCCAGGATATAAACCGTCCTACCGGTGCTTCGTTTGCTCAGCTCTGCCGCCAGTTTGATCCTCTGTGCCTCACCTCCGGAAAGCTCTGTAGACGGCTGTCCCAGCCGGATATAAGAGAGCCCTACATCGTAGAGCGTCTGCATCTTTCTGCGGATACTGGGCACATGGTCGAAGAACTCAAGAGCTTCCTCTACAGTCATATTGAGTACATCATAGATAGATTTTCCCTTATACTTAACTTCGAGTGTTTCACGGTTATATCGTTTCCCCCCGCACACCTCGCAGGGCACATACACGTCCGGCAGGAAATGCATCTCGATCTTGAGTATTCCATCGCCGGCACACGCCTCACAACGACCGCCTTTTACGTTAAAGCTGAATCTTCCCTTCTTATACCCCCGCGCTTTGGCGTCCGGCGTAGCTGCAAACAGGTCGCGGATCAGATCGAACACGCCGGTATAGGTTGCCGGATTCGATCTCGGTGTGCGCCCGATCGGCGACTGATCAATATTAATTACTTTGTCTAACTGGTCCAGACCCTCGATTTTCTTATGCTTTCCAGGAATCGTACGCACACGGTTCAGGTCATGGGCCAGTCTCTTGTACAGTATTTCATTTACAAGAGAACTTTTGCCCGATCCGGAAACTCCGGTCACACATGTCATCACTCCCAGCGGGAAAGAAACATCAATATTCTTCAGATTATTTTCCTGAGCGCCTGTCACTTTCAACCATCCTGCCGGTTTCTTTCTCTCCTCCGGCACCGGAATTTTAATCTTTCCGGAAAGATAAGCTCCTGTCACGGACTTTTCATTTTTCATAATCTCCTGTGCCGTACCGACTGCCACCACTTCGCCGCCATGTTCTCCAGCTCCCGGTCCGATATCTACTATATAATCTGCGGCCAGCATAGTGTCCTCGTCATGCTCCACCACGATAAGCGAATTTCCAAGATCTCTTAAATGCTTAAGAGTAGCAAGCAGCTTGTCATTGTCCCTCTGATGAAGTCCTATGCTGGGCTCATCCAGAATGTACGCCACACCAACCAGGCCGGAGCCAATCTGCGTAGCAAGACGGATGCGCTGCGCCTCACCACCTGACAAGGATCCCGTCGCACGTGCCAGTGTAAGGTAATCCAGACCCACATCCATCAGAAATTGAATCCTTGCCCGTATTTCCTTCAGTATCTGACCTCCGATCATCATTTGTGTATCGTTCAGTTTCAGATTCTTTAAAAACTGCTGAAGTTTCTCGATTGAAAGAGCAGTCACTTCCGCAATATTCTTATCAGCAACAGTCACGGCCAAAGCGCCCGGTTTCAATCTCTGACCTTTACAGGCAGAACAGGGAGTGATATTCATAAAAGTTTCATACTCTGCTTTTGAAGCCTCGGAACCAGTCTCCCGGTATCTGCGCTCTACATTTTTAACCAATCCTTCAAAAGCGACATCGTAAACTCCTTCGCCCCGCTGTCCTTTATAAAACACTTTCACATTTTTCCCATTTGTTCCATGCAAAAGAACATCTTGGATTTTCTTCGGATATTTTTCAAACGGTGTATCCAGATCGAACCCGTACTCTTTGCAAAGAGCCTCAAGAATCGCATGGGTGAAACTGTTTTTATCCGTGCAGGACTGCCATCCGAGCACGGCGATGGCACCTTCATTAATGGAAAGAGACGGATCCGGGATCATCAGTTCTTCCGCAAATTCCATCTTGTATCCTAACCCAAAGCATTCCGGACACGCACCGAACGGATTGTTAAAAGAAAAGCTTCTGGGCTCGATTTCCTCGATACTTATGCCACAGTCAGGACATGAAAAACTCTGACTGAAATTCATCGTTTCCCCGTCAATCACATCTACCACCAAAAGTCCGTCCGCAAGGTGGAGCACACTCTCCACTGAATCAGTCAGCCTCTTCTCGATCCCAGGGCGAACGATCAGGCGGTCCACAATGATCTCTATATTGTGTTTGATATTTTTATCCAGTGATATTTCTTCGGAAAGCTCATACATATTTCCATCTATCCGGACACGGACATAACCGCTTCGTTTTGCCCTCTCCAGCAGCTTTGCATGAGTTCCTTTGCGTCCACGTACTACAGGCGCCAGGAGCTGGATTCTTGTCCTTTCAGGCAATGCCATAATCTGATCTACCATCTGATCTACAGTCTGCTTCGCAATCTCTCTGCCACATTTCGGGCAATGAGGAATACCGACCCTCGCATAGAGGAGTCGGAAATAGTCATAGATTTCTGTCACGGTTCCCACGGTAGAACGAGGATTATGATTTGTCGATTTCTGATCGATTGATATAGCCGGAGAAAGCCCTTCTATGCTCTCCACGTCCGGTTTCTCCATCTGGCCTAAAAACTGTCTCGCATAGGATGACAGCGACTCCATATATCTTCTCTGCCCCTCTGCATAGATTGTGTCAAAAGCAAGAGAGGATTTGCCCGATCCACTTAGGCCTGTCAATACAACCAGTTCATTTCTCGGAATATCCACATCTATATTCTTAAGATTATTCTCATTTGCTCCCCGGATCCTGATATATTTCCGGGCATCCATCTTAGTTCCCATGTATATTTATCATTTCCTTCCTGTATGTTGCCATTTTTGATTCGCGTTTTGGCCTATTATTGTAGCTATTCGATATCGTTGAGTATCTTCTTCAGATCGACCAGCTTATCACGTAGCTCTGCTGCAGCCTCAAAATTCAATTCCGCCGCAGCTTTCTTCATCTGTTTTGTCATATCTTTAATAAGCTTCTCCAATTCTTTTGCACTCATAGACTCCGGATCTTTCTCTATGCGCATCTCTTCCGCTGCAATCTTCTTCGAGATACTGATCAGATCACGGACAGATTTCTGAATTGTCTGCGGCGTGATGCCATGTTCTTCATTATATTTCATCTGAATCTCACGGCGGCGCTTCGTCTCATCGATCGCCATCTGCATAGAGTCCGTCATTGTATCCGCATACATGATGACATGCCCCTCTGAATTACGCGCTGCACGTCCGATCGTCTGAATCAGGGACGTCTCTGAACGCAGGAATCCTTCTTTGTCCGCATCCAGGATCGCTACAAGAGTAATCTCAGGAATATCAAGTCCTTCCCTGAGAAGATTGATCCCTACAAGCACATCGAACACATCCAGGCGCATGTCACGGATAATCTCTGTACGTTCCAGTGTATCCACATCAGAGTGCAAATATTTCACACGGATGCCTACTTCACGCATATAGTCTGTAAGGTCTTCTGCCATGCGTTTGGTCAGCGTGGTAACAAGTACTTTATTCTTCTTCGACACTTCTTTATTTATTTCTCCGATCAGATCGTCAATCTGACCTTCTACCGGACGTACAGACACTTCAGGATCAAGAAGTCCTGTCGGACGTATCACCTGCTCTGCGCGAAGGAGTTCATGCTCTTCCTCATACGGTCCCGGTGTTGCCGACACAAACAGAACCTGATTAATCTTACTCTCAAATTCTTCGAAATTCAAGGGGCGGTTATCTTTAGCAGAGGGCAGACGGAACCCGTAATCCACCAGAGTACTCTTTCTTGACTGATCGCCGTGGTACATACCGCCGATCTGTGGGATCGTCTTATGCGACTCATCGATCATCATAATAAAATCATCCGGAAAATAATCAATCAGTGTATATGGAGGCTGACCCGGTGCAAGTCCTGCAAGATGTCGGGAATAGTTCTCGATTCCCGAACAAAATCCGGTCTCTTTAAGCATCTCAATATCAAAATTTGTCCGCTCTGCAATGCGCTGTGCTTCCAGAAGCTTGTCCTGACGCTTGAATTCTTTCACACGCTCATCCAGCTCTTCCTCAATATCACAGACTGCTCTTTTGATATTATCTTTATCTACCACGTAATGGGATGCCGGGAAGATCGCAACATGCTTCAACTCGCCCTTAATCCCTCCTGTTAAAATATCAATCTCCGTAATACGGTCAACCTCGTCGCCAAAGAATTCTATACGGACCGCCGTCTCACTTTCATATGCCGGTATAATTTCAATCACATCGCCGCGAACACGGAATGTACCGCGATGGAAATCCATGTCATTGCGGTCGTACTGAATCTCTATCAGTTTCGCCATCACTTCGTCCCTGTCCTTCACCATGCCCGGGCGCAGGGAAATCACCATGTTCTGGTAGTCCACCGGGTTTCCCAGGCCGTAGATACAGGACACACTGGCAACAATGATGACATCCCGTCTCTCAGTCAGCGCCATGGTGGCGGAGAGGCGGAGCTTGTCGATTTCATCATTTATGGATGAATCCTTGGCGATGTAAGTGTCCGAGGACGGAACGTAGGCTTCGGGCTGGTAGTAGTCGTAGTAGGAGACAAAATATTCCACCGCGTTATCAGGGAACATCTCCTTGAATTCTCCGTACAACTGAGCGGCCAGTGTTTTATTATGGGCGATAACCAGTGTGGGTTTCTGCAGCTGCTCGATCACGTTGGCCATCGTAAACGTCTTTCCAGAACCCGTAACCCCTAGTAAAGTCTGGCATTGATTGCCTTCCTTGAACCCTTTTACAAGCGCCTCGATTGCCTGCGGCTGATCGCCTGTAGGCTGATACGGGGCCTTTAAAACAAATTTATCCATAGCAAAATCTTCTCCTTAGCTTTGCCCGTCTTTTCAGGGCATAATGGTATACCCGGAGGGTGCTCCTTTGTGACTTTTGATACATTCAATATCAGCCGCCTTCAAAAAAGTCACAAAATATTAGTCGTAACTGTTTGCAAAAAATTATAAAATGTATCCACAGAGCAATAATAATAATAATATATTTTATTGTTCTTTTTTTTCATCTAACACCTCTTCTAATAGTCCTTTGTCAGTACAGTTCCAAAATTTTTAGTTGTTCATCGTTCATAGTATAGCCCTTAATTGTAAACTCATCTGTAATTCCATTCGCCCTTTTTCGAAATCGACTGTTCTCGAAGAATCATCCTTATTTCCAACAGCGATAATCGCCTTTAAATCATAGTGATTCGTATGAGAGCTTTTTCCATCTGAAACAGTTATTCAAAATTTTCGAATAACTTAATTTATGTGACAACCTGTCTTATCGCACATTATAACAAATATAGTCATAAAAGTATATAGAAAATAGTACAAATGTTCGATTGCGTATCAATGCTTTCATATACACTCGGCCGGCTTCCCCACCACAAATCGGTATCCTCTTTCCTTCATTCCTCATATACTGTAACAAAGTCTAAACTAAAAGGTATGAACTAATATGAAAGATTATGTCACCCTTTCTATGGAAACCCATCTTTTTTTTGCAAGAATCATGAAAGAACACTCTCTTTTTCTTGAAGCAGGATTTCCCTGCTGTGAAAAGGATCTTATTGAGGAAGCCGGTCAGTTCCGCATAAAATTCGAGGAATTACTGCAGGATGTTCTTAAACTCGCAGATGGACACGTCCACGAATCTGTTCTGAGGTCCGGAGAACTGGTCACTGAATTTACGCTTCCCGCCGAGAAAAGTACCTCGTTGTTAAGCGGAATTCCAATCGACACAAAGATTACAGAAAAAACGCAGCAGCTGATCTGTGACTGCAGCTCCATTCAGGTTGAAAACCGTATGCTTCTGCAGCCCATTCTTCGGATCAATGAGCGGGCTTTCCGACTGCTCCGGGATCTGATCCTGTTCAAAGAGCGCATCCTGAACAGAGTAAAGAGCGGAAAACTCTTCACCTCCAATTATCCGCTCCTGATCGAACACATCATCCGGGAGGCAAAACTGTATCGCGACATTGTGTCACAACTTCTTACAAACCGTAATATATGCTGGCGGAATTTCTATGAAACAGAGGAGTTCTGGAATCAGATCATGATGGAACATGCATGGTTTATCCGCGGACTTCTGGATCCTTCAGAAGCTGAGCTGATTGAAACAGCTGATGATTTTTCCAAAGACTATGCAAAACTTCTCCACAGCGCCTGCAGACAGGACAGACGGGCGTCCGGCATTACAGAACGTACACTCAGGGAAACGATAAAATATCGGAACTTTAAAGCAACGGGCGCCGAGGGAATTTTAAGCGGGCAGATTGCTTCGATCATTCTTCCGCTGCTGGCAGACCATGTACTCCGGGAAGCAAATCACTATATCCGGATCCTGGAAACAGGAAAGACGCATTAGGGAGGTGTTACCTATGGAACTATGCAGCTACACTTCTCCCGACCGGACCCGCTGTTATGAGATTGAAGCGATTGAAATCCCTATCGTTTATAACAAATACGGCGATTACGATCCGAACGGTCTTCTGTATGTACTGAAAAAAGACGCAGAAAGGATCCGTGAGGGAGCCATGCGCAACTTTTCCAAAGAGATTCCACAGCCTTACGAAGATGTGAAACCTCTTGTTATAAGGGCAAACAAAGGAGAAACTGTCGAGATCATATTCTCTCATTCGCTTAATCGTACGCTTTCCATCCATGTGCTTGGAATGGACTATGATGTACAGACGTCCGATGGAAGCGCCGTCGGATTTAACAGAAATACAACTGCCCGGCACGAAATCGTATATACTTGGTATGCCAACCGGGAGGGCGTGTATCTTTTTCACGATATGGGAGACACACGCAGCGGTGGGGAAGGAACTAACATTCACGGACTTTTCGGGGCCATTATCGTAGAAGCCCCGGAATCCAGATGGCTGGATCCGCAGACAGGAGGATGGCTGGAGAGTGGTCTTTTCGCGGATATCTATTCTCCCGGCAGGCCAGCATTCCGTGAATACGCCGTATTCTTCCACGATGAACTGGAAATTTTGAATAAGAACAACGAACCGCCGCTTGATCCCCACACCGGGCTCCCCTCCTCTACTACGGGAATCAGTTACCGTTCCGAACCGATGCGGAACCGCAGACCGCTTACCGACGACCACGCAGACAGCGGTGAAGATATCTCAATGAGTTCCTGGGTCTACGGAGACCCGGCGCCGCCTGTCCTTCGCGCTTACGTTGGTGATCCTGCAAAGATCTGCCTGATACATGGCGGAGTAAAAGAGACCCATGTATTCCACCTTCACAATCACCAGTGGCGTCTGGAAGCAGAGAACCCGGTCTCGACGATTCTGGATTCCATCACACTCAGCCCGCAGGAATGTTATACGCTTGACATTTTGCATGGTGCCGGCAGCCTGACAGGAACGATCGGCGACGTGATCTTCCACTGCCACCTCTACCCTCATTTTCATGAAGGCATGTGGACACTCTGGCGGATCCATGACCGGCTGGAGGACGGAAGCGGCAGACTCCCTGACGGCACAAAAATCCCTCCTCTCATACCACTGAAAGACAGGATGCCTCCGCTGCCCAAGGATAAAACACATCCCGGATATCCTGGATTTATCAATGGTGTTTTTGGAGAAAGACCGCTCCAGCCGCCTCTTGGCATTTTAAATCCCGACGGCGCCAACAAGATAGAGCCGACGGATCTTGAAGAAGATAATTTTGTAAAAAACTTTGCCCCCGGAGCGCTCTACTCTGAAACCTGCCCCTGCCACGCCGGCGGAACTCCTGCCCTCTGTTCCCCATATATATTGGAAGAAATGAATGTAAAAGTGTTTGAAATCGCTGTTGTCCAGGCAAAAGTCACTTATAACCGCTATGGATGGCACGATCCCCAGGGTCGCTTCTTTGTACTGAAAGAAGATCTGGAATATCACGGAGGACTCGACTCCTACATTCGAAAAGTGGAGGAACAGAAAATCCTCGTGGAGCCCCTGGTCATCCGCGCAAATGCTGGCGATTGCATTGAATTCCGGTTCACTAACCTGCTGCCGGAACGCCTGGAAGAAAGTCCATTCCAGATGGAAACCCTGACCGATATTGTCGGACACCATGTTCATCTTGTAAAATTCGACACTATCGTTTCCGACGGCGCGGCGAACGGCTGGAACAATATCGCAGGAGCCAGACAATACGAAACACTGATCGAACGCTTTTTTGCAGACACAGAGCTGCGTACGGTATTTTTCCATGATCATCTCTTTGCCAACTCCCATCAAATGCACGGTATGTTTGGCGCTATGATCATTGAAGAGGCCGGCGCCACGTTCCACAGCGTCCGGAGCGGCAGAGAACTGCGACGCGGCACCCAGGCTGTCATCCGGCGCAGAGACGGTACTTCTTTTCGTGAGTTTGCCCTGTTTGTTCATGATTTTGCCTTTCTATTCAATAAAGACGGAATGCCTCTGAACCCGCCGGAAGTTCCGGATTCTCACGACGATCCGGGCGTGATGGGTATCAATTACAGGTGCGAACCTATGCCGGAACGACTCAAAAACGGGGAAGATCCGGCTTATGTTTTCAGTTCATTTGTTCACGGTGATCCTGCCACTCCCATCCTTGAAACTTATCCGGGAGACGAGATCATCATCCGTCTGCTGGACGGCGCCCATGAAGAACAGCACGCCTTCAATCTGACCGGCCTTTCCTGGCATAAAGAGATTGCAGATCCTCATTCGCCGCTCACTGCATCGCAGACACTCGGAATATCCGAGGCGTTCAATCTCCGAATCACCGACGAATATTCGCCTGGGGATTACCTGTACTATTTCGGCGGAATAGATGACACATGGCTTGGTCTCTGGGGCATTCTGAGAGCATATAACCATCTCGTCAAACAGCTCAAGCCGCTTTGTAAAGGAAAAGACCGCATTCTGCCGCTTCCTCCCTGCCCCGGAAAAGACGCTGTTATACGCAGATACGAAATCGCCGCTATACAGAAAGATATTCCTTATAACAATTATGGCGATCACGATCCGGACGGACTGATGTTCGTACCGCTTGAAGACGCCGAACGGGCGCTTCACGGATACTATGAGCCAAAGCCTCTGATTCTGCGGGCAAATGCCGGCGAATGGATCGAGGTCACACTTCACAATCTCTTTGATCCCGAACACCCTGTTGAATTCTTTGATTACCCCCGGATACCTTTGGACTGCAGACACAGGCCTTCCATGCGGGTTTCTCTGAATCCGCAGTTCCTTCACTATGATCCGATATGCGACTCAGGGATCAATATAGGATACAACAACAGAGAGCAGACTGTCGGCGTGGGTGAAAGCAAGAAATATCTGTGGTATGCAGACAGAGAATATGGCCCGTGTATCATCCAGTCTTTCGGTGATATGCGTAATCACCGTTATCACGGACTGTTCGCAGCCATCATAATAGAACCGGCAGGCGCCCTCTGGTACCGCAATTTTTCACTCTCACGGGCGCTTCACGAAGAAGAGGCTGTTATCACTGCTCCGGGAATGGAAAGTTTCCGCGAATGTGTTGTCATGATCCAGAATGGCATCCGTATGCTGGATTCCAACGGCGAACTTGTGAAAACAACATCAGAAGATGACGAAACAATTGATTTTGAAGATACCGGAGAAAAAGGATATAATTACCGCTCCGAACGCTTTGCCAACCGCCTGAAACATGACCGGCGCATCTCCAGGATCTTCAGCAGCAGCATACATGGTGATCCTGCCACGCCGGTGTTCAAAGCATATATCGGGGAACGTGTGGTTTTCCGTACTATGATGCCTGCAGACAAACCAAGGAATGTAGGATTTACCATTCATGGGCACACTTGGAAAGAACAGCCTGAAGATCCTTTTTCCAGAGTGATACCACTCCAGGGTGGAATCAGCATCGGAAACACATTCACTATGGAATTAGAAAACGGCGCATCGTGTCCGGGCGATTATCTCTACCGTTCCGGCAGCTTTAAGTGGGATGTAGAGTCGGGAATGTGGGGAATCTTCCGGGTACTGAAGCGAGGTCTCGGGTGCAAATGTAAAATGGTCTGCCGAAAAATATGGCGGAGCATAAACAAAGAGTAATCGAGCAGGCGGGAGTAATTAACTCCCGTCCTCTCACAGCGCCATATGTACCCCTCTCATATACAGCGCTTTCAATAAGTTGACGTAAACGGTGGCTGGTAGGCTGTGACTAAATCATAAAAGTCACTGTTTATCAGTCTTTTCTTTGATTATAGCTCCTTTTTCGTTGTAAGGCTGTCATTGAACCATTCCAAATTTCATTTGTACTTTTTAACTTTGTCAGCTATAAACCTCTCGGTTTACAGTGATTAACCCGCACATATCTTCCTCCTTATGTTTCTATGGATTACAATATACGATAAGAAATCAAAATGAGGTGACATTATGAAAAAATATAGATTAGCAGCATATCTCACAGCAGCTACAGTTCTCTTTACCGGATGCACATCAGATACCGTGTCCTCGTCGACGGAACAAAACGGTGGTGCAAATGTCGCCGAAGGTCAGACAAACAAAGCGGTGGCAGATATGAATAACACAACTGTGACAAGCGCAGCACTCCCGGAAGAACTCTCCCCCATTCCTCAGGAATATTTTTCCGACTCAGATCAGCCGGGTACTCTTGTGGAGCTTGAATATGACACTTATGAGTCTATGACATATGATCAGAAAGACACGGTACTCCACAAACGGGCGATCGTCTATCTTCCCTATGGATATTCTGAAGATACGGAGTATAATGTATTTTATCTGATGCACGGCGGCTGGAGCGATGAGACGACCTATCTGGGCACTCCGGATCATCCCAATGCGTTCAAAAATGTACTGGACAACGCGATGGCTGACGGTAAGATACTCCCCATGATCGTTGTATGCCCGACATATAACAACGAAAGCAATACTGACAGCTCCAGCTATTCACTGGCGCTTCAGCTCACGGACAATTATCACAACGAACTGATCAATGATCTCATTCCCGCTGTGGAGGGAACATACAGTACTTATGCCGACAGTACCACTCCGGAAGGCATAATAATGAGGTGTGATAGCGATAGCGGCAAAAAGCTAATAAAATCAATGGTTTTGCGGACAGCGGATAGACAGGGAATGTGTTAAAAACTGAATACGCACACAAACGGCGTTACCTTAACCCCTTTGGGG
>DWXI01000093.1 GCA_019119265.1 Candidatus Mediterraneibacter intestinigallinarum | reverse complement strand
GGATCAGGCTGAGAATTATACATACTCCGCCGATGTGACAAAGAACGGTGCGGAGCTGAACAAAGAAAATCCTGAAACCGGAACTGTTGTAAACGGTACGATTAAGGTAATGCCGGCCAATGTTGTTTACTATGAGGATAACTTTAACAGCGAGACAGCTACCTCAGACAGCTCTGTAAAGATCATCTATGGGGGAAACAATACGACAGAAGGTACTTCTGTGAAGCTGAAGCAGAGCAATGGACAGAAAGAACAGTATGGTCATGATGATGCCTATGCATCGGGAACAACAGACAGTGCCGGAAGTTCAACAAAATTAACGGCTGACGGTTACAACACAAAAGCTGAGTTTACCTTTACAGGAACAGGATTCGACGTAGTAGCCCGCACTACAACAGACACAGCAGGAATCATGTACACGGTTCAGAAGCGTACGGATGAAGCCGATGCATGGAGCTTTGTAAAAACCGGCGTGGTAGATACCTATTATGCCAACGGCGATTTGTATCAGATTCCGGTTATCCATGAGGAGTTTGAACAAAAGGCGCAATACAAGGTAACACTGCTTATTAAACAAACGAACTCCGGTTCAGTTGTATATCTTGATGGAATCCGGGTCTATAATCCGATGGGAACAGATGGCGAGAAAGGTTATATAGCCGGTGAAAAAGGCGCGTCATTTGAAAAAGTAAGCGACCTGATTCTTGGAGATGGAGAAATCACAGAAACCGGCGTGGTAGATGAAGATGGAACTGTAATCACAGGCCAGACAATTAACGGTGCGAAAGCAGCGCTTCTTGGAAATGATTTTGATAACGGCAAACTTGAAAAGCTGGGATATACAAAGACAGAGGACAGCAACACAGATGCGGCAGGATCAAATCAGACCAACTCGCTGCTCCAGTACATGCATTCCGGGCCGAACAATGAGATTTATCTGGACGAGACGGCTTCCATCGCATTTATTGCAGAGAAAGAGGATGCAGAGAACTTTACACTTCAGATTGAAGCGAAACTGGTAAATATTGACGGACAGTCTAAAGTCGATCCGGAAAGCGAAGGAGTAGACCTTAGCGTATGGAACGGATCAAGACTTGAGAAAGTGGATACAGTTAAGTCATCTTCCGCTATGTATTACACGATTGATCTGACGAAATGCATTAATCTTGGAGATGACAAATATCTGGTCGTAATTTCCGGCAATTCAGATGTGACAAATGAAGGAACAGCAAGCCTTTCATTCTCCAATCTGAAGTACAAAGGATATACTCTGGCAAATCCGCTGGATGAGCAATACTCAGAAATGGTTAAAAATTACATTAATGCGGGAAGCTCATCTGACGAAAACAAATTCGCAGGATTTACAGGCAACTACAAAATCAGGAAGAACCAGTGGGTCAACTATAAATATAAGGTGACTATGACAGAAGATGTATTTAATGGCGCGGATCCGGAATTTACCATGTATTATACGAACTATGGAGAAAAGGCAGAAATCACGGTAACCGCGCAGAGAGTAGCAGGATCTTCTACCGAGTACCTGCTGAGGTTCAGAGCGCCGAACGCGGCGGGAACATTCCCGATAGAGATCCACTATGTGATAGATGGAAAAGAATCCGACGAATATCTTGCGGCATCCATGAAAGTAAGCAAATAAAGGAGGGCAGAATGAATATGAAAAAGGCATATACGAAACCGGAAATCGCGGTGGAGAATTTTATGCTGTCTGAGTATATCGCATCATGCGATCCGAGTTTTGGCAACAATATGGACGTGTCGATCGAAGACTGGATAAATGGCTTTGGGCTTTTTACTTCCGACGGAGAGTGCTCGATGATAGTTCCGCCAGGTCAGGACATAGATCTTGGCGGCATAAAGATATGTTATCACACATCCTCAAACGTTGTTTTTTCATCGTAAGATTCAAGACAAGAAAATGGAAGATAGTGGGAGCGGTCTTGCTCTCACTATTTTCCGTCAGGAGTAAACATGTTTTATTATTATATTAATATCGCAGACATATCAATTGAAATCGAATCTCCTGTGTCGATTGTTTTTCAGGAAAAAATCCTGCCGTTTTGCAGGAAAAAAGGAAACTCCCCGGATCTGACCTATAAAATTTTGTCGGGTCGTGTGGAAAACGGGGAGTCAGTCGTCTCAAAAGGTGAATATTCTATCGAAAAAAAAGACAACCGGTATATCCGTGTGAAAAAAATGTTTCAGTGCGGTCAGATGCAGGAGACATTTTTGCTTCAGGAAAAACCGGGAATCTATCATTTATATATTCCGCAGGACTGCATGAAGGAAGGACATTTGTTTGACCGCGAAAATGTACTGGACTTTCTGGCTCTGGAAGAAGGACTGTTGCAAAATCACGCTTTTATACTTCATGCGTCCGTCGTGTCGTGGAAAGGAAACGGCATTTTGTTCACGGCTCCGTCAGGAACGGGCAAATCGACTCAGGCCGAACTCTGGCACAGATATCATGGCGCGGATATCCTGAACGGAGACAGGGCGATCATACGAAGAACAGACGGAACATACCGTGTGTATGGTTCGCCCTATGCTGGATCTTCGGGAATCTATCGGAATCAGTCAGCCCCTGTCCGGGCTGTAATTATATTGGAACAGAGTCAGGAGAATCAGATCAGTAGATGCTTCGGGAAGGAGGCGTTTGTTCCTCTGTTCCGGGAGACTCTGATTAATTCGTGGAGCCGAAATTATATGAGCGCCATGACGGAACTGATCGGAAATGCCGCCGCAGAGATTCCGGTTTATCATCTTGCGTGCCGCCCGGATAAAGAAGCGACAGATCTTGTAAGAAAAAACCTGGAGAAGGGTGCATAAGCAGATTGGATCAGAAAGAAGGAGTACGACCATGAACAGAAAAAAGAACGGGAAAGTAAAAAAATCAAAACAACTGAGACAGAGAAATCTTGCCGCTGCAATCCTTATTTTTATTGCAGTGGCGGTAGGAGCAGCTTTTATTGTTTTTTCGGTGCGGGAACATGAAAGAAATAATAAGGGATATCATGAGATCACAAGCCAAGAAGAACTGGAAAATCTTGAGATCCGCGTAAAATCCTCCGAAGACTACGTAGAACCTGACAAGGGCACGCTTGATATGGACAAGATCCAGGGATTTACGGCAGCAGGCGAGAATGTATCGTCTTCCACTGATACGACGGAGGATGATACAGATTCCAAATCTGATTCAAAGGACAGTGAGCAGGACAGCAGCGCTGTTTCTGATATTACTCTGGCGGATTCGAACCTTACAGTAGAAGCAGTCGGCAGCTATTCCGGTAATTTCCTGGAGGATGGAAGCGATGAACCTACTGCAAATGTGGCTGCTATGCTGATAACGAATAATTCAGACAAGATGCTCCAGATCGCGGAGATTTCCTTCCAGGTAAATGAGAAAGATACGGCAGTATTCAAAGTTACAGACCTTCCGGCAGGAACATCTACTCTGGCGCTCGAGTCGAACAAACGGGAATTCAGTGAAGAGGATGCCTATACATATGGCGAGACGGCTACAGCCTATATAGAGCAGCCGTCTCTGGAGGAAGACAAATTTGAACTGGAGACAGAGGACGGAAAGATTACTCTGAAGAATAAGACCGATAAATCATATGAAAAAGTATATGTCTACTATAAATACGTTCAGATCGGCGGGGCATATCTCGGCGGGATCACATATCGTACTCCATTTGAAAATGTGCCGGCCGGCGGGGAGACTGAGGCAGTAGCAGCGCATTTCAATCCGGAGAGCAGCAAGATCATGGCTGTCCAGATCCAGCAGGAACAATAAGGGGAGGAACCTATGCAAGCACAAACACCAATGCAGCCGCAGCTGCGAAAATATATCTATCAGAAAGCAGCGCGCGATCGTACTCCTGTAAGCGGCACATTTGAGTTGACGCCGCGTTGTAATATGAACTGCCGTATGTGTTATATCCGTATGTCAGAAGAGGAGATGAACGCCAGGGGGAGAGAGTATACAGCAGACGAGTGGATCCGTATGGGCCGGGTGTGCGCTCAGAGGGGAATGCTCTTTTTGCTGTTTACAGGGGGCGAGCCGTTCCTCAGAAAGGATTTCCGGAAGATATATACAGAATTGAAAAAGCTGGGGCTTCTGATATCGATCAATACAAATGGAACGCTGATAGACCGGGAGACCGTCGAATGGCTGAGAGAAGATCCTCCTATGCGGATGAATGTTACGCTTTATGGGAGCAGTAACGATACGTACAAGAGTCTGTGCGGACATCCGGCAGGTTATGATGCTGCTGTGCGCGCGATCGATATGCTTCGGGAAGCCGGGATATTTGTCAATATAAACGCAAGCTTTACCAGTTATAACCTGAAAGATATGGAAGAGATCATAGCTTTCGGGAAAAGGAGAAATATCCGGGTGAATGCAGCTACTTACATGTTCCCGCCTGTGCGCAGTGCGAGGGAAGGCGTTCCGGATGAAACGGCACGATTTACCCCAGAGGAGGCAGGATGTGCCCGTGCCAGAGCGGAGCTGTGCAGTATGGAAGAAGAGGAGAAACAGATAAGGCTTCGGGCTCTCCATGAGGGAAGAGGAGGATCTGCCGGTCAGGATGAAGAGTGTGAGCGTGTACCGGATGAAAAAATGGGATGTATGGCGGGGCGGTCTTCATTCTGGATCACATGGGATGGACGCATGACACCCTGCGGCATGATGAATGCACCTGTGGCGAGGCCATTTGAGGAAGGATTCGACGAAGCGTGGAAGTATATTACAGAAGAGACGGATAAGATACTCCTGCCGGCGGAATGCCGCAACTGTGAGAAACGTTCTTACTGTATGATATGCGGAGCGCTGGCCATTGCAGAAGGACATGGCTGCAGCTATAAGAAGCCGGATTATCTCTGTCGGCAGACAGAGGCGTTTTTGAAAGAAATGGAAAAGGAATACCAGAAGTGCTTGTAAGAAAAGGAGCACGGTTAGCCGGAAGGTCTGCCGTACTCCTTTTTCTGTATATTATTTGTTATTCTACCGTAACATTCAGTTTCGCAGGCAGTGAACTGCGTCCGTCCGCTCCGGTTACCGAATAGGTAAATGTATAAGTACCTGGCTCGTCGATATTTAAAGGGCCCTGGATAGTGACAGCCTGCAGAAGAGAACTTCCGTCTACATCAATTGCGGACGAAATATATGCTTCCGGTGTAAACGCTTCTCCCTGTCTGACAGTCACTGAATTTTCCGTCAGTGTGATCAGAGGTCTGGGGTCGGAAATGGTAAAGTCAGCCTCCACCGATACAGAATCGTTAAACATATTTGTGACTTTGAAAACATAGTGGACTTTGGACGGTATTGTTTCACTTCGTGTATAGCGGAAGGTGACCGCCGAAGAGATGTCATTACCGTATCCGTCCTCCGCACAGAAGGAACCGTCGTCCGGCATTGTGGACAGGATGGATGGAAGGGAAGCTTCACTGACTTCAGGAAGCGGACCGGGCAGCGTGAACTTAGGTCCGCTGTAATTTTCCAGTTTCAGTTCCCGGGATGCAGTAAGCTGTCCTTCGGCCGTATCCGCCGAGTATATGACGATCTTGTCAGAGATGGAATCTTTGGTAGTGATCCGGGCGTAGATTTCAGTGTCTACAGGATTTCCGTCCGGATCTGTTAAGGAGACGCCGTCGAGGAGATCAAGGTCCGAACTGCCGTCATATGTAAGCGTATCTGAGTCAAAAGAGAATTCGTATCCTTTCTCCTCAGCGTTTTCCGTTCCTTTCGGCAGCGCCGCGATGGCGGCTGTATCAGGTTCTCCGGCAAGGACAGAAGAAAAGCCGTAATGAAAGATAAACAGAGCGGCAAGATTGACGACGGCAGCGATGCACACGGCCGTTTTAATGACTGGAAGCAGGGATGTTTTTCTCGTCTTCATAATATAAATACTCCTTTAGATTGATGCATTTATCATAACATGAATCTGAAAAATTGGAATAAATCTGATGCAAAATCATGGAATAGTGACATATATATTGGATTTTTTTCGTTTATCTCCTTTTGGGCACGAACTAAAATATCTAATTGGTAAAAGAGTCAGATGATATAGGAAAAGGAAGAAAATGATAGATTTGCATATACATATCCTGCCGGAACTTGATGATGGAGCTCAGAGCGTTGACGAGGCTCTCGATATGGCAGAGACGGCGGTTGAGAGCGGTGTGGAGACGATCGTAGTCACACCGCACAGCAATCAAAGGGCAAGATTTGAAAACTATGATACTCCGCGGCTGAAGGAAGCTTTTGAGTCTTTCAGACGGATACTGAGGGAGGAACGGATCCCGCTTCGGGTCCTTCCGGGAATGGAAATATATTCCTCGGAGGATATCGGCAGACTGACAGAGGAAAGGCTTCTGACAGGGCTGAATCACACGGATTATTTTCTGGTGGAATTTCCTTTTGATGCAGAGCCATGGTGGATGGGGGATATATTAGAAGAACTGCTGGAGTTGGGGAAAATCCCTTTGATCGCGCATCCTGAAAGGTACTACAGTGTACAGTGCCATCCCGGACTGATCTGGGAATGGCTGCAGCTTGGCTGCCTGACACAGGTGAATAAAGGAAGTGTATTCGGATATTTCGGCCGTTCGGCGCAGCGGACGGCAGAGATTCTGCTCTCCTGTGACCTGGTAACCTGTATGGCAAGCGACGCTCACAGTCCGGTCATAAGGACGCCCTGTATGGAAGATATTAGAGAATATCTGGAGGAGTACTTTGGAGAACAGACAGCCTTCCGCCTCTTAAACGGCAATCCGGGAACTGTCATAGAAAACGGAAGGATCGGTCTGCACGGAAGGGCTCCGGAGCAGAGACGATTGTTTGTAATCTGATATGAATCGAAGAACAGGAGTATGAAATGAGGAAGTTAAAAGTAATAAGCATTCTGATATTTGCTGTTTCACTGGCAGTGTTTGGGGTATATAAGATCCATTCGCGGGTTACGGCGGATGAGGCAGGTCCTGAAATTACCATGGACGCAGAATCGATCACGGTATCTGCTGAAGCTTCGGAAGAAGAACTTTTGCAGGGGGTAAAGGCAACGGACAAAAGCGATGGAGACGTTTCAGATACTCTTCTTGTAGAGACAGAGAGCAACTTCATAGAAAAAGGAAGAAGAAACATCACGATCGCGGCTTTTGACTCGGACAATCATATTACAAAAGCCTCAAGAGAGGTTATCTACAACGATTATCATGCTCCTCAGTTCTCACTGAGCGAACCGCTGAAATTCCCGACGGGTGTTCAGAACATATTAAGCAGTATGAGCGTGGAGGATATGCTGGACGGCAGCCTGACAGAGAACATCAAGATATCGGGGGAATATACTCTGGATGCAGACATCCCCGGTGAGTATCCGATGATGTTTACCGTATCTAACAGTGCGGGAGACGTTTCGGAACTCATGGCCACTGTTGAGATATATGACCCGGCAGAAGAAGGAAGAAAACCCCAGATCAGCCTTTCGGAATATATTGTATATACATCTGCGGGGAAAAAGATAGACCCGTGGGCTTATGTAACGTCTGTTACGATCGGCGGCCATACATATGAAAAAGAAGACGACGGGATACTGAGAGACCAATCTCCTTCGCAGGGGCAGGAAAGGACAGAGATCAGTCCGGAAGATATAAATATAGTACAGGATATAGATTACGATACGCCCGGTACTTATGAAATCATTTATCAGATTTCAGGATCCGACGGGAATACCGGAGAAGTGCGGCTGGTCACGGTAGTAAGATAACGGGAGGAAATTCGAATGGACAACAGGACGCAAAAAGGCTCGGGGATGCGGATAGACATATTGAGCATCATAAGAGATGTGTGCAGGCAGATGATCGTTATCCTGCTGATTTCTCTTTCGGCCTCTCTGCTGGCATATGTATTTGCGGATTACAGATATCAGCCGGAATACACCACGACTTCTACTTTTGTCGTGACCACAAAAGGAATGAACAACAATATATATCAGAATCTGACCAGTACGCAGGCAATGGCCGAACAGTTTTCTCAGGTACTGGAAAGTAATGTGCTAAGGACAAAGATAGCTGAGGATCTGGGGCAGGAGAAGTTTACGGCTTCCACATCCGTCGAGATCCTGCCGGAGACCAATCTTATGGTGCTCAGGGTTACGGCGGATTCTGCGCTGGAGTCTTTCCGCGGGCTTCGCTCGATCATGAATAATTATAATTCCGTATCTGATCTTGTGATGGACAATGTCATTCTGGAAGTGCTGCAGGCACCGGAGATCCCAATGGCGCCATCCAACAGTCCGGATACCGCAGGCGCGGTCAAAAAGGGATTTGCGGGGGCTTTTGTCGTATGTGCGCTGGGCTTTGCTTTACTTTCATATATGAAAGATACAGTAAAAAATACAAAAGAAGTGTCAGAAAAAATAGACGCCCGCATGCTGGGAGTAATCTATCACGAAAGAAAGGTGAAATCATTCAGAGAAATAAAAAATGCGCGTTTATTCTCTCTCTTAATTGATAACCCTCTGCTTAGCTTCAGATTTGTAGAATCAAACCGTATGACTACATCAAGAGTCAGAAGCCATATGGACAGACGAGACGTCAAAGTTCTGCTGATCACAAGTGTGGCGGAGAATGAAGGAAAATCAACGGTAGCGGCTAACCTTGCTCTGGCTCTTGCCCAGGAAAATAAAAATGTAGTGCTGATAGATTATGATTTCCGTAAACCGGCTCAGTACAAGATCTTCGGCTCATCCGAAGAGGAGACATGCAATCTTCCGGAAATCCTGCTCAGCGATGACAACGGGAAGATCCAGGGAATTATCCGAAAATACAAAGACAGCAATCTGTTTACGGTATTTAATAAGACGTCGATATCTTCCATCGAACCTCTGACAGAGAGCGGACAACTTAAGTGGCTGGCGGACTTTTTCCGAACCCGGATGGATTATGTCATCCTGGACACGTCACCGATCGGTATGGTATCGGATACAGAGGAAATCGCACAGTATGCAGACGCATCTTTACTGATCGTCCAGCAGGATCTGGTCCTTGCAGGTGAGATTAATGACGCGATAGACATTCTGAATTCTACGAGGGGAAAGGTCATCGGCTGTATCTTCAATAATGTGGTAAGCGGAGGCGCTGCAGGTATCAGACGTTACGGATATGGAGGACACTATGGAAAAAGAACTGAATAATCGGATGGATAATGTGGGATTTATGAATTTTGCCGTGATATTGGATGATATGTGGAGAGGAATGAAAAAGTTTTACTGGATATTCCTTGTGATCATCAGCGCTGCTGCCACTTTATTCTATGTTCAGGCGAGAAGATCCTATACTCCATCGTATCAGGCATACGCATCCTTTGTGGTAAATGTGGCGTCGGCATATAACTATGACAACACTTATTATAACGAGACTACTGCCGAACAGATGAGTAAGACGTTTCCATATATTCTGACCAGCGGCGCACTTAACCAGGTCGTTGCCGAGAGTCTGGATATGAGCTATGTACCGGCGACGATCACGGCAGAGGCAATGGAAAATACGGCGCTTTTTACGATACGGGTCACTGCAGGGGATCCGCAGATAGCATATGACGTGCTTCAGGCAGTGATAGAAAATTATCCGTCGGTTGCAGAATACATCATCGGGGATACACAGCTTACGATGATGGATGAAAGCGGAGTGCCCAAAGAAGCCATGAATCCTCCGGACTACATATCAGGAGCTTTCAGAGGAATGGCCGCCGGAGCCGCAGCGAGTATTGCAATCCTTGCAGTCTATGCGCTGACGAGAAATACAGTGCGAAGAGAAGAGGATCTGAAAAAACATCTGAGCATTACGAGTCTTGGAACCATCCCGAAAGTGCAGTTAAAGAAAAGGAAACAGGATAAAGAACAGCCTGTCCTGATGGACAGAAAAGAACAGGCTGCAGTCCTTGGAGAAAATATGCGGACCATCCGCACCAGACTGGTCAAACAGATGAAGGCGGTCAGAGCGCGCCGGATCATGATCACCAGCGCGGCCGCAGACGAAGGAAAGACAACATTCGCCGCTAATCTGGCGCTTATGTTTGCAAGGCGGGGAAAGAAAGTTATGCTGATCGATCTGGACCTGAGACATCCGTCCGTCGGTTCTCTTATGGAAATTGCGGATCCGGAATACGGGATCGAAGAGGTTCTGGAAGGAACGGCCCGGCTGGAGCAGGCTTTGTATCCCTATAAAGATACAAATCTGATTCTTCTTCCGTGCAGGAAACCGGTCTCAGATCCGATGAAGATGCTGGGCGGCCGGCAGCTCGATGAACTCTTAGATAAGGCTTCTGAGATTGCAGATTTCATCTTCGTCGACACACCGCCCTGCGGCATGCTTTCCGACGCCTCACTGATGGCCAGGTATATGCAGGGGGCGGTATTCGTGGTGCGTCAGGATCATGCCAGGATTCCGCAGGTCGTATCAGGGATAGAGATTCTGAAGGATACAGGAGTGAAAATGCTGGGGTATGTACTGAACGGAGTAGAGGCCGGGATCACAGGATATGGTTATGGTTACGGCTATGGCTACGGTTACGGTTATGGACATGGTTATGGTTACGGACACCGCCGGTACGGCTATGGTCGCAGTTATGGATACGAAGAGGATAAAGAGAAAGGAGAAGACAACGAGAAGAGAAACGGCAGAGGGATCGGAAGAAAAAACAGTAAGGAACCGGAGGCAGGCATGACACAAGAATCAGAGAGGGAATGAGCATTATGAAACAGTCGAAAGAAAAGCACAAGATGTATTTTGCGGTGAAGAGAGGAACAGATATCTTACTTTCTCTCTTCGGAATCATTGCCCTGATACCCGCATGGATCATACTGGCGGCAGCAGTAAAGTGCGAGAGCCGGGGGCCGGTACTGTTTAAACAAAAACGGGTCGGAGTGGGAAAGAAGTATTTTTATATTCTGAAATTCCGGACGATGAGAACCGATACACCGAAAGACGTTCCCACTCATTTGTTGAAAGACCCCGATCAGTATATTACCAGAACGGGAAAAATGCTCAGAAAGCTCTCTCTCGATGAGCTGCCTCAGATCTTTAATATACTGCGTGGAGATATGAGTATCATAGGACCGCGACCGGCTTTGTGGAACCAATATGATCTGATCCAGGCCCGTGACCGGTACGGAGCGAATGATATCCTTCCGGGGCTGACCGGATGGGCGCAGATCAACGGACGCGACGAACTGGAAATTCCGGTAAAAGCAAGGCTGGACGGGGAATACACTGAGGAACTGAAAAAAGGCGGATTGCGCGGGATGGCTATGGATGTAAGATGTTTCTTCGGAACGATCATAAATGTGGTCAGAAGAGAAGGCGTCGTAGAAGGCGGAACAGGAGAGCTGCACAATGCGGAAAATTAGAAGAAAGGAAAGAGACGGGAAAAAGATACTGATCATAACAAATCATTCCTATATGCTGTACCAGTTCAGGAGAGAACTCATACAGACACTGATGAAAGAACACGAAGTTATTCTCTGCATGCCTTTTGTAGGACATGAAGAAGATTTTCAGAATATGGGAATTCGATGCATTCGTGTAGATGTAGACAGAAGAGGCATTAACCCGAAGACAGATCTGATTTTGTTTCATACCTATAAAAAACTGTTGAAAACAGAGGAACCGGATATGGTAATTACTTATTCCATCAAGCCAAACATCTATGCAGGGTACGCATGCAGACTGATGGGGATCCCATACTGTGTGAATGTACAGGGGCTTGGAACGGCATTTCAGAAAGAACCGACGGCAACCATTGTCTCGATGATGTATAAGGCCGCTTTGAAAAATGCGAAGACCGTGTTCTTCGAAAATGCAGATAACGCTGCTGAATTCGTAAGGCGGGGCGTGATTCCGGCAAGTAAAGAGAAAGTTCTCAAAGGCGCCGGCGTCAATCTGGATGTATACAGACAGCATCCATATCCAGATGAGGAGGAAGGAATACACTTTTTATTTCTTGGTCGCATCATGAAGGAAAAAGGAGTAGACGAACTCTTCGCCGCGGCTTCCCGTCTGAAGAAGAAATACGGAGATCGGATCATCTTCGACCTGGTCGGTTTTTTCGAAGATGAATATAAAGAAACCGTAGAGAGACTGGACGCCGACGGAGTGATAAAGTTCCATGGGTTTCAGACTAACCCGAAACCCTTCTATGTAAACAGCCACTGTGTGATACTGCCAAGCTACCATGAAGGAATGAGCAATGTCCTTCTGGAGGCCGCGGCCACAGGACGCGCACTGATCGCATCAGATATTCCCGGAGGGGGAGCGGATACAGTGGAGGAAGGCGTGAACGGCTTCCTGTGCAGGAAAAAGGATGCGGAAGACCTGGAGAGGTGTGTGGAGCGATTCATGAGGCTGAGTATGAGGCAGCGGGAACTGATGGGAAAGAAAGGGCGCAGGAAGATGGAGCGCGAGTTCGATAAAGCTGCGGTGGTTGGGGAGACAGTGAGGGCGATCGGGGGATGAGGAGAATTTCCCAAGTAGAGACATGGATACATGAAGAAAGGAAATACGACAGATGTCAGAATATATTCTGGTTTTACTATGGCTGGGAATTGCCGCAGTTATATCATCAGTAATAGGACAGCAGTCTGTAGTTAATATCTGTGGTAAATATGAGAAGAGATACTCTTTAATATGGGCTGTTGTTGTGATGCTGCCGATTATATGGTGGGCTGGGCATAGGGGGCCTGTAGGAGATACCGCTGTCTATGTCAGCCAGTTTAATTCAATGCCTAATGCTTTGTCGGAATTACAAGCCTATTTGGATACTCTGACAAAAGATACAGGGTTTTATTTATTGTCGGCATTGATCAGGATATTTATAACACAGAATTCCTTAGTATATCTGACAATACTTGCGGTAATCCAGGGAGGTATTCTCGTATGGATATACAGAAAATATTCGACAGACTATGTGGTCAGTATTTTTCTCTTTATTGCTTCGACGGATTATATATCATGGATGTACAATGGAATCCGTCAGTTTACAGCAGTAACGATTACTTTTCTGGCCATGGGGATGATATTAAAGAAAAAGTATATTCCTTCTATTTTACTGATACTTCTGGCTTCAGTTTTTCATCAAAGCGCTCTGTTGATGCTTCCGTTTATCTTTCTGGCACAGGGGGAAGCATGGAATAAGAAAACAGTATTATTCATTGTTGCAATCCTGATAGCAGTTGCCGGTGCGGGGAGTTTTACCGGAATATTGAACAATGTACTGGCAGACACACAGTATAAAAATGTTGTTTCAGATTGGACGTCTTTTAACGATGACGGAACGAATATCCTTCGTGTACTGGTATATGCAGTTCCTGCAATTCTGTCATTTTGGGGCCGCAGAACAATTCAGGAAGAGAAGGATC
>DWXI01000092.1 GCA_019119265.1 Candidatus Mediterraneibacter intestinigallinarum | reverse complement strand
CATCATACTGTTCTTTTAACTTTGAAATATACTCTTGTAATCCTACCTCACGCTTTTCTTTTGTTGAAAAACCCATAAAATATAATTTAGCCAATTCAGGATTTTTGCTACTCTGTATTTCCATTGGCGTGGATACCCACTCAATAAAATTCTGTTTCCCACTATCCGTTATTGAATAAATTTTTTTATATTTCCCATTTTCAACAGCTTCTTCATACTGAATATATCCACAATTAAGCAATTTCTTTATGGCAGCCTGTATACTTCCCATACTGCTGCTATACATCATATTAAGCCCTTTATCTATTCTTTCACGCAACTGATAAATTGTTCTGCTGTTCAACAGTAAAAGACCGAGTATTATATTATCCATACGCTTCTCCTATATGTTACTATTAGTAATATTGCTATTGTACCAAGTCCCTCTAATAGTGTCAATAGATAATAAAAGAGGCAGGAAATAAAGCCCTACCTCCAAAATAATTATGCGTAGATTATCTCGCTATTTACAACCTCTGTCGCACACGCCCATATATTATTCATTCTCTGTGTCCATTCTAAAGCGTTTTCCGTCTTTAACTGCTCTGTGACACCCTGCGCCCGTTTCATTTACGCTGTGAGCCTTTCCATACGCTCCTGTGCTTGTTTATCTATATCGGCAAGGTAAGTATTCAGTCTGCCGCTTGTAAGTAGCGTTGTGTATGTATTTCTGCGATGTTCTTTCAGATACCGCAAGTGCCGCTGCCCCCCAAACCGATAGGCTGTTCTTTTTCGGCTGGTAAGATAAGACAAGGAATATAATAATCTCCTTGCAGTTCATACCACAGACCATTTTTGTCATCGTAAATATACTTGTCCATTGAAAAATCCTCCGTTATAATATATTCGCACATAATCACAGTTCTCCGACTGCCACACTCTGTTATATCTTGTTATGAGATTTTCTTGCCCTTGCATTTGCCCTTATGAGCAAGGAGGGAAAGAGTAAACTTGTGTGTAACCGTATAAAGAGATAAGGCGAACACATTGCGATAAATCCTTTATTTTCAAGGCTTTTGGAGGATTTTATTAAAACACTGTAACCTCTGTTAAGAGGTCATAATTTACTGATATTCAAATTCGGATTTATTGAACAGATACCGCTATGGTAAGTAGTAAAGATATACTGACCAGATGTCTGACGCAGCGCCATCTTTCAGCAAATACTCATACAGATTGGAAGAGACCGGAGCTCCGTCGTCTACCTTTCCTTTTCCACCAGTTGAGATGGGGTCGTAGACGGGAGAAGTTCCGGTCTTGTTTCTTCCGTTTGAAATCCGGATTACTCAGACACAACAGACAGCCCCAGTTCTTCAAGCTGTTTCTCATCCGCCGGAGTCGGAGCCTCTGTCATCAGGCAGGATGCATCCTTGATCTTCGGGAATGCGATCACGTCGCGGATGCTGTCCTGTTTTGCCATGAGCATGACAAGACGATCCAGACCGTACGCAAGTCCTGCGTGCGGGGGTACTCCGTACTTGAACGCCTCGAGCAGGAATCCGAACTGGCTGTGCGCCTGTTCCTTCGTAAATCCAAGCGCCTCAAACATTTTCTCCTGGATGTCGTTCTGATGGATCCTGACGCTTCCGCCGCCGATCTCGTTTCCGTTGAGAACGATATCGTAAGCCTTCGCGCGGATCTTGCCGAGCTCTCCCTGGTCCAGGAGCGGCAGGTCCTCCTCCATCGGCATAGTGAACGGATGATGCATAGCGAGGTAACGTCCCTGCTCATCACTCCACTCAAACTGCGGGAATTCCGTGATCCATACGAAACGGTATTCGTTCTTGTCAAGCAGATCGAGCTGTTTCGCAAGCTCCACACGGAGCGCTCCCAGAGAATCCCATACAACTTTATTCTTATCAGCAGCGAACAAGAGCAGGTCGCCCGGCTGTCCGTCCATCGCTTTGATCAGTGCATCCATCTCCTCTTCGCTCATAAACTTCGCGAATGAAGATTTCACGGTGCCATCCTCCTGAATTGCAATATATGCAAGACCTTTTGCGCCGTAATCTTTTACAAATGCAGTCAGCTTATCGATCTTCTTTCTCGGCATGCTGCCCTGTCCCTTGGCATTGATACCGCGGACACTTCCGCCGTTCTCGATCGCACCTGTGAACACACCGAAGCCGCAGCCTTTTACCACGTCAGTCACATCGGTCAGCTCCATGCCGAAACGCAGATCCGGCTTATCGGAACCAAAGCGGTCCATAGCCTCCTGCCATGTCATTCTCTGGATCGGGAGCTGTACATCCACATCCAGCACGTCCTTAAAAAGTTTCGCAAGATATCTTTCATTTACGTCGATCACATCGTCCACATCCACGAAGGACAGCTCCATATCGATCTGTGTGAATTCCGGCTGTCTGTCAGCGCGCAGGTCCTCGTCGCGGAAGCATCTCGCAATCTGGATATAGCGGTCGAAACCGGAGCACATAAGGAGCTGTTTGTAGAGCTGCGGTGACTGCGGCAGTCCGTAGAAGCACCCCGGGTGGACACGGCTCGGAACGAGATAGTCTCTCGCACCCTCCGGCGTCGTCTTGCCGAGCATCGGCGTCTCCACCTCAAGGAATCCCTCTTCTGCGAAGAACTGGCGGGTCAGTGTCATAACCTGACTCTTCATGATAAAGTTCTTCTGGAGATCCGGTCTTCTCAGGTCGAGATAACGGTATTTTAAGCGTACTTCTTCCTTTGTCTTGGAATTCTCCTCCACCTGGAAAGGAGGCGTCATAGATTCAGAGAGGATGCGCAGCTCAGTCGGGAGCACTTCGATCTCTCCTGTCGCAATCTTCTCATTGACTGCGCCGGAGCGCTTTGTCACTTCTCCAACAATGGCAACCACATACTCAGAACGAAGAGACGCCGCCTTCTCGATGAGCGCCGCGTCTGTCTTTCCTTCCTCGCACACGACCTGGATGATACCGGAGCGGTCACGCACATCGATAAATACGAGTCCGCCCTTATTTCTGTTCTTCTGTACCCATCCCATGATGGTCACAGTCTCGCCCACATTTGCCGCGGATAGCTCCGCGCACCTGTGAGTCCTTTTAAGTCCCTGCATTGATTCAGCCATTGTACACCTCCGTAATATCTGTATATCCCTGCTCTGAGAGCTGTTCTTTCTGGAACTTCTTATTCTTTTTCATATTCATGATCATGACCTGCATTCCGTCTGCGCGGTCTGCCTTTGCCTGTTCCAGCACTTCAAGCAGCTTCTCCCGGGAGATTTTCTTCTCCAGAAGATAAGCTTTCTTCGGCCTGCTTGTGGGCACCTGATAGCCGCGCTCAAGTAGGAGCATGACGATACGCTCAAACCCGATGGAGAATCCCACCGCGGGCGTATCCTGACCGGTAAACTTTCCGATCATCTTGTCATAACGCCCGCCGCCTCCTACCGAGCCGCCAAATTCGTCCATGGAAATCTCGAAAATCGTTCCTGTATAGTAGGACATGCCGCGCACAAGCGTGGGATCGAATTTCATGCGGAAATCCGCTTCTTTCTCCTGCTCCACACAGCTGATGATCATCTCCAGCCCATCCGCCGCCTCAGGCGCAAGAAAGCCCTGCAATTTCTCCTTACACATGCGGACGCCCTCAACATCGCCCGTAATCTCTTTAAAAAGATCAAGATACTTTTCAACCGATTCTTCCGCATAACCGTTCTCCTTCAGCTCTGCCGCCACGCCGTCCAGACCGATCTTGTCCATCTTGTCAAGCGTAATGAATACACTGTCGTAATCTTCTTCTTTGAAGCCGCTGTAAGCAGCCATCGCCTTTAAGAACCTTCTGTCGTTGATGCGGATGGTAAAGTTGTGGAAATCCAGTTTTCCGAGGAGCGTCGTCGTCGCAAGGATCAGTTCGATCTCCGCCAGATTGGACGGCTCGCCCAGAATATCGATATCACACTGCATAAACTGACGGAAACGACCTCTCTGCGGTCTGTCCGCGCGCCATACATTTCCCATCTGCAGCGCCTTAAAAGGAGACGGCAGCTCATTTGCATGGTTTGCATAGTAACGGGAGAGCGGCACGGTCAGGTCATAGCGAAGTCCGCCGTCCACAAGGTCAGCCTCTTCTTTCGCCTCGTCGATTTTCAGTTTCTCGCCCCTCTTTAAAATCTTGAAGATCAGTTTCTCATTATCTCCGCCCTGCTTGCTGCACAGATTCTCAATGTGCTCCACACAGGGAGTCTCTATCGATGAGAACCCGAATGTCTTATATGTGTCTTTGATCAGGCTGATGACATAATCCCTGACTTCCATCTCTGACGGCATCATGTCTTTCATGCCTGTGACCGGTTTCTTCTTCAGCGCCATACCCACTCTTCCTTTCGTTCTATCATTTCATCTATCCGTGCAATGTAGTCGTTGATGTTCTTCACATTTTCCGCGCGGACCAGATTCACTTCTTTTCCGCCATCCTTTATGATCGGGGTTTGCAGCAGGATCTTTGTAGATGCTCCCGCCCCCGCGGCAAGGATGGTCTGTTTTTCTTCCATAATCAGTATATTGTATATTCCGGCTTTGTCAAGTTCTGCATAGCCCACATTTTCAAAATTGCCGGCAATATTTTTCTGGCGGTACAGATAATAGGGAAGCAGCCCCATCCTGCGGGCACTCTCGTATGCTTTCTCAACCATCCCCGATATCTCCGCGTGGAGATCCGCCGTACGCCCCTCCTGTCCGAACTTTGCCGCACGCTTGATCGCGAGAGCATGAACTGTCAGGCTGTCGGGATGCAGCGCTTCGACCTGGCTGAGAGTGTCTTCCATATCTTCCACCGTCTCGCCGGGAAGCCCGGCGATCAGATCCATATTGATATTGTCAAATCCAAGCCTTCGTGCCAGCCTAAATGCCGTCACAGTCTGCTCTACCGTGTGGCGTCTGCCCACCAGATCCAGCGTCTTCTGCTGCATGGTCTGCGGATTAACGGAAATACGGCTCACAGGGTACTCTCTGATCACCGAAAGCTTCTCTTCTGTTATGCTGTCCGGCCTGCCCGCCTCCACAGTAAATTCCAGCACGCCGGAAAGATCAAAGCACTCCGTGACCGTATCAAGCAGTCGCTTCAGCTGCTCCGTTTCAAGCGTAGTAGGGGTTCCCCCGCCGATATAGACCGTGTCCGGAACTCTCCCGGCCGCTCTGGAACCGATATAGCGGATTTCTTTGATCAGTGCGTCCAGGTAAGCATCCACCCGGTCTTTCCACTGTCCGATAGGCGATGAGCTGAAGGAACAGTAAGAACACACACTGGGGCAGAAAGGAATTCCTACATACAGACTGAATCCTTTTTCACAGTCCAGTCTGGATAGGAGCGCATTCTCCCGCGAGGCGATCTCAGCCGCCAGACCAGCTTTCTCCGGGCTCACACAGTATTTCTTCATCATAAAACGCGCCGCCTCTTCTTCCGAAGCGCCGGCCTCCAGCTGCTCCATGGGAATCTTTGTAGGCCGCACTCCGGTCAGCGTGCCCCACGCAAGCGTCCTCCCCGTCTCTTCTGCCAGATACAGGTACAGCCGTCTGGTCACTTCCTTCTTCACAGCCTGCTCTCTCTCCTCTTCGGAGAAGAACCTCTGTCCTTCAAGCACTGCATCCACCTCTTCCGGTGCAAGGGAAAAGCAAGAGCCTCCCGGCAGCCTGACTGCCATGAGAGGTTCCTGCTTTTCCTCTACTTTCTGTATGATCTCCTCGCCCGGAAAAAATGATTTCACAATGTGATATGCATTATAGGTATACTTATTTTTCTTACTCGATATCCCGATCATTGTTATCCCATCTCATTTCCCCGATATTACTCTGCAGCATCCCTGCTACAGGAACGGATTATATTTCTTCTCATATCCTACTGTCGTCTCTTCCATATGCCCCGGATACACCCTTGTCTCATCAGGAAGCACAAGAATCCTTTCCTTAACAGAGCGCACCAGCGCGCCCATGCTTCCCGTTGGCAGATCCGTGCGGCCCACTGACGCCCGAAAAAGCGTATCACCGCTGAACAGTGCTTTTTCCTCTGCGATGTAATAACAGCATCCGCCGATCGTATGACCCGGCGTCTGGATCACTTGAATGTTCATTCCCGCGATCTGCAGCAGATCTCCGTCCTTGACGAACTGTGCTCCGGTAAATGTATACGGCTGTCCGAGCATCCCCGCGGACGAATTCATCTGCGCGTTTTCAAGAAGCTCTTTCTCGGCTCCGCATGCATAGACCGGAACAGGGAACTCTTCCAGAAAACGGTCGAGGCCCATAATATGGTCAAAATGTCCGTGAGTAAGCAGTACCGCACTCACTGTCAGTCCTGCATTTTTTATGTGTCTTACCAGTTCCGGAGGGCAGGCTGCCATATCCACGATGAAGCATTCCATCGTGTCTTCATTTCTGACGATATAGCAGTTCGTTCCCACCGGACCCAGTACAAATTTCTCTATCTTCATCTTCACACTCTCCTGTCACGGTCTGTCAGCCCGTCGTTCTCTCAATATCGATCACACTCTCGATCTGTCTGAGTTTCTTGATGACCACTTCAAGCTGCTCCCGCCCCTGAACGATGAATCCCATATCCAGAGTGGCCGTTCCCTTCTTACTCGTACGGATATTAACGGACTTTACATCGATCTTTTCTTCCGTGAAAACTTTCGTCACGTCCATTAGAAGCCCCCGTCTGTCGTCGGCATACATCTTGAGTTCAGCAAGATACTGTCCTCCGCCCTCTGTATCGGATGTATCCTCCCATTCGGCATCGATCAGTCTCTCCCGCTCGGCCTCGGAGAGATGAAGCATATTCACGCAGTCCGTCCGGTGGATAGACATTCCTCTTCCACGGGTGACAAAACCGACGATCTCATCTCCCGGCACCGGATTACAGCACTTGGAGAATCGTACTGCCATATCGTTGATCCCCTTGACTACAATACCGCTCTTAGATCTCGCAATGTGGACTTTCTGCCGGTTTGCCTCTGAAATCTTCTCCAGGATCGTCTCGTCCGTGATCTCTTTTTTATGTTCTTTCTCATACTCTTCCTGCAGGCGGTTTACTACCTGACCTTCTTTCAGGCCGCCATGACCGATGGCCGCAAGAACCGCATCCCAATCGCGGAATCCGTACTTTTTCTGTACAATCTGCTGATATTTCGGTTTCAGGATATTCAGTAGTTCAATGTTCTTGCTACGGCAGTAGGATGTGATCAGTTCCTTGCCACGTACAATATTTTCTTCTTTAAACTGTTTCTTGAACCACTGGTTTATCTTGTTCTTTGCCTGTGTGCTCTTGACAATGTTGAGCCAGTCGCGGCTCGGCCCCTTTGAATTCTGCGACGTAAGGATCTCAATCCTGTCGCCGTTCTGTATCTTGTAATCAATGTTGACGAGTTTTCCGTTTACTCTCGCTCCCACCATCTTATTGCCGACCGCGCTGTGGATCGCGTAGGCGAAATCCACCGGCGTGGAGCCGTTCGGCAGATTCTTCACGTCGCCGTTTGGCGTAAAGCAGTAAACGTCTTCAGCGAACAGGTCCAGATCGCCTTTCAGCAGGCTTAAGAATTCCCGATTGTCGGACATGTCTCTCTGCCACTCAAGGATCTGACGCAGCCAGTTGAGCTTTGCCTCCTGGGACGCCATACTCTTCGCTGCATCCGAACCTTCCTTGTACTTCCAGTGGGCTGCGATACCGTATTCGGCAGTCTTATGCATTTCCTCGGTACGGATCTGGATCTCAAAAGGCTGTCCGGAGGGGCCCATAAGCGTTGTATGCAGCGACTGGTACATATTCGGCTTCGGCATGGCAATGTAATCTTTGAACCGGCCCGGGATGGGGGTATACATCTCATGGATCACGCCGAGCGCGGCATAACAGTCTTTCACCGAATCAACGATGATGCGTACCGCGAACAGATCGTACACCTGATCCAGCGTCTTGTTCTGGTTCACCATTTTCTTATATATACTGAAGAAATGCTTCACACGTCCGTAAACTTTTGCCTTGATGTGGGCATTCTTCATATGCTTCGACACTTCCGCGACGATCTGCTGGACGAACTCTTCCCTCTCCGTCTTACGCTCGTTCAAGTCTTTCACGAGCTGATAGTAAACATCCGGCTTCCAGTATTTCAAAGACAGATCGTCGAGTTCTGTCTTGATCTTGGAAATACCGAGCCTCTGCGCGATTGGCGCATAAATATCCATCGTCTCCCTGGCTTTCTCCTGCTGTTTCGCCGGAGTCATAAACTCCAGCGTGCGCATATTGTGAAGCCGGTCCGCAAGTTTGATAATGATCACTCGAATATCCTTTGCCATGGCAAGAAACATCTTGCGCAGATTCTCAGCCTGTACTTCAAGCTTATCCTGTGAGTAACTGAGCTGGCCCAGTTTCGTGACGCCGTCTACAAGAAGAGCGACTTCCTCGCCGAACTCCTTCGTAATATCATCCAGCGTCATTGCCGTATCTTCCACCGCGTCATGCAGCATGCCCGCAACGATCGTTTCCTTATCCATCTCAAGATCTGCGAGGATAATTCCCACCCATAAAGGATGGATAATATATGGTTCCCCGGATTTCCTCGCCTGATCTTTGTGCGCTTCTTTCGCAATCCTGTATGCCTTTTCGATCATCGAAATATCAGTTGAGGGATGGTACTTTCTCACTCTTGCCACCAGCGCCTGATACAACTGTTCCGGGTCCTGATAATCCTCGGGAGCTTTTACGGCATGGCCGTCCACGACCTCAAGATTCTTATTAAGCTGTTCATATTCAAGAGTTCCCGCCATATCACTACCCCCTTGCACTGTCACGTTTTATCTATAAGTATAATATCTCTAAATAAAAAGGATGCCTCTGTAACTGCGGGGCATCCCCTATAACTCTATAATATTCATAGTATAGCACTATTTTGTCGATTTTCAAACATTTTTCTACTGATAATTCACGATCACAAGCTGCAGTGTCCTTCTTCCCATGTATTCGTTGATCGTCGGATAATATGTAAACGACATGACATCCTTCTGCTCCATCGCACGAAGGCAGTCTTCCACATCTCCAAAGTACACAGCCTCCATCTGATATCCCTGCTGATCCTGCAGCCTGCATTTGAGCACATTTCTATTCTTCCCGAAAATACGCGGACTGATAACGCTCAGGCTCTTCTCCGCGAACAAAGGCTTGGGGTTCCCTTTTCCAAAGGGCTCCAGAAGTTCCATTTCATTTACAAGCTGTTCCGTGATATAAGGGAACGGGAGCCGCATATCGATGGACACCTTTTCCTGCAGATCGTCATCGCTCAGCTCACACAGTTCATTGATCGTCTCACGAAACCGTTCCACATTCTCTTCCTCCAGGGAAAGCCCGGCAGCCAGCTTATGTCCGCCGAACTTTGTAAACAGCGCTCTGCATCTGCACATCTGGGCAAACATATCGTAAGTCTCAATCGACCGCCCGGAGCCTTTCACTCCCTCTTCTGCCCGGGTGAGCACAAATACAGGCCTGTAATACTTCTCCCGGATCCGTCCTGCAATAATACCGGCAATGCTCTCGTGGCAGTCAGGAAGATAGACCACCAGCACCCGGTCATCTTTCAGAGAAGTTCTCTCGATCATCTGTACGGCTTCTTCCACTCCCCTCTCGGTCATCTCTTTCCTGCTGTCGTTCAGCGCTTTCAAATCCTCCGCCAGCATAACCGCATCCCTTCTTGTACGTGCATTGAGCAGTTCCAGCGCCCTCTTTGCCGTATCCAGCCGTCCGCTGGCATTAATGCAGGGCCCGAGAACAAAACCGATATGATAAGCATTCAGCCGATCCACATCGACGCCCGTACATTCGATCAGAGCTTTAAGCCCCGGATTCTGTGTACGTTTGAGCATCTCCAGCCCCTGTTTCACAAAAATACGGTTCTCTCCGGTCAGATCCATCACATCTCCCACCGTCGCGATCGCCACATTTTCCATAAGATAATCCACATCTTCCGGATCTCTCTGCATCACGTTATAAAGTGCCTCGACCAGTTTATACGCCACCGCTGCGCCGCACAGCCCTTTGAACGGATACTCGCAGTCAGCACGATGGGGATCAACAACCGCATCCGCGAGGGGAAGGATATATTCTTTCTCATCATTTACCTGCACATACGGCACTTCATGGTGGTCCGTCACCACGATCGTAAGACCGTTGTCCTTTCCATATGCAATCTCGTCCGCTGCCGCAATCCCGTTATCGCAGGTAATGATAGTATCAACTCCATCTTCAATAGCCCGGTCGATCAGATCAATATTAAGTCCGTAACCGTCCCTGATCCGGTCCGGAATGTCCGTATCCACTTTTGCACCCAATTCAGACAGGCCCTGCCGAAGAATATATGTGGCGTTTACCCCGTCTATATCGTAGTCTCCGATCACACGGATTTGTTTCTCCTCCCGGATCTTTTCAGACAGGATTTCGACCGCCCGGTCCATATCTTTCATCAGCATTCCGTCATAGAGATCCGCGATCGTTCCATTCAGATAAAAATCAACAGCTTCATCCCCGACAATATCCCTGTTACGGATCAGTCTCGCAAGGATCGGGGAGATATGATATCGCTCCGCAATCTGATTAAAATCCGCTTTTTTCATAGTGATGAACCATTTTTCCATATCTGACGTGCCTCCTAAAGTTCTGTCTGAATGTATCCGCTGATACACTTTCTCTAATAGAATAACAAAGCTGCTGCTGTTTGAAAAGTGATTTGTTTTTTAAAATCTTATTGACTTCTTTCCGCCGCAGTGCTATATAGTATTTAGAAACTTTTCTAAATAGAATGGAAAGGGAGTGGACAATTGGGGTTCGCAGAAACATTTAAAGCATTATCCGACCCGGTACGACGCGAAATACTGGAACTGTTAAAGAACGGCAGGCTATCTGCCGGGGACATAGCCGCCAACTTTGATATGACGCAGGCGACTGTATCTTATCATCTGAAAATCTTAAAAAAGGCAGATCTGGTACGGGAAACACGGGAAAAAAATTTTATTTTTTATGAACTGAATCTGACTGTTCTGGAAGAAATCATGGTATGGCTGTCAGATCTGAAAGGAGAAGAATAAGCTATGGAAAATGTAAAAAAATATAAGGCAACTATAATCATTACGTCATTGATCACGTTACTTCCGATCCTGTTAGGACTCATCATATGGAACAAGCTCCCTGATCAGATCACCACTCACTGGGGCGCAGACGGACAGGCGGATGGATACTCCGGAAAAGCATTTGCCGTATTCGGCATGCCGTGTATTCTGGCCGTACTACAGCTGTTTGTCTCTTTTATTACTCTTAACGACCCTAAAAGGCGCAATATCCACAAGAAACCGCTCACTCTGGTTCTCTGGGTTATTCCTGTAATGTCGCTGATCACAAACGGCATTACTTACGGGGTCGCCCTTGGCATGGAAATAAACGTAGGAATCATCGTCTCTATACTTATCGGTATCCTGTTTATCATCCTGGGCAACTATATGCCGAAACTCCAGCAGAACTATACCGTCGGCATCCGCGTTCCCTGGACGCTGAACAGTACAGAAAACTGGAACCGCACCCACAGGCTGGGAGGAAAAATGTTTATACTGGGAGGATTTCTCCTGATCATCACAGGCTTTCTCGGCAGCGTAATGGGCGATTACGGAACCCTCGCCGCGCTCATCGTGATCGTAGTGATCTGCGCGGGAGTACCGGCAGCATATTCGTTCTGGCTGTTCAAAAGAGGGGTATAAACTTCGTATTTATCTGACTGAGAAAGAGTCCGCCGGGAGGTATGTATTGTTAGCGCACACGTTTTCACTCGGTCGCGGCGTAACGGTACATAAGAGCGCAGAAAACGCGCTCTAAGTGCCGACGCCGCTCCAACGGTGCGTACACAATACCTATCTCCCGGCTGCTTTCTTTCCTATCCCGAAAAACAAATTTGAACGGAAGCGGTTCTCTTCCTGATATATAAATAAGCTCTTCTCGATTACTTCCCCCTTCAACCGGTTTCTTTTACATTCCGATTTGTCGGAGTGACTGCCGAATTCGATGAAGCAGAAAACGGACGGAGATGAGGCGCAGAAAGACTAAAAAAGAGAGGACTGGTATGTGAGGAAGGCGACTTCGAAGTAATTCGAATGAAAAAGTTAAGGATCAGAAAAATGATGTTAAGTCTGAAAATGAAGTGTCTGAGGCGAAGCCGAGTTCTTCATTTTCAGGCTTTGGTTTTAATCATCTTTCTGATCCTTTAGTTTTTCCCGAATTACGGAGCGGAGCCTGAAGCACATACCGGTCATCTCAAAAAAGTATTTCAGTGCCTCATCTCCGTCCGTTTTCAGACCTTATATCATTGGCATTCGGTCCGATAAACACAAATCTATCTTCCATACAGTTCTGTCACTCTTGCAATCTCTTTTACCGCCGCTTTATCGAACTGTCCTTTCTTCATCCGCCATACCCAGTTTCCGCCGAGTGTGGACGGGATGTTGATACGGGCTTCACTGCCAATGTTTAAGTAGTCCTGCATCGGGATCACGCACAGATCGGCAACACTGCTCATCGCCATGGCGATAAAATCTTTTGTCAGAGTATCTTCATCAAGCCTTTCCTTGCACATATATTCTTTTGCAAAGTCTCTGGCTGATTTTCCCACCTCATGATACCAGCCTCTTGTCGTATCATTATCGTGTGTACCTGTGTACACTACACAGTTCGTTGGATAAGTATGCGGCAGATAGTTGGAGGACTCACGTGCGTCAAATGCAAACTGGAGCACTTTCATTCCCGGGAACCCGCTGTCCTTTAGGAGCTGGAGCACGCTGGGCGTAAGGAATCCCAGATCTTCCGCGATGATCGCAGGTCTTCCGAGTTTTGCTTCTATGGCGCGGAACAGATCCATTCCCGGGCCCGGCATCCACTCACCGTTTACGGCAGTTTCTTCACCGTACGGTATTGAATAATATTCGTCAAATCCGCGGAAGTGGTCGATACGAACTACATCATAGAGTTTGAAACAGTATTCAATCCTTTTAATCCACCACTCATACCCTGTTTTCTTATGATAGTTCCAATCATAAAGAGGATTGCCCCAAAGCTGTCCGGTTGCGGAAAATGCATCCGGCGGACATCCCGCCACTCCTGTCGGCTCATTATTTTCGTCAAACTGGAACATCTCGGGTGCCGCCCATGTATCCGCGCTGTCAAAAGCAACATAAATCGGAATATCTCCGATTATCTGAATGCCCTGCTTATTTGCATAGGCATGGAGTTTCTTCCACTGCTTGTCAAATTCATACTGCTGGAACTTGTAGAAGCCGATTTCTTCCGCCAGTTCATCCCGCGCAGCGTCAAGAGCCGCTTCTTCTCTGTTCTTGAGAGGCGCATCCCACTCGCTCCAGCTCACCCCGCCGTTATTATCTTTCACAGCCATATACAGACTGTAGTCGTCCAGCCAGAAGGCCTGCTCTGTGACGAAAGTCACATAGTCCTCGCCGCTCTCACCGCCGTTTTCGCAAAAACGGTCGTATGCTTTTTTCAGCACTTTAAATCTGGAGTTATAAATTTTCTCATAATCGATGCATTCTGCCTGATCACCGAAATCATATGCTTTGCACTCTTTTTTCGTCAGAAGCCCTTCTTTGATGAGAGTCTTCAGATCGATAAAATACGGATTACCTGCAAACGTGGAGAAAGACTGGTACGGGGAATCCCCGTAACCAGTCGGTCCAAGCGGAAGTATCTGCCAGTAGCTCTGGCCCGCCTCTTTTAACATATCCACAAATTTATACGCATCCTTTGAGAAACATCCGATTCCATACTTTGACGGCAGGGAAAATATCGGTAATAAAATTCCGCTTGCTCTTTTCATTTTTTCCTCCTTATAATCCCCATATATCTCTGTTGTACTCTTCGATTGTCCGGTCAGATGAGAAAAATCCTGCTTTCGCAATGTTAACCAAAGCCATCTTCGCCCATGCTTTTCTGTCAGCATATGCTGAAAGAGCTTTTTCTTTTGTCTCTTTGTAAGAGTCAAAGTCTAAGAGTGTCATAAACCAGTCTTTATTGATCAGCTCTTTCTGCAGACGCGTCAGATTTTCTTCACAGCCGACTTTCAGCATTTCGTCGCTGGTAATAAAGTCGATAGCCGCTTTAATCGCCTTATTGTTCTCATAGTAATCTTTCGCAACGTAATCAGCCTTTGCATAATGCTCGATCACTTCGTCGCTGGATGCGCCGAACACGAAGATATTGTCGTCGCCCACAGCTTCGTGGATCTCTACGTTCGCTCCATCCTCTGTTCCCAGCGTCACGGCGCCGTTGAGCATGAACTTCATATTTCCTGTTCCGCTGGCCTCTTTGGAAGCAAGAGAAATCTGCTCGGAAATATCGCATGCCGGGATCAGTTTGCCGGCCTTTGTCACGTTATAGTTCTCTACCATAACAACTCTCAGGTATTTGTTTACCTCGGGATCATTGTTGATGATCTCCTGCAGGCAGAGGATCAAATGGATAATATCTTTTGCGATCACATAAGCCGGAGCTGCTTTCGCACCGAAGATTGCTGTCACCGGAGCTTCCGGAATCTTTCCTGCTTTGATCTCCAGATATTTATCAATAATATACAACGCATTCAGCTGCTGGCGTTTATACTCATGGAGACGTTTTACCTGAATATCAAAGATCGTATCCGGGCTCACTTCCAACCCCTGGGTCTCGCGCAGGTAAGCACAGAGATCTTCTTTATTCTTATGTTTGATCTCAAGCAGCTTCTCAAGAACTTTATCGTCATCTTTATATGCAAGAAGCTTCTCAAGCTCTGCGGCATCTTTCTTATACCCCTCTCCAATCGTTTCGTCAAGCAGAGTGGTCAGACGCGGATTGCAGTGGATGAGCCAGCGACGGAATGTGATACCGTTTGTCTTGTTGTTAAACTTCTCCGGATAAATCTTGTAGAAGTTGTTCAGCTCAGAGTTCTTGAGGATCTCTGTGTGCAGAGCAGCAACGCCGTTTACACTGAACCCGTAGTGGATATCGATATGCGCCATATGCACTGTGTCGTTACGGTCGATAATAGCAACGCTCTCATCCTCGTATTTTCTTCTCACTTTGTCATCGAGCACCTCAATGATCGGCATAAGCTGCGGAACAACTTTCTTCAGGTAATGTACCGGCCATTTCTCAAGTGCCTCGGCAAGGATCGTGTGGTTTGTATACGCACAGCTTCTGGAGACAACATCAATCGCATCGTCCATATCCAGTCCTCTCTCCACAAGCAGGCGGATCATTTCCGGAATTACCATAGTCGGGTGCGTGTCGTTGATCTGGATCACCGCATAATCCGGCAGGTCATACAGGTTGCATCCCTTTGCGGTACACTCGTCGAGAATAAGCTGAGCTCCTGCGCTTACCATAAGGTACTGCTGATAGATACGGAGCAGCCTTCCCTGCTCATCGCTGTCGTCCGGATAAAGGAACAGCGTCAGGTTCTTCTCAATATCATTTTTATCAAAATCAATTCCATCTTCCACAATAGACTCGTCAACAGAATCGATATCAAAAAGATGCAGCTTATTTGTCTTGTTATTGTAGCCTGTCACTTCAATGTCATACATTCTCGCATTTACATTAAGACCTTTGAACTGTACCGGATATACCGTGTCAGTCTTCTTGAGCCATGACTTTTCCTCGATCCACGGGTTCGGAGTCTCCTTCTGCAGGTGATCTTCAAACTCCTGTTTAAACAGGCCGAGATGGTAGTTCAGACCGATTCCGTCTCCGGCAAGTCCAAGTGTTGCGATAGAATCAAGGAAACATGCCGCAAGACGTCCGAGACCGCCGTTTCCGAGCGACGGCTCCGGCTCTGCCTCTTCGATCTCGCAGATATCTTTGCCGTTCTTCTCCAGCATTTCTTTTACTTCCTGATAGATGCCCAGGTTTATCATGTTGTTGGAGAGCAGCTTTCCGATCAGGAACTCTGCTGAAATGTAATAAAGTTTCTTCTTGCTGTCCGTGCGTTCTTTCTCTGCTGCTATCTCCTGTACAACTGTGAGCAGCCCGTCATAGATTTCTTTGTTGGAAGCCTGTGCAACCGGCTTGCCAAGGTACGCTTCTACCTTTTCCTGAATATTCATGATAGTAGTTCTCCTTTCAGAAAAGAATCCATATGTCTTATCTCTATGATTCGCATTATAATACCAATTCAAACGGATTTCTTGCAATATACTTTCCTTTTATTGTACAATACTATCATCAACAGTTCAGCCCATGCTTTGCGCAGGAGCTGCAGACGTGCTTGCACGTATGCACGAGTGTGCATATGCATGGAGTGAGCGCCTGCTTATGAGCAAAGCAGCGGCGAAGCCGCAGTTAGCACGATAGTGCGGCTTTGCGATTGGCGCGGGCTGAACTATTACATTATCATTAAAAGAGGAATGCCATGAATCTGAACGAATACCAGAATTATCGTGAGACTAAATCGCACACAACAGCGGGATTCCCGTACAATACATATCTCTGT
>DWXI01000091.1 GCA_019119265.1 Candidatus Mediterraneibacter intestinigallinarum | reverse complement strand
TTTGCAAGGTCAGTCTGCGTCATGTTATTTGAAATACGAAGCTGTTTGATTCTGTCAGCGATCATTTTTCTGTCCTTTACTGTTGTCTTTTAAAATGATAGTAAACTAATCGTAATGATATTTCATTATCATAATGATGTTATAAAATGACAACATATAGGTTATGGTGTTAAATTAACATTATTCGGTGTAATACAGAAGATTATTACAGAAGAGGAGCAGAAGGAAAAATGCTGTTATGGCGTAAACCTGAGACAGCAGCTGTCAGGGTATTGCTGGTTACTGTTATAATATTATGCTGCGTAACGGTTGTTTTACTGCAGGGAGCCTGGATTGAAGTAAACGGATGTGAGATTGATGTGTGGAGATTCATACAGAACCCGGATGACATGCTGGCTACAGCGGGGGTGCTTCAACAGCAGCCCGGATGGCAGTCGTTTATCAGAACTGTTTGCTTTTTGCAGATTGGCTGCAGTGGAGTATTTCTTTTTGTAATATATGAACTGTGCAGGAGGGGAAATTCTACAGCGATATATGGTGCGGTGTTTGCGGTGATGCTTCTTGCTGTACTGCTGTGGTTATATATATTTATGCATTCTCCGGGAGAGACGGGAGTGATAAAAGATGTATATTTCATCCATGTACGGATGAATATGAGAGCGTGGATTTCATTGATAACAGTATGTGCCGCTGATGCGGTCTATAGCGTAATGGAGAGTGAGAAGAACGGAGAATAACTTACAGGATAGTTTATTGAGAGCCTGCTTTATGCAGGCTCTTTCGCTGTAAACTGCACTCCAAAATATACAAAAAAACCGACTGCCCTCTATAGACTTTTGTCATTTTTGGCGATATAATAAAACCACATGTGAATAATTTTAATTTTTCAATGTAATTCTTAAGGAGGAACAAGAAAATGGCAAGAAAAATGAAGACCATGGACGGTAACCAGGCTGCTGCTCACGTGTCATATGCTTACACAGAAGTCGCAGCGATCTACCCGATCACACCGTCATCCGTTATGCCGGAGCATGTTGACGAATGGGCGACAGAAGGCAGGGAGAATATCTTCGGACAGACAGTCAACGTTGTTGAGATGCAGTCCGAGGCAGGTGCGGCAGGTGCTGTACACGGATCTCTGTCAGCAGGCGCTCTGACGACGACATTTACAGCGTCTCAGGGCCTTCTGCTTATGATCCCGAACTTATATAAAGTAGCAGGAGAGCAGCTTCCGGGTGTATTCAACGTATCTGCCCGTGCACTGGCAAGCCACGCACTTTCCATTTTTGGCGATCACTCAGATGTTTACGCCTGTCGTCAGACTGGTGCGGCTATGCTGTGTGAGTCAAGCGTACAGGAGGTTATGGACCTGACACCGGTTGCTCACTGTGCTGCACTGGAAGGAAAACTTCCTTTCATCAACTTCTTTGACGGATTCCGTACATCCCACGAGATTCAGAAGATCGAGACATGGGATTACGAAGATCTGAAAGATCTGGTAAATATGGACGCTATCGATGAGTTCCGTGCACATGCGCTGAACCCGAATCATCCGTGTCAGAGAGGTTCTGCTCAGAACCCGGATATCTTCTTCCAGGCAAGAGAGGCATGTAACCCGTATTACGATGCAATGCCGGGAATCGTCCAGAACTACATGGACAAAGTAAATGCTAAGATCGGAACAGATTACAAACTGTTCAACTACTATGGAGCAGAGGAAGCTGAACATGTGATCATCGCTATGGGTTCTGTCTGCGATACGATCGAGGAGACGATCGATTACCTGATGAAAGCAGGAGAGAAAGTCGGCGTTGTAAAGGTGCGTCTGTACAGACCGTTCTGTGCACAGGCGTTGATCGATGCAATTCCGGATTCTGTTAAGAAGATTTCTGTTCTCGACAGAACAAAAGAGCCGGGAGCTATGGGCGAGCCGCTGTACCTTGATGTTGTTGCAGCACTCAAAGGTTCCAAATTCGACGCTGTACCGATCTACACAGGACGTTACGGACTTGGTTCCAAAGATACGACACCTGCTCAGATCGTTGCTGTATATCACAATGACGAGAAGAAAGTATTCACACTCGGTATCGAGGATGATGTGACACACCTGTCACTGAAAGCTGACGAACCGCTCGTTACAACACCGGAAGGAACGATCAACTGTAAGTTCTGGGGACTTGGCGCTGACGGTACAGTCGGAGCAAACAAGAACTCCATCAAGATCATCGGTGATAATACAGATATGTACGCTCAGGCATACTTTGATTATGATTCAAAGAAATCCGGCGGTGTTACAATGTCTCACCTCCGTTTCGGTAAACTGCCGATCAAATCTACATATCTGATCCACCAGGCAAACTTTGTAGCATGCCACAACCCGTCCTATGTGGACAAGTACAACATGGTACAGGAGCTTGTTGACGGCGGTACATTCCTTCTGAACTGCCCGTGGGATATGGAAGGACTTGAGAAACATCTGCCGGGACAGGTAAAAGCTTACATTGCAAACCACGGCATCAAGTTCTACACGATCGACGGTATCAAGATCGGTAAAGAGATCGGACTTGGCGGACGTATCAATACAGTACTCCAGTCTGCATTCTTTAAACTTGCTGCCATCATTCCGGAAGAAGAGGCAATTGACCTGATGAAGGCTGCTGCTAAAGCTACTTACGGAAGAAAAGGTGACAAGATCGTACAGATGAACTACGATGCGATCGACGCAGGTGCAAAACAGGTTGTTGAAGTAACAGTTCCGGAGAGCTGGAAAGACGCAGCCGACGAAGGACTTGCAACACCGAAGGTAGACGAGAATGGAAGAAAAGACGTTGTTGATTTCGTTAAGAATATCCAGGCGAAAGTAAATGCACAGGAAGGAAATACACTTCCGGTATCTGCATTTAACGACTATGTAGACGGTTCTACACCGTCAGGTTCCTCCGCATACGAGAAACGTGGTATCGCAGTAGATATCCCGGTATGGAAACCGGAGAACTGTATCCAGTGTAACCGTTGTGCATATGTATGTCCGCACGCTGTTATCCGTCCGGTAGCCCTCACAGAGGACGAGCTTGCAAAAGCTCCGGAAGGAATGGAAGCACTCGACATGATCGGTATGCCGGGAATGAAATTCTCCATGACTGTATCTGCTTATGATTGTACAGGATGTGGATCATGTGCTAACGTATGTCCGGGCAAGAAGGGCGAGAAAGCTCTCGTTATGGGCAATATGGAAGAAAATGCCGGCAAACAGGACTTCTTCGATTATGGAAGAGAGATTCCGGTAAAACCGGAAGTTGTTGCAAAATTCAAAGAGACAACTGTAAAGGGAAGCCAGTTCAAACAGCCGCTGCTTGAGTTCTCAGGCGCATGTGCCGGATGTGGTGAGACCCCGTATGCTAAGCTGATCACACAGCTCTTCGGTGACAGAATGTACATTGCAAACGCAACAGGATGTTCTTCTATCTGGGGTAACTCCTCACCGTCCACACCTTACACGGTGACTCCGGAAGGCAAAGGACCGGCTTGGTGTAACTCCCTGTTCGAGGACAATGCTGAGTTCGGATATGGTATGCTGCTCGCTCAGAATACGATCCGTGACAGAATGAAAGGCCTTGTAGCTAAACTTGCTGAGGATGCAGAAGATGCAGACGTTAAGGCAGCAGCTCAGGAGTACCTTGATACATTCGGATGCGGCGCTACAAACGGAACAGCTACAGACAAACTCGTAGCAGCTCTGGAGAAATGCGGATGCGACCGTGCAGAGAAAGCTGAACTTCTGAAGAATAAAGACTTCCTCGCTAAGAAATCCCAGTGGGTATTCGGTGGTGACGGATGGGCTTACGATATCGGATTCGGCGGTGTTGACCACGTACTTGCAAGCGGCAAGGACATCAATATCATGGTATTCGATACAGAGGTTTACTCCAACACAGGCGGACAGTCCTCCAAGGCTACAAAGACAGGTGCTACAGCACAGTTCGCAGCAGGCGGTAAAGAGACGAAGAAGAAAGATCTTGCAGGCATGGCAATGAGCTACGGATATGTATACGTTGCACAGATCGCTATGGGTGCTGACTTCAACCAGACAGTCAAAGCCATCACAGAGGCTGAGGCTTATCCGGGACCGTCACTCATCATCGCTTACGCTCCGTGTATCAACCACGGTATCAAGAAGGGTATGAGCAAGGCTCAGACAGAGGAGCAGCTTGCAGTAGAGTGCGGATACTGGAATAACTTCCGGTTCAATCCGGCTGCAGAGGGAGACAAGTTCTCACTTGACAGCAAGGCTCCGAAGCAGGAAGACTATCAGGCATTCCTCGACGGAGAGGTGCGTTACAATGCCCTGAAGAGATCCAACCCGGAGAAAGCTGCAAGACTGTTCGCAATCAACGAGCAGGAAGCTATGGAGAGATACGACTACCTGAAGAAACTGGTAGACGTATACGCAGCTGATAAGGTTGAATAAAAACCTGAAAAACAGGTATACTTGACGATAGCCGGGGCATATGATATAGTATGCATGGGCAAAACGATATGAGTTTTTCCAACTAAAACGGCAAGAAACCCGGAGAGTGCCATCTCCGGGTTTCTTTATTCCATTTTTATAATGGCGGCTTAGACCACAGGCTGGTTACCGGCTATTTATCGCCATCCAGCCATTTGATGATGTAGTGGCAGGCTACACCACCCGCGACAGCGATGATAAACGAAATATTCCTTGACCTTGTATTTCGCAGATAATATAATCATATGCGATACAAGGTCATTTTCTTATAGAAAGAACAGAGGTCGCAGTATGATCAGAGTCGCGATTGTGGAAGACGAAGAAAATTATATCTCAGTTTTAAGAGAATATCTGGAACAGTATAAGCAGGAATCCGGTGAGCAGATCGAAGTTACGGTTTATCATGATGGCGATGAGATTGCGGCGTTTTACCGGGCGCAGTTTGATATTATTCTGATGGATATTGAGATGAAATTTATCGATGGCATGACGGCTACTGAGGAGATACGAAAGGTGGATTCGGCGGTTTCCATCATATTTATAACAAACGCACCTCAGTATGCAATCCGGGGGTATGAAGTAGGCGCGCTGGATTATATACTCAAACCGGTGTCTTACTTTATTTTCAGCCAGAAATTTGGAAGGGCTGTTGCCAAAATAAAGAAACGGAGCAGCAGGAAGCGGATTACGATACCGGTCAAAGGCGGCGTCATGCGGATGGAGCTCTCTGATATCTACTATATTGAGAGTGAGGGGCATAATCTGATTTATCACACGAAAGAAGACTCTGTAGTTTCGTCCGGCACGATGAAATCTGTGGAAACGGCTATGGAGGGAATGGATTTCTCACGGATCAATAAATGTTATCTTGTCAATCTGGAACATGTAGACGGGGTGCAGGACAAGTATGCGATCGTCCATGGCGAGCGGCTCCTGATCAGCCGTCCGAGGAGCAAGCAGTTCATGCAGGAGCTGACGAGGTACTGGGGGGAACGCTCATGATAATGACAGAATTTATAACAGATCTTCCGGATATCCCAAGGATTATCACGGCGATGGCAGAATGGCTGGCCTGTTTTGTATATATCCTGCCGATGAGAAAAACAGGATGTATTGGGAAAGGCGCCTTTGCGACAGTAAGCGCGGGATTTCTGGTGGTACAGTGTGTTTTCATGGTCGCTACGGACAGATTTGACGGGATAGCGTGGAATCTGTGCATGGCAGGCGCTGTGCTGCTGATGTTCTGTTATATCAGAATATGTACAAGAACGACACTGAATAATGCTGTATGCGGTTGCTGTACGGCCTTTATTGCATCTGAGTTTGCGGCATCCGTTGAATGGCAGATCTGGTGCTATGTTCATGATATTGTCGGTCTGCATGGAATAATTTGGAAAATGGTAATATTGACTGTAGTATACGGCGTCGTATTTTTTATTATGTGGCAGCTTAGCAGAAACATTGCATCTGCGGATGAGGAGTTTACGGTGACAGGTATGGAGACTGCAATGACTGTTGTAGCGACGCTTCTTATCTTCGCCGTCAGCAATCTGGGGTTTCTCCCGGTTGATATTCCTTTTGCAGGAAGAGACAGCATGGAGATATTCAACATGCGGACACTGGTAGATCTCGGAGGCGTTGCTATTCTTTATGCATATCAGTCGCAGTGGAAATCTACCCATATCCAGCGGGAGCTCGAAACAATTCAGACAATCCTGAACAGCCAGTATGAGCAGTATAAGCAGGCTCAGAGAACAGTAGATCTGATCAATTACAGATATCATGATCTGAAGAACCATATTATTGCGTTGAGAGCCGATGCAAACGCTTCCCAGCGTCATGAGTATCTCGATAAGCTGGAACATGAAATCCGCGATTATGAGGCTCTTAATAAAACTGGAAATCAGGTGCTCGACACCCTGCTTACAAGTAAAAATCTGCGGTGCATGCAGCATAAGATCGACATGACGTGCGTGATCGACGGAAAACTGTTTGATTCCATGGATGTTATGGATATCTGTTCGATCTTTGGAAACGCATTGGATAATGCCATCGAATGCGAGCTGAAGATTAAAGACTACGCAAAGAGAATGATTCATGTGGATGCGTTTTCGGAGAAAAGCTTCCTTATCATGCGATTTGAAAATTATTATGAGGGA
>DWXI01000090.1 GCA_019119265.1 Candidatus Mediterraneibacter intestinigallinarum | reverse complement strand
TACATATGAGCTGGATGCAACCAAGGTAGACGGAGAAGATACCAGTACAAAGCTTCCAGGTGCACAGTTTAAGCTGAAAAATAGTGCTAATAAATGGGTTAAGGTAGATAGTAATGGAAGAGTTACAGGTTGGGCTGAAACCGAAGATGAAGGCACAGTGCTTGAATCAGGGAGTGATGGTCTCTTTAGAGTAATTGGTCTTGATGAAGGCACATATTATCTGAAAGAAACAAAAGCCCCGGACGGATATAATGAACTCAAAGACGCGATAGAAATTGTCATTACTGCTGCAACATCTAATGGTCAGAGTTGGGATGGCACAGGTTCCCATGCACTTACTAAGCTTGATGTAACAGCAAATGGAGAATCAGGAACAGGAGATACTGACAATGGTATTGCAGGAATTATAGTAGAGAACAATAAAGGCGCTACTCTTCCGGGAACCGGTGGTATCGGTACGACAATCTTCTATGTTGTCGGTGGAATCCTTGTGATCGGAGCAGCAGTCCTTCTGATCACGAGAAGACGTATGAACAAATAGGAGTGACAGAGAGAGTATCTTTCTGGATTTAGAAGAATAACAAAAAATGCTGTGAGACCGGGGTGTTTCCCCGGTTCACAGCAGTAAGGAGAACCTTGCATGAAGAAGAAAAAGAAATCGAATTTCATAACGATCCTTCTGGTGCTGATCCTTCTTGCAGGGCTGTCCTTGCTGCTGTACCCTACATTCAGTGACTATTGGAACTCATTTCATCAGTCGCGCGCTATTGCAAGTTATTCGGACGCGGTGGAGGAACTGGATGAGGAGGATTATGAAGCATTCTGGCAGGCTGCGGTGGAGTATAATAAAGAGATGGCATCCACCGGGAACCGATTCTCTCTTTCGGAGGAAGAAGAGGAAGAGTATAATAAGATCCTGGATATTACAGGTACCGGCATCATGGGGTATGTCGAGATTCCCAGTATCCAGTGCTCTCTTCCGATCTATCACGGAACGGACGAGGCAGTTCTTCAGATTGCCGCAGGACACATCGAGGGTACTTCCCTGCCTGTAGGAGGTGAAAGCAGCCATTGTGTTATTTCCGGACATAGAGGATTGCCCAGTGCAAAACTTTTTACAGATCTGGACCAACTGGTGGAGGGGGATGTGTTTATGCTCCGCGTGATGGATGAGGTGCTGACCTATGAGGTGGACCAGATCCTGATCGTGGAACCTTATGACCTGGATGCTCTTCAGATTGAAGATGGAAAAGACTATTGTACACTTGTGACCTGTACTCCTTATGGAGTTAATACACATCGGCTTCTGGTGCGGGGGCACAGGATTGAGAATATCGAGGATTCAGACTCGGCATATGTGACAGCGGATGCCATTCAGATCGAGCCTCTTATTGTGGCTCCGATCGTGGCGGTTCCTCTGCTGCTTATTCTGTTGATCATAGTTCTTCTGCCGAAACGGCGGAAAGGTAAGGGAGGGAAGTCTCATGAGAAGAGGTAAGCGTATAGTTGCGGCTCTTTTAAGCCTGTTGCTGATATTGACTTTAATTCCTGTACAAGTGCAGGCTCAGGGGAATATTGATACAGAGAAAGATGTAAGTCTGACCATTTCATGGCAGGATGGAGATACGCCGCTGACCGGAGCGCAGTTTGACCTTTTCCTGATAGCGACAGTAGATGCATATGGTGAACTGACTCCTACGGATACTTTTGAACAGTTCCATGTCGATATAGAAGGAAAGAATGATGATGCGTGGAGAGAGCTGGCGGCTACGCTGGAGGGATATATCCTCAGAGATCAGATTACTCCGGATGACAGTGGCAAGACCGACGGACAGGGAATCCTTACTTTCCCCTGTGAAAAGAAAGAGCTGACACAGGGGCTGTATCTGGTCAGAGGACATCGGCATACCCAGGGAGATCATTATTATGATGCATCTTCTTTCATGGTGATGCTCCCGACAGCCGAGAGCGAGACGAATGACTGGGAGTATGACATGACTGTCAGTCCGAAGTTTGAGTCCGGGCAGATTCCGGAAGAGCCTGTGTATGTTACGCGTAAGGCGCTGAAAGTATGGGATGATGACGGATATGAAGATGAGCGGCCGGAGGAGATTGTTGTCCAGCTGCTGCGTGGAGATCAGATTTATGATACAGTATCTTTAAGCGCAGATAACAATTGGCGCTATGAATGGACAGATCTGGATGGCAGTTATGAATGGACAGTGGTCGAGAAGGAGACAGAGGGATATACTGTAGAGGTGTCGCGTGAGAGTGATACATATGTGATAACCAATACATATGATGAACCGACTCCAACGGTACAGGAAAAGACAACCCTGCCTCAGACAGGACAGCTCTGGTGGCCTGTACCTGTCCTGATAACAGCAGGACTGCTCCTGATCGTCATAGGTCTGGTTCGCCGCAGAGGTGGAAGCGATGAAGAATCATAAAACACATACAGATGACGGAAAGAAAAGAAAACAGAAAGGAAGATTTTTGATACGTCTGGGGCTGCTGCTGATCGCAGCGGCTCTTTGTTTTATCATCTATAATCTATACGAAGAACACCGTGCACGGGAACAATCCGGACAGGCTTTTGACGCCCTGCAGGAATATATACCAGGAAGTGATCAGAACGATGATACTTCTATGCCGGATTACATGCTCAATCCGGATATGGAAATGCCCACGCAGACAATTGACGGAATTGATTATATCGGTGTGTTGGAAATCCCTTCTCTTAATTTAGAACTGCCGGTCATCAGCCAATGGAGCTATCCGAATCTCAGAATCGCGCCCTGTCGTTACAGTGGCTCGGCTTATTCTGGAGGACTGGTAATAGCCGCGCATAATTATGATTCACATTTCGGCAGGCTGAAAACTCTTCAGACGGATGATGAGGTTATATTTACTGATATAGACGGGAATACATTTACGTATAAAGTTGCTGTGATGGAAATTCTTGAACCACTGGCAACGGAAGAGATGAAGAGTGAAGAATGGGATTTATCGCTATTTACATGTACGATTGGCGGCAGAAGCCGTGTGACTGTGAGGTGTGTATTAGAAGATCAGTAGAATGATTTATGAACTCACAGTATGTAGATAACTTTTTACAACTCGTGTAAGTTTGTCGATAACTCCGTTTTCTGTAAAAATCTTATTGCAACTCCAAAATCATAATGTTATCTTTAAAGGCATCCAAAGCACATCTTGGCATTGGATGCCTTTTGGCACTTCCGGTGATTACCATTCAAGGGGCAGTATCGCCCG
>DWXI01000089.1 GCA_019119265.1 Candidatus Mediterraneibacter intestinigallinarum | reverse complement strand
CTGCCGCTCAGTCCGTCAATCCCCAGGATCTGCTCCCGTACCTCCTCTGTGATCCCGCCCTCCAGCTGTTTTCCATTGATTGTGAAGTATCCCAGAAGAGCCTTTTTGATGTTGGCATTAGCCGTTTCTGTGGCAGACTGGATGGAAAAGCAGGTCAGCATCAGCGTTGCCATGACCAGAAGGAACGCAAGCAGCGTAAAAGTCTTTCCTTTCTTCCGTATGGAATAGAGAAAAGCCCGTTTACACAAATTCATTTTTCTTTCACCTCATTTCTTATGTTGTTCTGTTGTCCATGTGTAAGTGAACATTCTAAGGATACATAAGGAAGGTGGAGTTCAGGTGGAGTTGAGATGTTCTTTTGGTGGAGTTGTTTCTAAAAGAAAAAACTGGAGGTTTTCGCAAAGGAAGACCTCCAGACTATTATGTATAGGATAATACTGACTGGATAAGAGTTGTACCTTCTCCAATCTCAGATTTTCTCGCTTGCCAACTTATAAATTACCTGTTCCAGAATCATACCTACATTCTTTGCCAAAGCCATTCTATATCAGGAAATAGCAAATGCAGAATGAAGCCTGCAACAACAAAGACTCCTATAAGGAGAATGATATAACATAATATTTTTACTAATTTCTTAACTTTTGCTTTGCCGTTCTCTACATCTAAATAAATAGAGTTCACTTTCTCATCGGTAAAACTTTTCTCTCTGACATCCTGAACATCTATATCTTTCACTAATTCATCTAATGTCATATCGAAATAGTCACTTAGCATGACGAGCCGTTGGAAATCCGGATAAGATTGACCTGCTTCCCATTTGGAAATGGTCTGCCTCGAAACTTGGAGTTCCATACCTAACTGTTCTTGAGACAGCCCCTTCTTCTTTCTGATAGATAAAAGTTTTTCATTGAATTTCATTTCTTCAAAAATCCTCCTTGTGTTCGGTGTCCAAATTATATATTGAGAAGCTGTATAAGGGCAAGCAATAACTGTTGGCAATTTGTCAACTGCGCTTACCATAAGGTTTTTATCTGATTTGTAAACCCATTAAAGCACCCAACACATCCAGATGTAAACCGTCGGTTTGTTGTAACCAAACTATCATAACAACTGAAAAACTGACATTCTATTTATTTTGATTTTCCACAATATCTCCTCTGCTAATATGAGGACTATTATGAGATATGCTGTGATTTCTAATTTTCTCAAACCATATCGGTAGACTGGCTGATAAAAGAAAACTTTTCCCTTGCTGTACTTGGAAATGTATATGTGGTTCACTTGTATTTCCGCTATTACCGCAACGAGCTATCTGCTGTCCTCGATAAACTTTATCTCCTACTTTCACACAAAAGCTGTCCTTTTTTATATGAGCTATGGTGCTGTATTCATGCTCTGAATGTTGAATGATTATATAATTCCCCCGCACATCAGAAGCATGGCAGTCAACCTCCTCTTTCTCAGGAATTGGTGTATCTTCAAAAAGATTTTTTATTTCTATGACAATGCCATCCGCAGCTGCTAAGACAGTTTTCCCGTAACAAAAATAATCTGTCACATTTTTCCCATTGCCTGAAAAGGTTGAACCATTCTTTTGGATATAGAAGTCATAAGCATACCTCTGATTGCAAATACTCCATGAATGTGAGGTTTCTTTATTATTCCCGCCATTAGCGACAGTCCAACATTCTAAAAAGGGAAGACTATAATGAACCTCCGGCATATAAGTATCTACATTAGGTAATCGAAACATATTTCGTATATAAATGAACGGTATTCCAATCAGCATACCTAAGTTCTGTAATAAAAATTTTAATTCATTTATCGTTTCATCTGTACTTTCTGTTCGTAAAACAATAATCAATGACAAAATAAAATCTATTATGGCAAGCAGAAAAAATAAATAGAATAATTCCAGAATTGGAATATCAAAAACACTTCCGGCAATACCAATCAAGCCTAACCAATATAGTTTTTTTATGATTTTAACGACAGTTTCTATGCCAATCTTATTTTTTTGCATATAAAATCCCTTAACAATTTTCAGAATAATCAAGAGTTTCTTTTATTTGCTGCACACTTCAGCTACTGATTTTCTTGATTATATCATGACCGGTCATACTATAACAATCTGAAAAGCGCTGTAAACCGCACGCCATTTTCCGTGTTCTCCATACTATAGGAAATCCCGTGGTGGTCCAGGATCGTTTTTGTGATATACAGCCCCAGACCGCTTCCCCCGCTGTTCCGGTTCCGGGATTTGTCCACCCGGTAGAATGGTGTAAAGAGCTGCTCTAAATCCTCCTGTTCAATGTGTATCCCGCTGTTCTCCACAGACAGAACGCCATCCTGCAAGGTCACAGTGACTACGGCTCCACGGGGCGAATAGGCAACCGCATTATCCAGCACATTGGCGAACACCTTTTCCATAAGCCGTGCGTCTCCCTCATAATGAAAATCCGGCTGGATATCCTGGCGCAGCTCCATTTCCTTATCCTCTATCCGTCCCATGACTTTGCGACAGGCTTTCTGCAGCATCCGGCTGATATCCAGGTCCGTGCGTTCCAACTTGAAATCGCTGCCGCCCATCCTGGCTGCGGATAGGATGTCTTTAACGATCCGCTCCATGTCATTGACGGTTTTCATACAGTGCCGCAGGTAAGTATCCCGGTCTTTGTATTCCCCAACCTGGTAGATCATTCCCTCCAGTTCCCCCTTGATAATGGCTATGGGCGTCTTCAGTTCATGGGAAACAGCGGTAAAGAAGTCAATCCTCTGTTTTTCCTGTTCACGCTCCCGTTCAATATCTTTCTGCAGCTGCTCGTTTGCGTCCTGAAGGCTGACAAGTGCATTGTTCAGGCGCTCCGACATCTCATTTAAGCTGTCCGCAAGAACACCGATCTCATCCCTTTGCTTTACCTCGCACTTCCAGGTCATATCCAGGCTGGTCATCCGCTTTGCCACACTGCAGATATGGATCAGTGGCCTGGAGAAATATCTGGAGCAGACCAGCGCCGCAAGAACAGAAATCAGCAGGATCACCACCGCAATCAGCGGGATGAGTTTTAAAAGGATTTCATAGGACTGGGATACCGCAACAAGGGAAATATCAGCAGAAACCTGGTACGTCTGCCATCCTTCCTGAAAGGTAGCAGAACAGGTCATGGTTCTGTCTGTCTCTTCCCAATTTTCCGGATCTGCATAATTTACAGAGAACACATCGCTTCCATCCGTGTCGGTGATCCGCACCGTAGCATTATTTTTCATGGAAAATGCCAGGATCTCCTCCGAGCCTGCTTCCCAGCCACTCCGTTCCAGAGTCTCCATCAGCCTGTAGAAGTCGGAAGTTGCCTGGCTTTCCAGTTCCGTCTGGTAATTTTTCGGCAGGAAGACCATTACCACAGCATAAATGATGACACAGCAGGCCAGCAGCAATGCCAGCATACTCAGAAAGGTCTTCGCCTGGATACTTTCACTGATTTTCTTTTTCAATTTTATATCCCACTCCTCTGATTGTCTCGATATAATCCACGCCCAGTTTCTTACGGATATTCTTGATATGCGTATTCACGATCTTCTGATCGCCATAATACTCATATCCCCACACGCTGTCCAGAAGACTCTCCCTGGAAAACACTTTTCCCGGATTTTCCAAAAGCAGCTTCAGGATTTCAAACTCCCGGCTGGTAAGGGATACCTCATCCGTTCCTACCAGCACCTCATAATTTTCCCCATCCAGTGTGATCTCTTTATACCGGATCACAGATGGTTCCTCCTCGTTTCCCTGTTCCGTCCGCCGCAGCACCGCCTCAATCCGGCGCAGGACAAGAGGCATGGAAAAGGGCTTGATGATATAATCATCCGCAAGGACATCAAATCCCTTCATCTGGCTGGCGTCATCATCCCGTGCCGTCAGCATGATGATCGGCGTCCGGCTTTCTTTCCGCAGGATCTCGCAGACTGCAAATCCGTCAATCTTCGGCAGCATCAGATCCAGCAGCACCAGGTCCGGATTGCATCTCCGGAATGTCTCAATCCCTTCCAGACCGTCACCGGCACTATATACTGTATATCCTGCATCCTCCAGGAACGCCCGAACAATGTTCTGGATGGAGATTTCATCTTCTATAATCAAAATTGTCTTTGCCATAACAGCACCTCCGCTATTTGGACAACAGTGTATCATACAAAGATGGAGTTTTGGTGGAGTTGCCCGATTTTTCATACGGATTTTAAACTTTTCATATCTTTCCTTTTCTCTACGAAAATATCCCAAGGCTTATTCCCCTGGGATATCTATAAATCTGTATTCGAATCTCCAGACTGTCTGTATATATTCTTTTGTTGTAACCTTTCACAGCTTCTAGCGATTATTTGTAACGGCAAAAAATACAACACTTTTCACAATAAAACCCTTTCTCATTTTCAGACATTACTGATAGAATGATTTTTAAATTATGCTTTTCAGTTTTGTATGTACCGGACTATTTAGCAGTGTGATATCAAAGGATACTATAGTACTATTTGATATATTTCTGATAATAGAGTAAAATATTAGTAATTAACAGTATGGCGTTACTTTTACAGTATCATAGGAGGTGCATCATGTTTTACGCTCAATATATGTTAGCACTGGGGCACTACGAACGGGCTACCAATGAATTGACGAAAGCCATAGTGATGATGGAAAATAATGACTATAGAGCTGCGTATCTTCATTCCAACGCATCTGCAGCCCAGGGGCTCCGCACAATATCCGCCATAGATTTGCAGAAAATGATTGCAAAGAACACAAATGCGGATTTAGATAGATCGCATATAAAAGCTCCTGATTTCTCAGCCGGGATCCCAACCGTAGTGCGGACCGCTTCCAAAGTACAGGCTCCCCCTCCTTCAGAAGCTGTTACAGACGTAAGCAAAGAAATGGCGGAAGAATCTATGGCAAGGGCAAAAGAACTGCATCAAACTGCCTCCAGACTCTTATTTCAAGAAAAGGTACACTGCAGATAGAACAGATGCCGCTCTTGGACTTTTTTGATTTTCTCAAAACATCCCAGGGGCTCATTCCCAATGGCATTAAGATAAGAAAATCTCACATCACAGAAAATGTGGTATGGGATTTTTTGCTCAGCAATATGATTTATCTGTATTAAAAACAAGTGTAATTCCATTTTTTAGTCTACACTTATGCAAATCAAGGTCTGGAATACTTCTGATTTTTCCATTATCGATTAGCTGTAAATAGTCTTTTTGCGATAAATGCAATTTTTCTCTAATAATAGCGGACACTTTGACATGAACAAAATATTTGCTTTTTATTTCAAGTGTCACAGCCTCGGTCGTTGAAAAATCTTCGCCAATTATAGCATATGAGGGCAGACCAATTTCAACTCCGATTTTGTGTAATAAGTCAGCATTCATCGCAAATTGTTCGATAAGCATCTCGTCATTTCTATGAAAAGCCTCTAACAATTCGTGGTTTAACGATTGAGGAGAAATACGTGAATATAGAGTCGCGTTCCATGTAGTATCACAACTTGAGCATTTATAAATCAGCCAAATGTCAAGAGATTTTCTTTGGGCATTGACTCGGAATTGTCCTGAACAAATAAAAGCTTTCTTTTCTCTACATTTTTTACAATATTTTATTACTGGTGGTAAAGAAAGGTATTCTATCTCCCATACAATTTTCTTCATTGCGCAAACCTCTCACAATAAGATAAAGAAGACCGGAAGTGTCTCAGCACTTTTCACATCTGCTATTCCTCCATCAATTGGATTGTATCATCGGGCTATAGAGAACCCAATCTAATAGTCTTTTAATAAATGAACATAAGGAATGGGCTGGTACAGTCTTGCTAACCATACCAGCCCATAATTACTCGTTATGTTCTTTTTTCAGCTGCCCGACAATTCGCTGAATACTTTTCAAAGACAGAAAATACTTTTCAGCTAAAAAATCCATGCTTTGTCCAGAAAGGTAGTCAGAATAAATACTCTCGTTTCTGTCATGCAATTCTTGACGGGTTGAAGTAGTGGCTCCCCAGTTCTTTTTGTTATCTGAAATTCTGGGGATATATAGAAATTCACCGTCAATATATTCCTGAACCTTTATCAATAGCTCTTGTGGCAGAATTTGTGTTGCTTTTTTGTAACTCATATCGCGCTCCTTTGTTGTTTTTCAGGAACAGCAAAGCTCATTCGCAACACTTATTCACTTCTACTAGTTGCGATAGCCTTGCTTACGCAACAATAACGATAGGATTAAGCATAAATACTGATCCTCCTTTTCATGATTCTCATATTGTATTGTAAAACAATACCGAATGTGATTAAACCTCAACTTTATTTATTAAGTAAAATTGAGGAGAATTGCACTAATTGTAGCATTGAAGTATTTCCTCCGCAAGAAAGTTCGCTCCTCACAACCTGCTTCATTTATTGCCCACAAACAGTTCTCCGCGCTTCAGTCGCAAAACTACATCGGCTTGTTTTGCCAACTCGTTAGAATGAGTGACCACAACCACACATTTTCCCATCTGATGCGCACTCTCTTTGAGAATCTCCGTAATATCCCGGGCCGTATCCTCATCCAGATTTCCGGTAGGCTCATCAGCCAGGATCACCGGTGCCTCACTTGCCAAGGCACGTGCAATGGCTACCCGCTGTTGCTGTCCTCCAGAGAGCTTTAGCACGTTGCGCTTTGCCTCTTCTTTTGACAATCCCAGGCGCTCCAGAATAGGTAGCGGCGGCAGTTTAGAAGTCAATGCCACATTTTCCACCGGAGTAAGATAATCAATCAGGTTATAGGATTGAAAAATAAAGGAAACATGGTTACGCCGATGATCCGCAAGACCGGTTTCTGCAATATCTTTTCCTGCAAACAGGATTTGCCCGTTATCGGGTCTGTCCAGGCCGCCCAGCAAAGAGAGCAAGGTGGTCTTGCCACAACCAGAAGGCCCGAGGATTGCATACAGTTTTCCTTGCTCCAGTTTTCCATTGACTCCCCGTAAAATGCTTTGTTTTCCATTATAGGTGTATTTCAAATTGGAAAATTCTAAAATGCTCATAGGATGTACCTCCTTAATCCATTTGAGAGAGAATTTCTCTCGGTTTCAATCGAATTACTGTGACCGCCGCCAGAAGTACCGCCAAAATCAGGATCAGCACACCAATTCCATAAACCGCCGCAATGTCTGCGGAATGGATCCTAACACTTAGTCCGGTAATATTGTTAGCAGTTTGGCTTACAAGATAAGCGCCGACTTTATCAGCCAGTAGCGCTGTCATGCCAAGGGAGGCGGCCGCTGCAGGAATTGCAACCAGAATATTCTCCGTCAGAAATTGCAGCACGATTTCCAACTTGCTCCTGCCCACCGCCATTAAGATACCAGCCTCTTTTTTCCGGCCCCGCGTCCAGAGACCCAGCAAAAGGACAATGATCACTGCGCCTGTAACAGCAATTATAACGACCGCCGTACCCACCATTGTCTGGATAGAAGAAAGCGGGTTTGAAATCAGATCAAAGTTTTCCGTATCTGTGGAATAGGTAAATGTTTTGTCCTTGATTTCCGGCAAGTTTTGTATGGTTTCCAAAACATCCTGGACATTCTCGGCAGAATCCACATATACATCCAAAGAGCCGAGTTCCAAAGTCGTTTCGTTCCACATTTTCTGATAGCTGTTCATATCAATATAGCCTTGGTTAGCGGGGATTCCATCTGCCATCATAGCGTCCTTGGACATACCTTCTGTACCACTGAAAATTCCCACGATTTCAAAGACATCTTCCCTCTGGGTGTCCAAGCTGTACAGGGTAATGGTATCCCCTAATGAGAGATGATTTTTATCCGCCAGTTCCTTGGAAATCAGCACCGCAAAAGAATCCTCCGGCATGATGTGACGCCCTTCTTCTAGCGTATATGTGCCGTCTAAGAACTTTACGCTCAGCGCAGTGTTCATCGTCACTGTATAGGGAACAAGCTGGCCATAGCCGGAAACGTCCACGTTGAAAGCGCCTGGAAAATAATCAAAATCCACAGCGGCCCCATAATATCCGCCTTCGCTCTCCGCACTATAGGAAACTACTCCTTTTACTTTAGCAATGGCGTCCATCACTTCCTGAGTGATGTAGTCGCCGTTGTATTGATAGCTCATTCCGTTACTGTTTTCGATTCCCGGTCCATAGTTCTCTTGATTTCCGCTGTCAATCGCAACGCGGATTGATGCGCCCACCGTTTTCCTGACCTCTGCTGCTCCTTCTGCTGTTGCATGACCTACCGTTAAGGCAATCATAGCCGAAGAAGCTAACAGCGTAAAGACCAACAGAAGTATGCTATTTCTTACTTTTTGTCGCCAGCAATATCGGATCGCCCGTCCAAAAAAGTTCATGTTAAACGCCTCCTAACTCATTCTTGTTAAAATTTCTTTTGGCTTTAATCGGAGGATTAATCCACTGGCTGCCAGTACAGTCAACAGGACAGCCCCCAATTCCCCGACGAACAGCGCTATAGTGCAGAGCGGATCTGGCTGCAGGTAATTCAATCCGCTGCTGCCAGTCTGCAATGCCGCCGTCCCCGTCCCCTGGACCAAAATGCCAAACAGAAGTCTATTCACCGTATTAGAACAGAGCAGCCACAGCAGAAAGGCAAGCAGGAAGCCCGTGAATACAAGCACCCATGCCTCTAAGGTAAGCTGCCCAATGATTTCCGTTTTTGACTTGCCCAACGACAGGTAAATTCCGGCTTCATGGATACGCCCCCGTATCCGCATCATAAGGATCAGCATTAGAATTACAATGCTCAAAACAGCGGCAATGGCAATCAGCGCCACAGCCAGATTTTGAAGATTTTTAAGCTGTCCGGCAATCTGCTCGTACTGAAAATCATTCTCTCGGAGGATATGGTTATCCCAATCTATGGAGTCGATGGCCTCCACACGCTTCAGCAGTGTATCCAGTTCCAAAGGGTCGGCAATGTAAAAGGCAATCTCGCCCTCATAAATGCCCTCCTGCTGTTCCTGTAAATTTACCAGTAGATGGCTGTCGGAATAAATATGATTTGCCGCTTTCCCGGCGGTAGGGGAATCCGCACTGTCGGCAGCTCCGTCACACTGGAAAATGCCTACAATCTCTACTTCGGCAAAAACCGTCTTTTCCGGGATCGTGTCGATATATTCTCTGTCCCGTTGATCTAAACCGGCGTGGGTAAGGGTGAGTACATCGCCAACTTCCAGGCTGTTTTCCGCTGCCAGCTCTGCGCTGATGAGGATTTTATTCTCATCCTCCGGCTGGATATGGCGGCCAGCAAGCAGCGTATATTCCTCATTCAGAAACACATCCGTCAGTTTAGAATCCCGCACAGCAGTCACCTGCCCCATGTTGCTGGTCTCATTGTCGCCGGCTCCCGGTAGGAAGTGAATCTGCTCGCTCTTGGCATAGCCATAATGTTCTGTATTGTAGGCTTTTACTTGTCCCTCAGAAGTGTCTATCACCTCATTAATGCTCTGTTCGGAGATTACGGGTGCTGTTCCTTCACTAAGTACGCCATCCTCCAAAATCATCTGAACATAAGGCCGGATATAAAAGGCAGCACCGATATTAGCACGCAGATCCCTTGAGGCCTGTTCTGTGCCATCCAAAATGGAAAAGCAGATCAGCAAAAGACCAGAAACCAAAAAGAAAATGAGGAAAAGAAGTGTCGCTTTTCCTTTCTTGCGGACCAGATAAAGGGCAGCCCGCCTAAAAATGCCCATAAAAACACCGTCCTTTCGTTTGATGTGACTCCATCATACAAAAAGACGGTTTATTTTTCGCTTAGACTTGATTTAATTTTGATTTAGTTTTAAGGCTAGCGGATAAAATGCATATAGATAACTTAGGATTTGTCATAACCCTAATTCATGAAATGATCCATCTGAAATTGATAATGATATATCAAATTTTGTATCTTCTCCGGCAACTATTTTTATACGATATTCGCCTTGTGTCAAAGCAAGTGAAGTAGTATTACTACTGTCATCCTGATTTGATATACACTCTGCTAAAATAGTTAATTCATCCTCCGGAGAAACTAATACTACTTTAACTTTCCCATTATACAAGGTTATATCATACTCAATATCTACAGTTGTTTCTTCTTCTACATCCATTGTCCATATCGTATCCATGCCTTCCATTTTTTCTACTGTAGCATTATAACTATTTCCATTGATTTCTTGTTTAATCCCATTAAGGTTAAAGGAATTTGTATCGCTGGTTATCTTGCTTTCATTGTCATAAATATCTGCCATAGTATTAGAACATCCTGACATAAGAATAGCGATTAGCAGTGTTCCAACAATTAGTTTTCTCATTTCGTTATACTCCTCTCTTTGCTATTATCTTAAGACTTTTTTGAATGCTATTTTAAATAAACTTTACCCGTTTCTGTTTTCATCACAATATTCTTTTCTACTAACATATTCAAAGCATACCTTTCACCAGCACCCTTAGTATTTAATGATATGCTTGTAGCTTCATCGAATGCCTTCTCTTTTTTTAACTTCCAACAGATTTTTTTCATTCTTAATAAAGTTATTTTATTAATCATAATAATTTCCTTTTCATTATAGCTAACAATTCCAATTCGTCTTCATCTAAATTATATCAAAACGTCACCGTAAACACCACACCCGTATCGCTGTTTTCCACCCGATACCGGAATCCATGTAGCTCCAATATGGTCTTAACCAGATACAGCCCCAGACCGCTGCCACCAGTAGATTTGTTCCGGGATTTTTCCACCCGGTAAAAAGGTGTGAACAGCACAGGCAGATCTTCCTCCGGGATAGAAGTACCGGTATTGGTTACGGTCAGATTAGAAGGCGTAAGGTGGATAAAGACTTCTGCCCCCTTCGGTGAGTGACGGATGGCATTACTCAGGATATTATGAATGGCCTTTTCTAGCAGAGAGACGTTACCGGATACCGTGACATCCTCGGTAAGTTGAGAATGAACTGCGATCTGTCTTTCCTGGGCCAACGGGAGTAACACTTCAGTAACTTTGGCGAGCGTGTCAGGCAACGACATCGACTCCGCTTTCTCAGCCAGACCATCCATCTCGATTTTGGAAATCATGAGGATTTCTTTTACCAGCCGCTCCATGTTTTCCACTTCTTTAAGGGTTTCCGGCAGCACTTTTCCTGCGTTCTTATATTTTCCAATTCCCAGGATCATACTTTCAATCTGACCTTTTAAGATGGTAATGGGTGTTTTCAGCTCATGGGACGCAGCAGCAAAGAAATCCCGGCGCTGACGAGACAGCTCGGTGATATGCTCCATATCATCCTTCAGTTGTTCATTGGCACTTTCCAGCTCTTTCATGGCAGTATCCAGCCGCTTCGCCATCATGTTCAGGCTGTTTGCCAAAACGCCCAGCTCATCGGTACGGTTTACTTTGCAATCCCAAGTCATATCCAGATGAGCCATCCTCTTGGAAATGCGGCTGATTTCCAACACAGGCCGCACCAGCACCCGGCTGCACAGGAAAGCTCCCAAAGCAGAAATGAGCAGAATCAGCAACAGTAAAAACGGGAACATTTTCAAAAGTGCGACCGTCAGCTCACGTCCTGCTGAAACAGGTGCAGTAATGCTCAAAGTATAGGTATCCGTTCTGTCCGCAAATGTGATTTCCAGGGAGGTGGTCAAAATGTTCTCACGGTCCCCACTGACCACAGAACCAAACGACCGACTATCTCCTGCTCCAGTGAGAACCACCAGTGCTTGATTTTCCCGGCTGAATTGATTCAAGATCTCTCCGGAATCGGCAAAGTCAGCCCGAGAAAGGGTCTCTGTTAACTGTTGAATTTCAGATTCAACCCGGCTGCTTGCCACAACCGTGTAGCTTTGGGGAAGAAATATCATTACCATACCATAAATCAGCAGGCTGCACAGGATGAGCAGACCGGCAATCCACAAAAAGACCTTTGCACTTAAACTGTTTCTAATTTTCTTTACCAAGTCTGTATCCCACCCCTCTGACTGTTTCAATCAAATCCGTATCTAGTTTTCTCCGCAGGTTCATAATATGGATATTGACGGTCTTTTCTTCGCCAACAAAATCGTAGCCCCACACCTCATTAAGCAGATTGTCCCGTGTAAATACACGGCCGGGATGGAGCATGAACAGTTCCAGAAGCCCGTATTCTATATGGGTGAGGGAAATAGGCTTTCCGCCAACAGAAACCGAGTAGCTTTCCCGCTCCAACCGGATATTCCCATAAGATAGTGTGGTCGTGACTTCTTCGTCTTCCCGTTCTTTTATTCGTCGCAGAACTGCCTCCACCCGCATGAGTACCAGCTTCACAGAAAAAGGCTTTGTGATGTAATCGTCCACTTTCAACTCGAATGCCTTGACCTGTGCCTCTTCCTCATCCAGTGCTGTCAGCATGATAATCGGCACATTGGATTCCTGCCGGATCATCTCACAGACCGTATATCCGTCAATTTTCGGCATCATAATGTCCAGCAGAACAAGGGAGAAAGACTTCTCTCGAAATTTAGTTACTCCTCCCAGGCCATCACATGCAACTTCTATACTATATCCGGCATCCGTCAGCAGCTCCGCAAGGATGGACTGGATGGCGGTTTCATCTTCGATAATCAAAATTCTTTCTTTCAATATATCACCTCGGCAACAGTATAACATTCTTTCATTTATTTTTGATTTAGATTATTGAAATAATTGTTACCAATTACTACAGAACTACTAGGCATAGAACGCTACTGGTCGTGAATAAAAAAACTCTCTTCCAAGCAGTAAGACTATATAAATCTATTTACCCGGAAAAGAGTTTTCTATTATTGATGTTCCATTGCTAATTCTTTAGGCATTTTACAAAATAACTCTGGAGAGCTCATATGGTACTTTATTACTCAAGAGCTAAGTTTCTCAATATCCTCCATATAAATGGATACCTCTCCGCACTTCGGACAGATCGCAACTTTAGGCTTCCCCATCCTTCCCGCAAATAGCTTCGTTTCATCAGATGACAGGATAATTCCGTATCCAGCTCCTTCCACTTTAATCGCACAATTCTCTTTCATTTCATTGCCGCAACGAATGCATTTTCTCATCTTCATATACCTCCTTAACAGATTATGATTCTGCCTGATATCTTATTATACAATATCCTGCCGTTTATATATCTTCGCAGATACACAATATGAAGCCACAAACCAAGCTAATGATATCACAAAAACACTCAAAAAGGTCTGAAGAACATATTCTTTTACAGGTATAAAAGTATTGATTAAAAGCACCATTCCAGTGATAATGCCTGTTGACGCTATAAATGATATCATAAAGGCAATCTGGGCTTTATCTGCATCGAAAAAGTATGCACAGGGGAGACTCAAACCGCCTGCCAGAAAAGTAGCGCTCATTCCAATTACGCCATACAAACAGAGCGTATCTAATGATACCTTTTCCCCAAATAACCCAAGAATAATACAGATAACAATCGATAGAAGTAAGCCCAATACC
>DWXI01000088.1 GCA_019119265.1 Candidatus Mediterraneibacter intestinigallinarum | reverse complement strand
AATTAAAAGTAGGCGGGTATTGCGGAATCTATTATCCCATGTTCCAGGCCAGCGGCAGTCTGTACCGGGGTTGGGTCTGGCAGAACGTTGAACAGTTCCATGTGGAACTTACGTTTTATGAAAAGGGCTCTGATATTCCGATTGAACTTGGAAGTTCGAATGCCTCCAGTGCAGGAAATAATCAGAGTAATGAGGCTATGAATGCGGATTACTATGTTATCAATTCCCTGAATCCGGAATCGAAAATAGAGACAACTGGAAAGCCGACAGTATATGTAGGACCGGAATATGTACTCCCGACACATGAAATAGCCAATGCATATAAAGTAGGAGAATATACAGGAAGTGACAGGAATACGTATTCAAGTAATATACAGGAACAATATGATGATTCAGGACAGGCAATCCAGTATGCATACAATGGGGGAACAAAGGAATGGAATTCTGACAATGGCAATGAACCCGGCTGGGCGCAGAATTCTGTCATGATCATGCCGATAGCGGAAACGAAGACGCTTGGATTTACACTGGGAAATATGTCAAGGATACCACCGTCAGAGGATACTACAGCAACGCAGGCAACGAATCTGATGTGGGCGTCGATCAGCACTACGCCATATACGAAAGAATATCAGCCGATCAATATCGACGTTGAAAAAACATGGCAGGGTATTACTGATCTGGAATATATAGAATCGATAGATCTGGAGCTGTACGGGGAATATGTCGATGACGCTGGGAAAACAGTAGAGTTAGATCTGGATCGTCAAATTACAATCACCCCAGATCAGGATGGTAATTGGAAGGGAACTTTTAATTTTGTTCCCGGAAAGGATTTCCTGACACAAAATAATTATGATAATGATTTCAGGTATGTAGTACGGGAAACTGAGATTACATATACTGATGGAAATTCAGAAAACCCGGAAGTCGCCGGTTTCAAATTAGGCGGAACAACCGCAATCGGGTTGGAATTAATACCGGAAGATGCCAGCGGAACGATAGAGCAGAAGTTTGAACTTACAAACATAATGCCCGGCCTTACGATCATCAAAAAAGGGATTGACTCGGATGGAAAAGAGAAGCCTCTTAAGGGAGTAGATTTCCAGTTACAGAAAGCAGATGGTGACTGGCAGCCTGAAACAGATGAAAAAGTCCAAAGTGCGAGTACGGGTACTGATGGAAAACTTGTATTTTCCAATCTGAAGGAAGGAAATTATCTTCTTACTGAGACAAAAACACTGCCAGGCTACACTCTGTTAAAAGAGCCGGTCAAGATCCGTATACCATATAGAGTTGAAGAGTCGTCGGATACTGGTACCTCATATGTCGCCAGTGACGATATAGTCGGCGTTACAGAAGGGAACCAGACCAAATACTATAATTTGACATACACTATAACCAACGGGCAGTCATTTGATATGCCACAGACAGGAGGAACAACTACAGACCGCTTTATGAGGTGTGGGGCAGTTTTATTCGTCACAGCAGCAGGCGTACTCCTGTGCCAGATAGCAGGAAAGAGGAGGTGGCGGGAGAAAAGCTGATAAAGTTTTTAAACTACATACAGGAAGTAACAGGGAAACAACAGTAAAGGAGAAATAGATGAGAAAAAAGAATTTGTTTAAGAAACTGATAGCAGCAGCCGGAGCGATGGCGATGGCGCTGACATTGATGGTGCCGATGGGCGTTAGCGAGGCGCATACGATGGACGAGCAAACACCCGTAAATCTTATTATTGAAAAGCATAAAACTCCAACTCCGAGTGGAAGCAACAATCCAGAATCTACAGGTGAAAAATTAGATGGCGTCAGCGGTGATGCGCTTCCCGGAGTAGAGTTTACAATCGTCAAAGTAGCTGATATTGGTAACGACAGCTATGAAGTAAAATATAACCTTACAGAGGACGGAGGAAGAATTTTTACCAGCTTGAAAAAGAACGAAGGCGATGTAGTGACAGGATCCGCTCTTCAGGAATGCTTAAAACCAACCAGCGGTAATGACTTATCTTCTATCAAAGATTGTACAAACGCTATATCAGGAAAAACTGCTACTAACGGTCAGGTAGTATTTTCATCCAATAATGCTCTTCCCAGTGGATGTGAAGCCAGTACTTTGGTTCATATGACTACCGGCAGAGGCATTTATCTTGTAGTTGAGACCGCCTGGCCGGCAACCGTTACGACCCGTTCCGTTCCGTTTCTTGTTTCTTTGCCGATGACGAGTAAAGCAAATAACGGGAACTGGATATATGATGTTTACGCATACCCGAAGAATAGTACGGAAGACTTTGATATTGATAAGAATATTACTTCCGTAGGAGATTCCGGCGGCAATATTTCATCGGATGATAGTAAGGCAGAGGCATCCATTGGAGATGTGATCACATATCAGGTTCCTGTTACAGCAGTTATCCCGGATGGAGGTTTAACAAAACTTGGCATTAAGGATACCATGAGTGAAGGTCTTACGCTCATAGATGACTCAAATGTGGAAGTAAATGTTACTGAAAGTGGAGAAAAGGTGACAGGAGTAGTAGATGTACATGAAGGAACTACTACAGGTGGAAATAAACTGATAGAAGATACGGACTATACTGTAATGGCTTCAAAGGGTACGAATGGAAATACAATACTCAGGGTGGAGCTTTCTCCTAGTAAAATCGCAGCACTTAATAAAAATGCAGGTACTGACAATACTCCCCAGTTCCTTTTTGTATACAAAGCAAAATTAAATAAAAATGCTGTTGCAGGATCAGAGACAACAGGAAACAGCGTAAAATTAGTATATAATTATACGAATAATCCTGGTGCAGAAATCGAATTTGGAAAGGATATTGATACAACTATTTATACCTGGGGAATTGATATCACAAAGAAAAGTGATACAAACCAGACGTTAAGTGGAGTAACATTTGAACTGTATAAAGACAGAGCAGAAGGCACCGCTCTGAAATTCAAGCGGATAAATAGCGGAGGGAACGAGGACGTATACTGTCTGGACACTGCAGGCGATTCTACATTAACAACATCCGCCGACGGTAAGCTCGTTATCCATGGTCTGGCGTCCGGTACATATTATCTGAAAGAGACAAAGACCAACAGCGGATACGTACTTCTGAAAGATCCGGTTAAGATCGTTATAAGCCCGGATAGTGAATTCGATGGAGAGACAACTGCTAAGATTGGCAATAACGAATCATCGGTAAAACAGAACGAGGATGATCGTTTCGAAGTTACCGTAGTCAACAACAAAGGCTTCGATCTTCCGCAGACAGGTGCTGCAGGAACAGCCCTCTTTGCTGTTGCAGGCATGGCGATTGCCGCAGTTGCAGGCGGACTGCTCTTCTTCCTCAGAAGATCTTCGAAGAAATGATCGCACAGTGAAGCAGGATACTGCCGTTTTTATTACAGGGTAAGCCCGTAAGGGCTTTACCCTGCATTTGACGTTACAGAGAGTGTCTGTAACCATTTGGCTGTGCCGGCTCGCACAGAACCGTCAGAGCCAAATGCAGGGAAGGAGAAGACGATGACGAAGAACAGAGTGATCACGGTCATCCTTGTCCTTGTGCTGATCACCGGGCTGGGGGTACTTGTCTACCCCTTTGTCAGCAACATGCTGCACGACAGGAAACAGGATGAGATCATAACAGAATATGACGAGAAGCTGGAGAACCTTGATCAGGAGGAGCGGGATGCCATGCTTGCCGAGGTAAGGGAGTACAATGAGAGCCTGCTTGGAAACGTTGTCCTTACCGATCCCTTTGACCCGGCCGCCATGGAGAAGCAGAATGAAGAGTATGACTCGATCCTGAATGTAGACGGCAACGGTGTGATGGCGTATCTGGAAATCCCCAGGATCGATCTGTATGAGGCGGTCTATCACGGCACATCGGACGAAGTGCTTGCGCGGGGCATCGGCCATTTGATGAACACGTCTCTTCCGGTGGGAGGGGAGGGAACCCATGCGGTGCTCTCCGGCCATACCGGTCTGCCGGAGGCGGAGCTGTTTACGAACCTGGAGCAGGTGGAGGAGGGCGATATCTTTTATATCCATGTGCTCGGGGAGACGCTGGCCTACGAGGTGGATCAGATCAAGGTGGTAGAGCCTTCTGATACAAGCGACCTGCTGATCGAGCAGGGGAAGGACTATGTGACACTTGTGACCTGCACTCCCTATGGGATCAATTCCCACCGTCTGCTGGTGCGCGGCCACCGGGTTCCTTATACGGAAGAACTGCGGGACGCCGGCGACGCTCAGGCGGCGGAGGGCGTGGATGGGGAGAGCTGGAAAGAGGTTTACGGACGGGCTCTTCTGGAAGGCGTACTGATCGCATTGGCAATCCTGGGAATATTCCTTGTTGTAATGAGGAAGAGGCTAAGAAGAAAGAAACTAAATAGAAAGAAACGGTCAAAGAGAAAGACGAGGAGAAAGAGAAGATTAAAAAGATGAAATTATCAAAAAATGTGCTATAATCAAACAATTAAAGAGACTGTCAATTTTCAGTGTATTGTCTGTTCAACATATGTGTTGATGACAGAAAAAAAGGGGGGTATTTTATGAGTTTTAAAGAAGAATGGCTTCTTGTTGAGGCTGATGATGAGATTGATGAGATTGAACACCGTGAACCGACTGAGGAGTTTCTGTTTTACAGAGCAGTGGCAAGCGGAGATGTGGATGCAGTCAGAAAAAACTGTGAACGGGGGCGGTTTATGGAGGATGACGGAGTCGGAACTCTGTCGAGAGATTCCGTGATGAACCTGAAATATCACTTTGTGATCACGACGGCGATGATCACGCGTCTCTGCCAGCAGAATGGTATGGAACTGGAACAGGCATTCCGGCTGAGTGATTTCTATATACAGAAGCTGGACGATATACATAATGCGAAGGATATTCATAAGCTCCATGATGAGATGGTTCTGGATTACACAGAAAAAATGCGTAAATCTTTTCGCAATGACACGAATTCCAAGCACATTAATGCATGCAAGGAGTATATATATTCGCACATTAAGGAAAGAATAACCATTGAAGATCTGTCGGACGCGCTTGGCGTTTCATCCGGCTATCTTTCAAGGCTTTTTAAGAAGGAGGCAGGAGTGTCCGTAAGCGCCTACATCAGGCGGCAGAAGATCGATATGGCCAAAAACCTGCTCAGGTTCAGCGATTATTCCATGATCGACATCGCCAACAGGCTTTCCTTCTCCTCACAGAGCCACTTTATCCAGCAGTTCAGGGATGTTGTAGGCATGACTCCAAAGAAATACCGCGACGAGTACTATATGGTCCAGTGGGATATCCGCCGGGAACCGGATAAGACAGATGAGGCGGAAGAGTGACATAACAGAATATTGTTTTTCCTGAAAATGAACGGGATACAGTCAGCGGAGACTGTATCCCGTATTTTAGTTCCTACATGATAAGGACGATATCATTATCTTCAGAGAGAAGATCAGCAGGTATGTAGTTGTCGGTGAGTTCTTTGCCGTTCAGGATTATCCGGTTATATCCGGATTCGTGGTGATCGGGATTCTCTACGCGGATATGCAGATGTTTTCCCCGGAAATCCTTGTCTACCTCGAATCCGGACCAGTCCTTCGGAACGGACGGCGCGATCCGTATGCCATTCAGGTCGGGCCGCAGTCCGAGGATGCCTTCTACACATCCTACCATCACAGTAGATGCAGTTCCTGTCAGCCAGTGTACGTGAGAGCGTCCGAAATGACAGCTCGCAGGCCCTTCTGTAAACTGACCGTAGGAATACGGTTCAAGGCGCCGTATCTCCGCCCGGTCATTCTGTGCGGCGGGGGCATTTTCAGTGAAGTATTCAAAGGCGCGTTCGCCGTGCCCGCAGAGGGCTTCCGCAAGGATCAGCCATCCCTGGGACTGGGAGAAAATACCGGAATTCTCCTTGGTTCCCTGGTTGTATATGACAGCAAGGGCCCCGTCGAATGCGTGCCTGTGATAGGGAGGATCCATCAGGATGGCTCCGTATGCGGTGTTCAGCCTCTGATATACGTTTTCCATGATCGTCTCGGTCTGCTCCTTCGTTGCCAGCCCGCTGATCACAGCCCAGCTCTGCGGATTCAGCCACATATTGGCTTCCGGGTCGCTGGCGGCGCCGATCTGCTCTCCGTCCTCGGTATATCCGCGGATGAAACGGTCGTTATCCCAGCATAATTCCTGTATCCGGCTGCCGAACTCCTTCTGCTTCTCATCCAGAAAACGTATATAATCTGTATCCTGTTTATATTCTGCGAATCTCCTCAGTATCGTCATCGCATAATAAAACTGCATCGCCACAAACGAGGACTCCCCGTTGGCGCCCAGGCGGAGACAGTCATTCCAGTCTGCATAAAGGCCTGCGGGCATGCCGTGGGGGCCCAGATGTTCGAAGGAGAACTGCACGGCCCGTTTGAGATGCTCGTATACGGTTGCCTCATCTTTGTTCGCGAAGGGGATGACTTCATCGAGAAAGTCTGTGTTCCCTGTCTCGGCAATGTATTTGTACACTGTGGGGAAGAGCCAGAGTGCGTCGTCCGCGCGGTAAGCCGGATGTCCTGTCTCGCGGACATAGGAAGGATCGTCAGGGGTGTCTTCCTGCCCCGGAGTATGGGTGTATTTTACGAGAGGGAGTCCGCCGCCGTTATCCACCTGCGCCGAGAGCATGAAGCGGATTTTCTCGCAGGCCATTTCAGGAGCCAGATGGATGATGCCCTGGATATCCTGTACAGTATCGCGGTAGCCGTATCCGTTCCGCAGGCCGCAGTAGATGAAGGAAGCGGCGCGCGACCATATGAACGTGATAAAACAGTTGTATGCATTCCATGTATTGATCATAGAGTTAAAAGACGGATCCGGAGTGTTTATCTTTAAATGATCCAGTTTTGCATACCAGTCGTTTCTGAGCGTATCCACTTCTTTTGAAATCTGTTCTCCAGCCGATGCGTAGGAGGCGATAATGCCGGCCGCCTCGGCGGAAGACTTCATCCCGACAAGGAATGCCACGGACTTTGACTCGCCCGGCTGGAGCGGGATGACACAGGAGAGCGCGCCGCAGGAATTTTCATTATAGCTGAGCGCGTTGCCGAGTGTACCCGAGGCTACGCCCTGAGGATTGCCGTAGCCGTGATATTTTCCGAGAAAGATTTCCTTGTCGCCGCAGTAGGAATCGACTGCGGCGCCGGCAAGGCCGAAGAACCGCTCGGTGACATTTTTTTCGTCTACCTTTTCCCCGTCCCGGAGAGCGTCGAGATTGCCGTGTATCTGCTGCATGATCCGGTCTGTATCGAAGAGTGTGCGGCCGATAAACAGCGAATACTGCAGGTTTACCTGATCTTGTTCATAGTTGTTGTGGTTGGTGAATTCCGCATAACCTGTAAGTGTGAGTTCCCTGGGACGGTCTGACTGGTTGGTCACCGTCAGCCCCCATACTTCGTAGGATTTTCCGAGAGGAACGTAATATACGGCTTCGGAGCGGATGCCCGAATAGTCTGCGAGCATCCTTGTATAACCCATTCCATGGCAGCATTTGCTTTTATAATCGTTCAGGTCTTTGCCTACCGGCTGCCAGGAAGCAGACCAGTAATCTTTGGAGGCGTTATCCCGGATATATATATATCGTCCGGGCTGGTCAAACTGATTAAAGACGTAGCGCAGGATGCGCCCGTTTGCCCCCGACCGTGCAAAGCTGTATCCGCCGGCGTTGTTGGAGATGATAGCTCCGTATTCGGGAGAGCCCAGATAATTCACCCATGGGGCGGGCGTGTCCGGCCGGTCAATTACATATTCGCGTTCTGTATCATTAAAATATCCATATTTCATAATCTTTCACCTGTCCTTTTATAGAGTCTAAATCAGTTGCACTGTGATGCAGACGGCGCCTTCCGGAAGCGTGTTCAGAATATTCCTGGGCAGGACTGCACAGCCGTTTTCGTTTTTATTCAGCGCGGCTCCGGCGCATAATGCGGTTCCGATCACGTAGCTGCCGTAATCTTTCCGGTTGACGTTTTCGTATATGATCTCCAGATCTCTCCCGGCAAAGGAGACCTTGAGAGAAGCCCTGCCGTTATCATCGAACTGTTCCGCCAGAAGTTTCGGATCGAGGATCAGGTCGCCGGCTTCTCCGCGGACGCCGAATACCTGTGTGATCATCGTCATCATAAACCAGCTTGCAGCTCCTGTAAGATAGTGGTACATACCTCTGCCGTCTGAGCGGAAATACTCGGGGATTCCGGGGTAGATCCGGCTCGTGTCAAAATCAAGCGCCGTCTGAGCCAGCGTCTTCAGGGCTTTCCACCCTTCTTTTGCGAATCCGCGGCGGTACAGGGCGTTTGCAAACATAACCGTCATGTGAGAAAAGACGGCTCCGTTTTCTTTTTCCCCGTATGCGAAACCGAACATGCGGCCCATATCGAATTTTAATTCCCTGAAATCTGTGTTCAGGCGGTAGCCGCCGATCTCTTTTCGATAAAGATAATGATCCGCGCTCCTGACAATGCGCCGTATCTGTTCTTCCGACGCCACGTTTCCCATGATCGCAAAGACCTGCCCTGTGAGCATCATGCGGACGCCCTCCGGAAAGTATCCTTCTACCGCCCTGCCGTGATTGTCATAATAACTGTTAAACCAGCCTTCTTCCTTCCCTCCGTCGATCCATTCCTGCTCCTGCAGGTGTTTCGTGAGCCATTCTGCCTTTTGTTCGAGATTGTCTGCAAGTTCAGACAGATCTGCCAGGAAAGTACGGCCGCTGGTGTGATGACTGCAGCTCTGTGTATATGTGTTGAGAAGCGCTTCCTTGGCGCAGATGCTCTCGCAGATCTGCGGATCATCGTTCAGCAGGATTTTCAGCTCTTCCATCAGCTCTGTCTTGTGGCTGGACGAGCGGCTGTCAAGGAGACGTATCATATCGGCAAGCTCCTTCATATTGCCGGCGTAGGCGCAGGTAAACGCAACGCTTTCCCCGTTTTCCGAAGCCATATCAAGAGCGTCGTTCCAGTCTGCGCCCCGCAGTCTGTAGATATTGTGGTCGCCCACTTCGTAGAATGCGGTCAGGTGCTGGATCAGGAGATGCTCCAGGATACTTCCGCTATAGACGCTTCCTTTCTCTGTTTTCTGCTGACTGCCCTGGGATGGCTCCCATGCGGAATCAATTCCGGTTCCCCGTGATGACTGGGCGTCTTTGAAATAAGGAGCCTGCCTGTTCAGAATTTCAACGTCTCCTGTCTGATCAATGTAAAGCCGGGTAGTCATCAGAGGCCAGAGAGCGTGATCCATCCAGACGCGGGCGATCCCGTTGCGGTCGGCGATGAAATTGCCGTCTCCGTCACCGATGATAGTTGCATTCGTACCGTCGATCCGGACCCCGCCGTAGTTCTTTATGATCATCTGGCCGACATTGGACGGTTCCATCAAAAGGAGAGACAGACAGTCCTGCCAGAGATCCCGCCATCCCCGTCCGCCTCTTCCGTAGTCGTGATGGGGCAGGAAGGAGCAGCCGAACAGTCTGCGGAGGAAAGGCTGAAACGAGACCCATTTCATGAAACAGTCGAAGCTGTCGCTGGCAGTGTGGAAGCTTACATTGACTTTCCTGCGCCACCACGATCTGGTCTCTTCAAACGCTGCCCGTACTTTATCGGGAGTATTATATTTTTCGTATATGTCCGAAACGGCACTGCTGCTGTCTTCCACTCCAAGAAGAAGGATATATTCGGCCTTTTCACCCGGCTGGAGCGTAATCTCCGGAAAACGAAATGCTCCCATCGCTTCTCTGCCCGCCTCATATGTGAAGGGAGGAACACCGGGGAAATATTCATATACGGCTCTGGGATGGGTATAGGTGCCTCCTTCGCCGATGAATTCTTCAACTGCAGGATAGAATGCCACGGGATTTTCCCCGTGGCCGGTGACTCCGCATACATAGTATACTTTGTGATTGGGGCGGTGCCCCCGCTCGTCAAAAGACATAGTGGGGCAGACGAGGACTCCGTGTGCATCAGTAGTTATACGGTGCAGCATGGAAGTTACGTTCCTGTGATCACGGATATTGTCCGCGCTGCGTCCGTAGATGGGGATTGCCGCAAAGGGCGTCAGCTTCTCCGGGAATGCCGCCGTATTCATGATGGTGATGTGCATGATCTCTACATTATCATTGCAGGGAATGAATGAAGTGATCCGCGAGCTGATGGAGAGCGCGTCTGACTGCCTTTCCAGAGTATGCCACATGAATCCTGCTGTCAGAAGGCTTTTATCCTGCATGGAAGAAAATTTTACCGCTTCCTGTTCGGCGGAGGCTCCTGCCGCGGAGAACACTTCCCCCGATTCGGATCTGATCCAGAAGTTGCGTACGGATCGATTGTTGTGAAGGTTTTCAACGCTTACAGGCTCCAGAAGAAATGTTTCCTGATCCGTCTTGGAATCACCGCCGAGATTCGGTGAGAGTGAACTCTTAAGCCCGGTTTCAGATGCCAGCGGAAAATACAGATAACTTATATTTTCGGGCTGCTTGATAGAAAAACTGCCGTATTCATCGATAAACTGCAGAGGTTTCAATTTTTTGTCTCCTTCCTTAATTTATTTGTTTTACAGGCATTATATAAGAATTCATATATGACAAAAATCAGAAAAACGTATAAAAATATCATAATCATGACATAAAATGAACTTTTGCGAAAGTTAGGTCATGAATCTGACATTTTGTTGGAATTTATAATATATTCAGATAAATTGATTGGGCTATAATCAACACAACCATGAGCAGAGCAGTTGCTCTGGAACAATAACAGATAGGAGGAAGAAACAACAATGAAAAAGAGAGTGGTAGCTGTTTTGATGGCAGCAGTTACGGTTGCAGGCCTGCTGGCAGGATGCGGCGGAAGCACTGATTCAGGATCAGGCTCCGGAGGAGCAGAGAGTACAGAAGAAGGGAAAGTTATCAACATTTACAGCTGGAATGATGAGTTCCGCACACGTCTGGAAGCGGTTTATCCGGAAGTTGAGAGCACATCCGACGACGGAACAGTGACAACATTAAAGGACGGCACGGAAATCCACTGGATCATCAATCCGAACCAGGATGGTGTGTATCAGCAGAAGCTTGATGAGGCTCTTCTTAATCAGGCTGATGCGGCTGCAGATGATAAGGTAGATATCTTCTTATCAGAGACGGACTATGTATTTAAGTATACGGATGCAGATGCAAACGTTGCCATGCCGCTCACTGATCTCGGAATCGATCCTGATACCGAACTTGCGGATCAGTATGAGTTTACAAAGACAACGGCATCTGATCAGAACGGCGTGCAGAGAGGCTCTACATGGCAGTGCTGCCCGGGACTGCTTGTATACCGCAGGGATATCGCTAAGGATGTGTTCGGTACAGATGATCCGCAGAAAGTTGGCGAGAAAGTAAAAGACTGGGATACTCTGAAAGCGACAGCGGAAGAGCTGAAGGAAAAAGGTTATTATACATTTGCTTCCTATGCAGATACATTCCGCCTGTACGGCAACAGCATTGAGGAGCCGTGGGTTGAATCCGGGGATACAGTTGTCAAAGTAAACCAGAATATCATGGACTGGGTTAATGATTCTAAAGAATGGTTGGATGCAGGCTATTTTGACAGCACAGTAAAAGGACAGTGGAACGATGACTGGAATAAGGCGATGAGTTCTTCTTCTAAAGTGTTCGCTTTCCTGTTTCCGGCATGGGGAGTTGATTTTACTCTGAATCCGAACTGGGATGGAGAAGAAGGCGCATGGGCTGTTACAAATCCTCCGCAGGAATACAACTGGGGCGGTTCCTATATCCATGCATGCACAGGAACAGATAATCCGGAGCATGTAAAAGACATCATTCTTTCCCTTACAGCTGATAAGGACAATCTGCTGAAGATTTCAAAAGATTATCTGGATTACACAAACACTGTCAGCGGTATGCAGGAAGCGGCACAGAGTGACGAGTTCGCATCAGATTTCCTTGGCGGACAGAATGCCTACGAGTATTATGCACCTGTTGCAGAGAATATTCAGATCGCACCTCTTTCCGCATACGACCAGGGCTGCGTAGAGCTGATCCAGAATTCATTCAGCGACTACTTCCAGGGCAATGTAGACTTTGACAGGGCGAAGGAAAACTTTGAGACAGCAATAAAAGAACGTTATCCGGATATCACGGAGATTCAGTGGCCGGAGTAAATCTACATACGGACAGCCGCACTGGAAAATGTGCAGTGCGGCTGTTTTTGACAGAAAGGAACGGTAGCTTATGAAAAAGAAACGCAAAAGCGTCAGCTATTCGAAATGGGGATATATTTTTATCCTCCCGTTTTTTATATGCTTTTTCGTCTTTTCTCTGATTCCTCTGGTCGACACAATACGATACAGCTTCTATGAATATTACCGGTCGGGAATCACAGAGATCGGACCTAATTTTATCGGACTGGACAATTATGTGAGTCTGCTGGATTCGGACATGCTTAAATATGCAGGCAATACACTGATCCTCTGGATCATCGGATTTATTCCGCAGATAGCGGTCGCCCTGCTTCTTGCAAACTGGTTTACAGATGTCCGTCTGAAGATCAAAGGGAAACAGTTTTTTAAAGTGGTTATCTATCTGCCCAATCTGATCATGGCATCTGCGTTTGCAATGCTGTTTTTTGCCATGTTCTCGACAAACGGACCGATCAATTCTATTCTGACGTCGCTGGGATGGATCAGCGAGCCTATAGATTTCCTCGGATCTGTCATAGGCACGAGATCTCTGGTAGGTCTGATGAACTTCCTGATGTGGTTTGGAAATACAACGATCATGCTGATGGCGGCGATCATGGGTATCAGTCCGGATATTTTTGAGGCCTGCGAGCTTGACGGGTGTACCAGTTTCAAGCGGTTTTTCTATATTACTCTGCCGCTGATACGTCCGATCCTGGCATATACACTGATCACTTCCATAATCGGCGGTCTGCAGATGTTCGATGTGCCCCAGATCCTCACAAACGGACAGGGAAATCCGGATCGTACATCCATGACTCTGATCATGTTCCTGAACAGTCATCTGAAGAGCAGAAACTACGGCATGGCAGGAGCGCTGTCGGTATATCTGTTCATTGTAAGTGCAATTCTGTGTTTCTTTGTATATAAGATGACAAATGGAAATGATGACGATGGTTCCAAAATCGCCAGAAAAAAAGCCAAAGCAGAAAGAAGGAGGAGATAGTTCATGAAATCTAATAAGCCAAAACATGTACAGACGATCCTGGCATATGTGGTACTTATTTTTCTGTCGTTTCTGTGCCTGTTCTTCTTCTATATTCTGATCGTGAACGCAACGCGTTCCCACGCGGATCTGCAGAAGGGGTTTTCAGCGATACCCGGGGATTATTTCCTGGAAAATCTGAAAGCCGTTGCAAATGATGGAACTTTCCCGATGTTTCGGGGTATTTTCAACAGTCTGATCGTATCCACATGTTCGGCTGCGCTCTGTACATACTTTTCATCACTGACGGCGTATGGAATTTATGCGTATGATTTTAAGGCGAAAAAAGCAGCCTTTACTTTTATCATGGCGATCCTGGTCATGCCGACACAGGTTACGGCTATGGGATTCTTGAGACTGATTACGAACATGGGGATGTATGACACGCTGTTCCCATTGATTGTTCCCTCCATCGCTTCACCTGCTGTATTTTATTTTATGTACAGTTATCTGCAGTCGTCGCTTCCGCTGTCATTGGTAGAGGCGGCAAGGATCGATGGATCCGGAGAGTTTATGACTTATAACAGGATTGTACTCCCGATTATGAAACCGGCCATAGCAGTACAGGCAATCTTTACATTTGTGGGAGCATGGAATAATTACTTTGTTCCGGCGTTGGTAATCCAGTCAAAGGACAAAATGACGGTGCCTATCCTGATCGCAACGCTCCGGGGCGCGGATTATATGAACTTTAATATGGGGAAGATCTACATGATGATCACAGTGGCGATCGTGCCGATCATCATCGTGTACCTGCTCCTTTCCAAATATATCATAGCAGGCGTCACACTTGGAGGCGTAAAAGAATAAAAATACAGACACACGGAAAGCCGCTGCAGCAGATATATCTTAAATATGGGAAATGCTATGGCGGCTTTTGCCTATGACCTGAAAAATATATTGGACGCAAGGAGAAACTACATGAGTATAAAATGGCACCACAGCGGAACTATGGACAATGCGGTCTCAGAGCGTGAAAAGAAGCATAGGGAGCTGGCGAAAAAGGCGGCGGCCGAAGGAATCGTCCTTCTGAAAAATGCAGGTATTCTCCCTCTTAAATTATCCGAAGCTATTGCCGTATTCGGGAATGGAGCTGAAAAGACGGTAAAAGGCGGTATCGGTTCAGGGGATGTGAATAACCGCGAAAATATTTCCATTTACAGAGGAATCGTCGAGGCAGGCGGAACCGTTACCGATGAGGAGTGGATCGGAGATTATGAAGAACGCTACAAAGCGGCCAGAGAGGAGTGGAAAGATAAAGTATTAGAAGATGCTAAGCATGTACAAAATCCGTTTGACGCCTATGCGGCTAATCCTTTCATACTTCCCGAGGGCAGGAGGATCACAGAGGAGGATCTGAAAGATGCTTCGGCAGCGGTTTATGTGATCAGCCGGATCTCAGGCGAGGGGAAGGACAGGCGGCTCGAGGATGGGGATTATTACCTGAGCAGAAGAGAGCGGGAGGATCTCCGTTATCTTGACGCGCAGCAGATCCCGGTGATCCTGATCCTCAATTCCGGAGGACCGATCGAGCTTACTGATATTCTTGAAGAGACAGACAATATCCAGGCAATACTCAATATATCACAGCCTGGCCAGGAGAGTGGATATGCAGTGGCGGACATTCTTTTCGGAAAAAGGACTCCGGAAGGAAAACTCACGGCAACATGGGCAAAACGATATGAGGATTATCCCTTTTCGGATACATACAGTTATCTTAACGGGGACCTCAAAAAAGAGGAATACAGGGAAGGAATCTATGTAGGCTACCGGTATTTTGACAGTTATGGCGTGAAGCCTCTCTTTCCATTCGGATATGGACTTTCCTACACATCGTTTCAGATTACGTTCTGCGGACTGCGAACAGAGGAGACACTGATATCAGCGGAACTTACGGTGAGGAATACCGGAGAGGATCATGCGGGCAGGGAAGTTGTACAGATATATGTGACTCTGCCAAAAGGCAGAGAGCCGAAGGAGTACAGGCGTCTTGCCGGATTTGCCAAGACGGGCATGCTGAAACCGGGAGAAAGTGAAGCTGTTTGTGTTAAGATACGTCAGAAGCAGCTGGCTGTATTTTCAGAAAAGCGCCAGGCTTGGATTATTGAGAAAGGCATATACGGCATATGGGCCGGAAACAGCTCTGATTCCGTAGAACTTGCCGCGTTTCTTACAGTATCGCAGGATACAGTCATTGAAAGGACGAAGAAGATATGTCCGCTCCAGGAAACGTTTGCCGATCCGGATACAGCAGATCTTGCACTGGACATGCAGCCCCAATGGATAGAGACGGGGAAAAAGCTGCATGTACCATCCTGTGAATTTACTCCGTCTGAAGAGGAGAAAAAGATATATGCGTCTCCTGTAGAGGAACGATATCCGGCGGAAGAGCTTATTGCCCTTCTGTATGGAAATATTACAGAAGGCGCAAGTATGCTGGGCTCGGCTGGAATCCGTGTGCCGGGTTCCGCAGGAGAGACAACAGACGCTCTGGAGAAATATGGAATACGCTCGTTGATCATGGCGGACGGGCCGGCGGGATTAAGGCTCAGACAGAGTTATCAGGTTGACCGGGAATCAGATGCAGTTTACGGCACGGGCGTGCTTGGTTCTCTTGAAAACGGTTACCTGATGCCGATGGAATTTCATGACAATGCAGACACTTACTATCAGTACTGTACGGCATTTCCGGTGGGAACGGCTCTTGCGCAGACATGGGATGAGGAACTCTTAAGAGAGATCGGCCGTGCAGTAGGTGAAGAGATGGAGGAGTTCCATGTGGATCTGTGGCTGGCGCCGGGGATGAACATCCAGAAGAATCCGCTCTGCGGCCGGAATTTTGAGTATTTTTCCGAAGATCCCCTGCTGTCCGGCGTTCTGGCGGCCGCGATCACACAGGGCGTGCAGAGCAGGCCGGGGCGCGGCGTTACGATCAAACATTTTGCCTGCAATAACCAGGAGGATAACCGAATGGGAGTAGATGTGCGGGCGTCTGAAAAGGCGCTGCGGGAGATGTATCTGCGGGGATTTGAGATCGCTGTAAAAGAGAGCGCGCCCGCCGCTATGATGACGTCGTATAATCTGATCAACGGAGTCCATGCGGCCAACAGTTATGATCTGTGTACGGTAGTCGCCAGAGAAGAGTGGGGATTTGACGGCGTGCTTATGTCTGACTGGAACACAACAGTTCCGGAGGACGGAAGCATCCCGTGGAAATGTGTGGCTGCCGGCAATGACATCATCATGCCCGGCAACCGACATGATGAAGAGAATATCCGCGAGGCATATGCAAATGGGAATCTTACAGAGAAAGAGATCCGTGCCTGCGCGGGAAGGATAACAGCACTTATAGAGAAACTGACTATGTGAGGAGGCGGAATTATGGTAAAAAAGAGACGAGCGGCAGCAGGGATCCTGGGATTCGCCGCTGCGGTTATGATAAGCAGCTTTACGGTTATGGCTGATACAACGGTTCAGGAACCGGTTTTCTCGATCGTAACGGACAAGGAAGTATATACGGGTACAGAAGAGATCGTTGAATCGGTGAAGATACAGAACGGAACCGAGGATGTGATGTATGACATTACCATCCGTGGAGATATCCCGGATGGTTACCGGACAGAAGACGGGGCGTCTAACGAGTGGACTGCCCGGATTGAAAGCATCAGTGCAGGCGCTGAAGGGGAAGCCGGAGAAACGCTGATCCCGAAAGAAACTACAGAGCCCGGAGGCGGAGAGACGACAGAACCCGGAGGTGGAGAAACTACAGAGCCCGGAGGCGGAGAGACCACAGAACCCGGAGGTGAAGTTGATACAGGTGACAGAGCGCAGTTCCTTCCCTGGGCAGTGGCAGCGGCTGCGTGTATCTGTATCATTGTTCTGCTGATCGCGCTGCGGAACCGGAGAAAGGGAAGAAGATTCCTGTCTCTTCTTCTTGTATGCGCAATGGCGGGAACGCTCCTGCCCGGAACCGCGCTGCCTGCAAAAGCGGCGGAACCGGAAGGGGATACTTTGAACGAACAGTCCGCGGACGTCTCAAAGACGATCACTGTGGACGGAAAGGAAGTTACATTGACGGCTGAGATTACTTATCAGACAGAAACAAAGGAACAGGAGCCGGAAGAAGATACATCACTGTCTTATGAGGGATATGAACTTAAGTGGGAGGACCAGTTTGACGGGGATACTTTGAACAGGGATGACTGGAATGTGGAGCTCCATGATCCTGGCTGGGTCAATAATGAACTTCAGTCCTATGTAGATTCTCCGGATAATATCTATGTAAAGGATGGAAGTCTCGTGATCAAACCGACAGAGACTGAAGATGAAAACGGAAACAAGTCCTATGCGTCAGGGCGCGTAAATACCCAGAATAAACATGATTTTAAGTATGGTTTATTTGAGGCAAGAGTAAAGGTTCCGGAAGGACAGGGATTCCTGCCGGCATTCTGGATGATGCCGACAAACGAAAATCTGTATGGACAGTGGCCGCGCTGCGGAGAAATCGATATTATGGAAGTGCTTGGAAACGATACGCATACTTCTTATGGAACAATCCATTATGGAAATCCGCACAGTGAGAGCCAGGGAAGCTATACTCTGGAAGAAGGCACGTTCTCAGATGAATACCATGTGTTTAATGTGGAGTGGGAACCGGGCAGGATCAGCTGGTACGTTGACGGCAGACTGATCCATACCGAGGATAACTGGTACTCTGCAACGGAAGGCCAGGGTGAGATAACATATCCGGCGCCTTTTGACCAGCCGTTCTATATTATTCTGAATCTGGCTGTCGGCGGAAACTGGCCGGGAAATCCGGATGAGACGACTGATATTGAAAAAGCGGCGTACTATATCGACTATGTGAAAGTATATCAGAAAGAAAGCTATGACGAGAACGTTACAAAGCCGGTGGAAGAGGTTATCCTGAGAGATCCGGATGCGAACGGAAATTACGTGGTCAACGGAGATTTCTCTGTGAATGAGGATCTGACAGATGATAAAGACTGGACGTTCCTCACTACTCTCGGCGGAGTAGCCGAAGCGTCTGTTAAGAACAATGAAATCGTGGTCAGCACGACGGATGACGGAACAGTAGACTACAGCGTGCAGCTTGTCCAGCCGAATCTTCCTATGAAGCAGGGCGGAGTTTATCAGGTGAGTTTCGATGCATATGCCGATGAGGCGAGGTCGATGAAAGTAGGAGTATCTGCACCGGACAGATCTTATCGCAGGTATCTTGAAGATACTACGGTTGATCTCACTACGGAGAAGAAGACGTATACGCTTGACTTTACGATGACTGACAGTGATGATGCCAATGGCCGCCTGGAATTTAATATGGGGGCGACAGGTTCGACTGCAGGAATCCATATCAGCAATGTGTCTCTGAAGAAGACGAAAGAGATTGAGATAACAGAAGGAGATAAGGGAATCCTCGCTGACGGAAACTACGTGTATAACGGCAGTTTCCAGGAGGGCGAAGGACGTCTTGCATACTGGGAAATCACAAAGAATGACGGAGCGGAAGTGAGTGTTACCAATGAAAATAATGTCAGACGGCTGATGATAAACGCGCCGGAAGGAACTTCTTCTGAAAATCCGGTCGTTATATCCCAGAGCGATCTGGCGCTGTCCGCGGGAAATACATATGCAATGAGCTTTACGGCAGAAGGTGAAGCCGGAAAGTACATCAAGGTAAGAACATGCGGTCAGGACTTTACGGCGGAACTTAACGGATCGGCAGCGGAATATGATTATACACTGGCAATGAACACAGAGCCTTCGGATACGAATATTGCATTTTATATTGAAGCTCCGGGAGTATACTATATTGACGATGTCCGTATCGAAGAGGACAGCCTGATCAAAAACGGAAGCTTTAATGCGGGATTTTCAGGATATGAGCCTTATGTCGACAGCAGTATTTCTTCTGATGTAACATATGTGGTTGACAGCCTGAGTGAAGACAATGCGGCTGATTTCTCTATCAGCAACACAGGAGACGCTGCATGGAAGATCCAGCTGAAACAGAATAACGTAGAGCTTGAACAGGGGCAGTGGTACAGACTTTCCCTTGACGCGAAGTCCAGCATTGACCGCAAGCTGATGTTCGCGATCCAGAGAGACGGAAGCAGCGACGACGACTGGACGCCTTACTCAGGAGAAAAGATCGTAGATCTTGGACAAAACTATGATACATATAAAATTGAATTCGAAATGACTGCGCAGACAGATCCGAAAGCTGTTCTCAGCATTTCCATGGGAGCTGTCGGCGGAGACCAGATCACGGAAAAACACCGGATCTGCATTGACAATATCAATCTTGAAAAGATTGAAGCTCCGGAGGTCAGCGAACAGCCGGACGGCGAGAATATGCTGACGAACGGTGATTTTGCAGAAGGAATCGATGGATGGGAAAATGCAGTTACGCGTCCGGGAGAAGCCGATGTGAGCTTTGAAAACGGGAAGGCAGTATATAATATTAAAAATGTCGGAACAGAAGACTGGAATGTACAGCTGAAACAGTCAGGACTTGTTCTTGAGGAAGGGGCGTTCTACCGTGTTTCGTTTAAGGTGAAATCATCAGAGGCCAGAACGATCAAACTTGCGATGTTGAGCCCGAGTTATGACTGGTATGGCGGTCAGGATATAGCGCTTGAGAAAGATCAGGAAGAAGAGGTTTCAATAAACTTTAAGATGGATAAACCGACAGATACGAATACTACAATGGTGATTTCCATGGGAGCGATCGCCGGAATAGATACACCTCTGTCTGTAATAGAACTGTCCGAATTTTCTCTCGTTAAAGTGAAAAATTAAAATAAAATGACCGGTCAGCTGATATGCAGGAAAAATTTTTCCTGCATATCAGTATTGAAGGATATCGGAACAAAGCCGCAGAAATCTTCTGAGTACGGGATGATCATCGTCATAGCGGTAATATACGCCGAAAGGCATTCTGGGAATGTCAGTGACCGGGATATATCTCAGGTCAGATTCTCTTGCCGGAGCAACATCGGGATACAATGTATAGCCGATCTGTGCTTTGACAAGAGTAAGGGCACTTTCCATATTTTCGGCAAAATAACGTTGTTCCGGCCTCAGGGTTGTCAGAATGGTGTTCTGCACCGAGAAGATGGGATCAGCAATCTGCCGGGGCGAACACCCGATAATATTTCCGGTCAGCTGTCTGACTGTAAGAGTTTCATACTGCGCCAGAGGATGCCCGGGAGAGCAGATGCAGGCGACAGGAGCAGAACAGAACTCTCTGAAATACAGAGAGGACTTTTTCTGCTCTTCTTTTATGCCAAAAGCTGCGTGTATCTGCCTGTTCTCTATCAGTCTCAGAAGAGACGGGAAAGGCACAAGTTGTATGACCGGGCGAAGCAGAGGAAAATCCGAGACCAGTGTTTTCAGTATAGGAGGCAGCAGATTGATTTCCATGCGGTTGTGGCAGCCCAGTTCAAAGGGGATAAAGTGCTCACGTTGTCCGAGACGTTCTTTGGCGGACAGAGCGGTCTTCAGTATCAGCTGTGCATCAGGGAGAAACTGGATCCCTTCCTGAGTAAGAGACACACTTTTACTCGTGCGTTTAAATAATTTCACGTTCAGTTCCTCTTCCAGTGACTGGATCTGATGGCTGACTGCAGGCTGAGTGATCCGGAGCGCCTCGGAAGCTCTTGAAAAGTTCAGATGTTCCGCCACTGCGATAAAGCATTCTAATTGTATCGTATTCATAAAATCCATCCTCACCAAACAAAAGAATAAATTAATATCTATAAAATCTGTTTATAAAGTATAACATCGCGGGAGGCTGCAATCAAGCCGGTGTTTGCGGCTGCTGTACTGTGTTTTGCAAGCGCCTTGTGCCGCGTTTACATTTCAGATTGTCTTGTGATATACTGTATCGGAAGAAAGTTTCAGAAAGTGAGCAGATATGAAATCAGAGATTCTAAAGCTTTTACGGGAGAGTGAAGGATATATCTCCGGGCAGCAGATCAGCGAACGGTTCGGTGTGTCCAGGACTGCCGTGTGGAAAGTGATCCGTCAGCTTCAGGAGGAAGGTTACCAAGTGGAAGCCGTGCGCAATAAGGGATATCACATTGTGGACAGTCCGGACGTGATAACGAAGGAAGAACTGGACAGCCTGGTGAAGACTCGCTGGGCGGGAAGAAATATACTGTACTATGATGTAACAGATTCGACTAATCTGCGGATCAAGCTGGCAGCAGATGGAGGGGCGCCTCATGGCACTCTCGCTGTAGCGGACAGGCAGACGGCGGGACGCGGACGGCGGGGGCGAACGTGGATATCTCCGGCGGGCAGCAGTATCTACATGTCTATTCTGCTGCGCCCTGAGATTACGCCGGATAAAGCTTCTATGCTTACGCTTGTCATGGCGCTGAGCGTTGCGGAAGGGATTGGACAGTGCATGTCACAGTCCGAATGCCCCGCACTCCAGATCAAATGGCCCAATGATATCATTATCAACGGGAAAAAGCTGGCTGGAATCCTGACAGAGATGAGCAGCCAGATTGATTATATCAATCATGTGACTATAGGTGTGGGGATCAATGTGAACCTGACTGATTTTCCAGAAGAAATAGCACAGACAGCAACATCTCTGCGGATAGAGTGCGGGCATACAGTTAAACGCGCACCTCTGATTGCGGCAGTCATGGAGCGCCTGGAGGAAAATTATGATATATTCTTAAAAACTGAAGACTTGTCTGGGATGATCGACCGATACAGTGCCCTGCTGGTTAATCTTGATCGTGATGTTCAGATCATCGGAGCAAAAGAAACATATCAGGCTCATGCCATCGGTATTGGGCGGACAGGAGAGCTGATCGTGCGAAGGAAAGACTCAACTGTAGAAAAGATATATGCAGGAGAAGTATCCGTGCGGGGTGTGTATGGGTATGTGTAAACAAGTGTGAGCATACAGCAAGGGAGGAGAAAGATATGAACGAAGAAATCGTGCTGTGCGCAGCAAGCGCCTATGAACAGAAATATTATCTGAATCCGGAGTTTGATTCTCTGCCGGAGAATATTAAGCGGGAGCTCCAGATCATGTGTGTGTTATATACGGAAGATGTGGGAGGGATTCTGATGCTTGTCTTCGATGAAAATGGGAACCTTGAACTAAAGGTAGATCATAAAGAGGAGGATTTCTTTTTTGATGAGATCGGAAGCGTGCTGAAGATCAAGGAACTTCAGAAGACGAAGAGAGAGCTGTTTGAGTCTTTGGAAATGTTCTTCAAAGTGTTTTATCTGGGGGAAGAGATTGAGGATAACCTGAAGAAATGAAAGAGGCAGACGCTGATTTTTGATCAATCGGGGGATAACTTTTTATAATCAGTGTAAGTTTGTTGGTAACTGTATTTTTAATGAATTCTTTATTGTAAGTCTGAATATGTTATGGTATTTTGAGGACATCCGGAGCAGATTTGCCCCGGGTGTCTTTTACTGTCAGGACAGTCTTAGAAGATGATCATCGAGTTGGATTCCACTTTTTTATTTTTAACAGATATGATAAGATGAAGGAGAAATAACTATGAAGCCAGAAGATGATATAAGAGAAAAAGGCGAACAAAATGATGACAATTTTATAATGCTTCCTACTGTGGATTTCTGTTTTAAGGGTCTGATGAATAATCCGAAAGTAAGAAAAGGATTTATTGCGGCGCTCCTTAAGAAAGATCCGGAGACGATACGCGAGACTGTACTGCTTCCGACTGTACTTGGTCAGGAGTATCAGGATGATAAACTTGGGATTCTGGATGTCCGGGTACTGATGGAGGATAAAACGCAGATCGACATGGAGATGCAGGTGGCCTATTTTGACTACTGGGATGCCCGGGTGCTCTTTTATCTGAGTAAGATATTTGCCGGTCAGCTCAAGAAGGGAGAACCTTACGAGAATCTCAAGAAATGCATACATGTCAGCATTTTGGACTTTATTCATTTTGAAAAAGATACAAAATGTTACCGTACGATATGCTTTTGTGACGAGAAAACCGGGAAGAAATATACTGATCTTATGGAGATGCAGGTTCTGGAACTCAAAAAGCTGCCTCCGGATATCAGGAGCGGAGATGACCTTATTAAATGGATGAAATTCTTTGGCGGGAAGTCGAGGAAGGAGTTTGCGGCTATGGCAAAAACGGATTCATACATTGAAGAGGCGTACAAGGAACTGGAAAAATTGAGTGCGGATGAGCGGGCTAAGCTGGAGTATGAAGCGCGTGAACGAGCAATCAGAGACTATAATTCACAGATGAGCAGTGCTCTGCGGCGAGGAGAACAAAAAGGCATGGAGCGCGGACTGAAGCGCGGGATACAACAAGGTGAACACGCTGCGCTTAAACACGTTATTGAAAAAATGACAAAGAAAGGCAAGTCCAGAGAAGAGATTGCGGAACTGCTTGACCTGGATTTAAGTGAAATAACAGCTTTAGCTTTATCAGGGAAAGCGACAGATAAACTGTCTGGCTGAATCGGATAGGGAAGGCTTCGCCTCCCCATCCGCTCACGCGATACTTCGCTCAGCTCACGACACAAGTCGTTCGCTGTCCGTTGCCCGGCAAATATCCACTCATGCAAGCATGGCGGCTGCTTGCCGGGCGTATCGCGCAGACTCCAGGCGCTGTTTTACGTGAGCAGCGCCTGTCTGATTTCGTTTTCGATTTTCATAAGTTCGTGTTCAGCAGCCATGCGTTTGTCATGGCCTTCTTTTTGGATACGGACCGCTTCATTCATAGTTGAGATCAGGTTCTCGTTCGCTTTTTTGAGTGCTTCGATATCCACGATGCCGCGTTCGGATTCTTTTGCCACATCGAGAGTATTCTGTTTGAGGATTTCGGAATTTTTCAGCAGCAGTGCATTGGTCGTATCTGTGACGTCGCGCTGCAGTTTCAGCACTTCCTGCTGTCTGTAGAGTCCGAGAGCCATTACCATCTGACTCTTCCACAGAGGTATAGTCTCCTGAATAGCAGTCTGGATCTTATCGGCGAGCAGTTTGTCGTTGTTCTGGATGAGCCTGATCTGGGGAGCTGTCTGAATAGCAATTGTCTTGCTGGTCTTCAGGTCGTGTACCTTTTTCTCAAACTGGTTTACAGTATCTTCGAAGTCCCGGACGAGCTGGGCATGCATGGAATCCCCGCTTTTCTGCACTTCGGCGCGCAGCGACGGGAGCGTCTGTTCCCGGAGTTCTTTTATCTTTTCGTCCCCTGCCGTGATGTAGATCTGAAGCTGTTTGAAATAGTCAAGATTCTTCTGGTAGAGCGAATCGAACATACCGATGTCCTTGAGCATTTCCATACGTGCTTCTTCCAGTTTCCCTTCGATACGTTCCACCTGTACCTCAAGCTTTTCATACTGGGCGAGGAATTTCTTTACTTTTGCTTCTGCTTTCCGGAAGATGCCGAGGATGCCGGAGTCTTTTTCAAGAGAGTTGAAATTAAGATCCTGTACATTCGTGACGAGGTCTGTCATCAGTTCCCCGATATATCCGGTGTCTTTGGCACGGATATTGTTCAATATATTTCCGGAAAATTCAGCGATGTTCTGTCTGGCGCCGGAGCCGTACTGCATGAGCATCTGGGAATCGCGTACATCAATCTGTTCTTTGAGTTCGTCTACCAGCCTGCGCTCTTCGGGAGTCAGAACGGCAAGCTGTTCATTTAGTTCCTCAGCCGCTGCCGGGGCCTCGGGTGCAGTCTGAACGGAACTGGATTTTACAAGGTCTGCAAGTGTGATCTCGGGCATAAGAGAGCCTCCTTTTCTGTTTGTTTTAAGTATCTTTTACAGCGTCTTTTCATTGCAGCTGTTCGATGATCACTTTCATAACATCATAGGACGGAACCTGTGTTACCTGAGTGATCGTATCTGCTACGCCCCGGGCGTTCAGGCTGCTGCTTTCAGATACAGTTGCGTAATTACCTGTGCGGAATCCGTGCTTCTCCCATGCAAGCCGTTGGATATCTTCATCCAGAAGTCCGTTCAGGAGAACCTGTCCATCTGCATCCAGAGCGATAAATACGTGAGTGGACCAGACAGTCGGCGTGGGATAGAGCATGACGATATCGTCCTTCATAGTTTCGTACTGATCCGGGTAGAGGGCTGCATATTCGATGAGCTGGCTCTCATATCCGGCAATGACAGGTTTCGCCCCGATTCCCATTCTGAGAAACTGGCTGAACAGATCTGAGGATGAGGTTTCCATATATCCAAGCTTTCCGAAAATGTCCTGAAGCTGCGGAAGGATTGTCTGGAGATTTTCCTGCGTCAGTGTCTGACCGCCGTTTAATACATTTGCAAGAAGTGCGGCGAACATATTTCCGGAATTGGATCTTGCAGGATCAGTGGTGTCTACGGAAATATTTCCGTACAGTTCGGGAAGGCCGATATCTGACCATGATGTGTCATTCTGGATCAGCTCTACCAGTTTTGTCATATCGATATAATATGAGTTCCCGGATGAGGAGATTAGTTCCTGACTGTCAAATGCATCCAGCACAGCCCGGTGTGTGTAGAGTACGATGGGAGTGTTAAGGACGATCTCACTCTGTTCCGGCGAACCGTGGAGATCTTCGTAATATTCCCCGGCAATACTGCTTGACGGGAAGAGGTAGTCCATCTCGTTCATATCTGCCGTCATCATGTCAAGGGAGCCGGCGCGGGAATAGTCGGCCTTCACCCCGTAATCTTCTTCCAGAATTGCCTGTACTTCTTCGTCTTCCAGCAGTTCAATCTTCTCTCCGCCTACATATCCGTCTACGGTGATGACCTGTGGAGTCCGGCCGACCGCCATATAAATACCGCCGATCACGAGCATGATCACAACAAGAAGTGCGAGCCCGATCATTCTTTTCTTCATTTGGAAATCTCCTGTCCTTTCTTTTCCGGTTCTTTATAGCCTTCTGATCTGAGTGTCTGCTTAAGCAGGTTCAGGTCGGCTTCCATATCCATCAGTTCATTCTGCATCAGCTTTTCAAACTGAAGGTCAAATGCAGCCCTGAGAGTGGAAATACTCTCACGGGTGCTGTTTAATACTTTTTCTGTTTCTGCCGTGGACAACCCTGTATTTTTAAGTTCTGCATAATGTTCCAGTACATTCGCGGCTGTTTCCTGATAATAGTCGATGTAGCGCCGGGCGGCGGGGATTTTCTCCGGGTTGTCAGTAAGATATTTTAAAATGCTGCCTGCACGGCTGATGAGATCCTGGCATTCCATGAGAAGAGGCTGCTCGTGGATCTGACTGACAGCTCTCTGCATCCGGTTATAATCAGAAC
>DWXI01000087.1 GCA_019119265.1 Candidatus Mediterraneibacter intestinigallinarum | reverse complement strand
GGTGAAGCCATGCCCGGCTAAAAATTAGAAAATAGTGGGGCTTGGGAAAGTGCGTCCATTTTTAGGTGAAGCCAGCAAAAATCTATTGATTTTTATTCATTTTCCTCTTGACATATCACCGCTGGACTTTTTATATAATACTTTACCCGCCGTATGTCCTCAGAACGTCGTCCGCACTGTGCTCAAGCTCTTCTTTCGCTGCTCTTATCTCTGCCAGCTGCACCTCATCCACACGGTCAAGCCTGCATTTTGCCACCAGTTTCTGAAGTCTGGCCGTATCGCTTTTCACTTGCTTCTTTGTCGCTTTGTCGAGCTGTTTCCCTGCATTTTTCACACAGCGCTCTGTCCTGACAAGGAGCTTGTTAGCCTCTCCGAGCAGTTCTATGGCGTCTTTACGCGTCTGGTCCTGGGCCGCATAGTTCTGCGCATCCTGCATCGCCTGCTGTATCTCCATATCAGACATCCTGTCGTCGGCAGTGATCGTAATGGACTGTTCTTTCCCGGTATCCAGATCACGGGCCGATACTTTCAGAATCCCGTTGGCGTCCAGATCAAAGGTCACTTCGATCTGAGGCACGCCTGCCGGAGCCGGTTTGATGCCTTTGAGCCGAAATTTCCCTATTGTCTTATTATCCCTTGCCATAGGCCTCTCGCCCTGAAGGACGTGGATATCCACATTTCTCTGGTAAGGCGCTGCCGTTGAAAATATCTGTGAGTATCTGGCCGGCAGCGTCGTATTACGTTCCACGATGCGGGTAGCCACGCCGCCTACCGTCTCAATGGACAGGCTCATGGGCGTAACATCCAGAAGAAGAAGATCCTGTCCGGTTCCCGCCGCGATAAGGCCTTTTCCCTGAAGGGTACTGCCCAGGATTGCCGCGCCCTTTGCCACACACTCGTCCGGATTGATATTTCTCGACGGCTCTTTTCCCGTCATCTCTCTTACTTTTCTCTGCACGGCAGGTATTCTGGTGGAACCGCCCACGAGCAGCACTCTTCCCAGCTGCGCCGGTGTGATATGCGCGTCATTGAGCGCGCTCCTGACCGGATCTTCCGTTCTCTGGATCAGATCTGAGACCATATTTTCAAAATCCTGTCTCGTAATAACCATATCCAGGTGCAGAGGCTCTCCTTTTCCCTGTGTGATATAGGGCTGAAGGATATGGGAGGTATCACTGGTGGACAGCTCCTTCTTCGCCCTCTCCGCCGCCTCTCTGATCCGCTGCATGGCTGCAAAATCCCTGGACAGATCCACACGGGTCTGATCCCTGAATTTATTTACTATCCATCTGACGATCCTCTCATCGAAATCATCCCCGCCCAGATGGTTATCTCCGGCTGTAGAGAGAACCTCTATGATTCCTTCCCCGATCTCTATGATCGATACGTCGAACGTTCCGCCGCCCAGATCGTACACCATAACTTTCTGCGGTTCTCCATGATCCAGTCCGTAAGAGAGGGCCGCGCTGGTCGGCTCATTGATAATACGCTTCACATTAAGTCCGGCAATCCTTCCTGCGTCTTTTGTCGCCTGTCTCTGGATATCATTGAAATATGCCGGTACTGTGATAACTGCTTCTGTCACTTCTTCTCCAAGGAATTTTTCCGCGTCCTTTTTCAGCTGCATCAGGATCATCGCACTGATCGTCTGCGGTTTATATTCCTTTCCGTCAATGCGGGTCGTCCACTCCGTTCCCATACGTCTCTTTACAGATGCGATAGTCCGGTCCGGATTCGTCACCGCCTGCCTTCTTGCCGCCTGCCCCACCAGACGTTCGCCGTTTTTCGTAAAGGCTACGATACTCGGAGTCGTTATCGAGCCGTCCGCTCCAGGTACGATCACCGGCTTGTCATTCTCCACAACGGAAACGCAGCTGTTTGTCGTTCCCAGGTCTATTCCGATTACTTTACTCATAATTGCACTATCTCCTGTCACTGTGTTTTCATAATATGAATCTATTATAAATCCACTCATGGCATGACGGTCAAGCAAGTTTATCCTTTTTTTATGCAATACACACTTTTTTCAAATGTTCTTCTTGTTTTCTACCTTTTTCTGTGCATCATTATTCTTGACTTTTCGGCATATCCCTCTATACTGTTATGTGATAAACGCGTAACTGAAGTCTCATAGTTATCGAAAGGAATCAAAATGGTAAAAGACAATATTATCCCAAATCATATGGATATCTACTGGCATGACTATACCGGTCATGTAAAAGACAAACCGATCACAGAGGCTAGTGTTCCGGTAAAAGCAGCGCTGATCGGAAGAGTCGGACTGATGCTTCTTTCCTGCGGAACCGGAGCATGGAGAGTCAGGAGCTCCATGAACTCCCTGTCTGAGCAGCTTGGCGTTACGTGCACTGCAAGCATCGGACTTATGACCATCGTCTACACCTGTTTTGACGGACACAAGACTTTTACAAATTCACTGTGTCTGAATAATACAGGGGTAAACACTTCCAAACTGGATCGTCTGGAACGCTTTGTAAAAAAATTTCCTTTTGAAGGGAAGTATAAATCCGGCGAGGCACTTCATATGGAACTTGACGAAATTGAAAAGATCAGAGGGTTATATACGCCTGTAAAACTGGGCCTTGCAGCAGCTTTTGCCTGCGCTGCCTTTACCTTTCTCCTGGGCGGCGGTCCTGTTGAAATGATCTGCGCATTTATTGGAGCCGGTCTCGGCAACTTCCTTCGCAGCCATCTGATCAGGAGACACTATACTTTATATCTGGGTATCGTTTCCTCTGTTGCGCTGGCATGTCTTGCATATATCGGTTCATTGAAAATTGCCGAGGCGCTCCTTCCTCTGGAAGGCGGTCATGAGGTCGGATATATCTGCGCCATGCTCTTTATCATCCCCGGGTTCCCGTTTATCACAAGCGGGATCGACCTGGCAAAGCTTGATATGCGTTCTGGTCTGGAACGTCTTGCATATGCCGTCATCATCGTCGTTATCGCCACGACTACCGCATGGGTCTTGGCTATGGTCCTGGGATTGCAGCCGGGCGAATTTATCAACCTGTCAATTCCCCCGGCTCTTCTGCTTATCCTGCGGCTGATCACAAGTTTCGTAGGTGTGTTCGGATTCTCCGTCATGTTTAACAGTCCGGTGCGTATCGCCGCTTCCGCTGCGGCCATAGGAGCCCTTGCAAACACCCTGCGCCTGGAACTTGTAGATCTGGCATCCTGCCATGCGGCAGTTGCAGCTTTTCTCGGTGCACTGACAGCCGGGCTTCTGGCTTCGCTCTTGATGAAAAAGCTCGGATATCCGAGAATTTCCGTGACTGTTCCGTCCATCGTGATCATGGTTCCGGGGCTTTATCTGTACCGTGCGGTCTATAATATGGGAGAGATGTCGCTGACACAATCGGCTCCCTGGCTCGTCTCCGCATTACTTATCATTATGGCGCTGCCTCTGGGGCTGATCTTTGCAAGAATCATCACTGACAGATCATTCAGGCACTGTACCTGATTCTCGCAGACAAAAGAAAAAAGTGCGTTCGGATCTTCCGTACGCGCTTTTTTCATGCTCAACGTATATGAAACATTCCTCTGATATCATCTCGCTTTTTAAATATCATCACCACAGCAGCCAAGATCACAACACCTGCACCGACCAACGCCCAGTCCTGCAAAGTCAGCGTCGTCAGATCGAAGCATCTGACATTGACCCACATCTGGTTGATCCGCTCGTTGTTTTCCTGATCAAAGTACTGCATCACTACAGCCCGTTCCAGCACATCCTGAGGCGGATACTGTGCGAAAAGCTGGCGGTTCGCCTGATCTGCCGCAGCCGTTATGATATAGTCTTCATCAGCGTTATCTCCACTGAAAAAGAATCCGACCGGATATTCAATGACATCTTCCTCTTCTTCCTCTGCCCCGTAGCACCAGTCGGCGTAAGCGTAGATAATATCGCTGTCTCCTCCGGCTATCACGGATGTATACCCGATATAATACATGTTTCTGACTACATTGTCAGGTCTTGACATAAAATTTATAAACGCCTCAGCTGCCTGCTGTTTCGCCGCGTCACCGCTGATGCCGTCTTTTAGCATAACCCAGCCGTCAAACCAGACATTGGTGCATTCTTCCGGCACGGCGTATGCCAGATAGTAGTCGTCAATCTCTGCCTGATCCAATGTATAGACGGCGTCTCCCGACCACTGGTAATTTGCCAGGACTTTTCCCGTCACCATGTCCGCCTTCCCACTGTCGGACTCGAAAGAATAAGCATTTTCTTTCATTTCTTTTAAGATAGATTCAGCCGTATTTACTGTCGCTTCATCCGTCCGGTTCATAAGCTCGGCAATACGTTCAAGCCTATCCGGAGAATTGATAAAGTCCGGCTGCGTCAGCTCGTCTTCATTAAGTATCCCCAATGCAGCAAAATAACTGTCGCGTACATTATCCTTGATCGTTACCTGACCCTTATACTTCGGATCCGCCAGAATCGCCCAATGGGATGCCTCCTCTTTCGAAATCACCTCGGGATTGTAAACGATCCCGGTAGTTCCCCACATATAGCCGGCGGCATATTTACCCCAGGCTTTTCCGTTTATTGTATTCGTATCGAATATGTTTCTGATATAGTCCGACACACCCCGGATATAATAATTGTCTTCTTTTCCCGTATCAAAAAAACCTTCTGACAACGGCTGGAGCCTGTCCTCCGCAATCAGTTTCATAAACATGTATTCCGACGGACAGACAAGGTCGAATTCGTTTCCGAGAGTAAGCTGGTTATAGAGATCCTCGTTAGTTCCAAATGTGGAGTACTCTACTTCTACTTCCGTTCCATAAGTTTTCAGATACCACTGTTCGAAATCTTGGATCATGGAATTTTCCCCCAGGATCACAGTTCCTTCCCGGTCGTCAAGGTCGATGGCCTCCTCTTCATCCCAGTCGCCTTCGTCGATATATTCCTCCCAGTTGGCAATGCGCAGGGTTACTTTTTCCGTATGTTCGGGTGATTCTTCCTCCGCCGCAGAAACAGCGGATACTCCGCCTGGTATAAAACTGCACGGCAGGATTACAGCAGCTGCCACGGACAGCAGGACACACAGAGCTGTATGTCCGATTCTGATGCCTGACGCTCGTTTTTTAATCTTTTTTTCTGCTGTCATGGACGTTTACCTCCTGCTTTCTTTCCGGACCCGCTGAAGCAAGGTTCATGATCACCACCGCCAGGATAACGACCAGAAATATCACGGTGGACAATGCCCACAATGCCGTCTTAATCTCAGTCTGAGCTCCTCTTGTGGCGTTCACTACATATGTGCTGATCGTGTCAAATGTGGCCGGTTTCGTGTACGTCGAAATAAAATAGTCATCCAGCGACAATGTAATCGACAGCATGAACCCTGAGACTATGCCCGGAATGATCTGAGGTATCACTATCTTATACAGCGCCTGGAACGGCGTCGCCCCAAGATCCAGGGCCGCCTCATAAAGTCCATTGTCCATCTGCTTTAGTTTCGGCATTACAGCAAGATACACAAAGGGCGTACACAACACCACATGTCCGATCACAAGCGGGATGAAAGTATTTTTCTCAATTCCCAGCACAACGATCAGAAGAATACAGATGGAGAACGCCGTCACGACATCGGCATTGACTACCGGAATCCTGTTTGCAGTCTCCACAGCAGCCCGGGTAAAGGGTCTGGAATAAAACGCCCCGATAGCGCCCACTGTTCCCAACACCGATGCTATCACGGCCGATCCAACCGCCAGCAGGAGTGTGCCGACGATCATATTTCTCAGTTCTTCAGTCGTAAAAAGCGTTTCGTAGTTGTGCAGAGAAAAGCCCCTCACAGCGCCGATAGTGGTAGAGTCCGTAAAACTGTAGAACGCCAGGATCAGCACCGGAATATACATAAACAGCGCCACAAGTACAAGCCAAGTGTAAGACAGAATCTTTTTCATTACAGCACCGCCCCCCTGTTCTTCGCATCATCCTGTTCCTCGCCTCCGGTGACAAGCGATACGATACATATCACCGCAAAAAGGATCAGAGAGATCATGGAACCATTATTCCAGTCATAAATATTAAAATAGCTTCCTATCAGTGAGCCCATAATATATGTGCTGTTGTACATCATATCCAGGATGACATAGTTCGTCATGGCCGGAAGAAACGTCATGGTGATTCCGCTGACGATCCCCGGCATAGACAGGGGCAGCGTCACTCTGAAGAATACTGCCGCAGATCCCGCCCCCAGATCCTGCGCCGCCTCCAGAAGGCTTTCGTCAAGCTGAAGAAGCGTTGTATACAGGGGCAGGATCATAAACGGAAGATAGTCGTATGTCATGCCGATCACCGTATTCATGAAAGGATGAAGCGACAGATTTCCTTCGATCACATTCAATATTTCCTTTAGCGCCGTGATACGAAGAGTGAAGTTGATCCACATAGGAAGGATAAAAAGCATCAGGAGCACCGGTGCTTTCTTCAGTCCGCTTCGTGCCAGAATATATGCCACCGGATAGGCCACGAGAAGACAGACCCCCGTCACAGCCACTGCGATCACCGCACTGTAACAGAGCGTTCCTATCGTATTTCCGTTTGTAAAAAAGTTGAACAGATTGGCAAGGGTGAAACTCCCGCTTCCGTCAGTAAACGCATAGTAAACGATCACTGCCAGCGGCAGCACGACAAAACAGACCAGAAACAGAGCATAAGGTATACACAGCTGTTTCCTGCTGAATCGAAAATTTCTCATAGTATATCCCTACTTTCTCTTCAGTATGATCTGATCGCTCGGGATCATAAGGCTGACATGATCTCCCTCATTCCACAGATCGTCTTCATCAAGCACGAAGTCCTCCTCCGTAGCTGTCCGTACTGTATAATTGTAGTGATTTCCTTTGTAAATAAAGGAAATAATATTTCCCTCCGCACGATAGTCTCTCTGCTCATCACTCATGGATACAGCTTTGACCGGCACCTCCACTGTCACATACATTCCGGACAGATCAATTTCTTCGCCATTCTCGGTCACTACTGAGCATTCCCCGCTCCGGCGTGATCCCTCATAGAGCTGTGTCAGGTCACACTCATATTCACCGCCGGCAAAAGCGGCTTTCCCGTCTTTTGTTATCGTTCCGTCAAAAACGTTAACCAGAACACCTGCCGGCATAACATGGATGCTGTCCGGATCAATCCTCATGCCGATCTCCTCGCCGACCCGGGCGTTTCTCGTACTCTGGATCACAACTTCATTGTCGTCCGAAAGAATTGCTGTAATCTCATAATACATGCCTTTGAATACGGCTGAATCGACAACTCCCCTGATCTGACCGTCGCCGGGTCTGGTAATGATCACATCCTCAGGTCTTACAACTACATCCACACGGGTATCTTTCGGCACATTGTCCACGCAGGGAAACTGAGCGCCGCAGAATCCGACCGTCATAGACGCAGCCATCTTTCCCTCAAAAATATTGCTCTCACCGATAAAGTCAGCCACAAACGCATTCTCCGGTTCATTGTAGATTTCCTCCGGAGTACCGGTCTGCTGGATCATCCCGTCAGACATGACCACTACTTTATCGGACATTGTAAGAGCCTCCTCCTGATCGTGGGTCACATAGATAAATGTGATCCCAAGACGCTCATGCATGGATTTGAGCTCCAGCTGCATCTCTTTTCTCATCTTCAGGTCCAGTGCCCCGAGTGGTTCGTCCAGAAGCAGAATATCCGGTTCGTTGACGATAGCCCGGGCAATGGCGATCCTCTGCTGCTGTCCTCCTGAAAGTGTCGAGATCTTCCTCTTCTCAAATCCTTCCAGATCCACTACCTCCAGCACTTTCTCCACTTTTTCCCTGATCACGTTCTTCGGCAGTTTCTTCAGGTTCAGCCCAAACGCCACATTGTCATATACATTCAGGTGCGGGAACAGGGCGTAGCGCTGGAACACCGTATTGATCGGCCGCAGATTGGGCGGCAGATGGCTGATGTCTTCCCCGTTCAACAGAATCTCCCCCTCTGTCGGGAACTCGAATCCGGCGATCATCCGAAGTGTCGTCGTCTTTCCACAGCCTGATGGGCCGAGAAATGTTACAAACTCTCCTCTCCTGACCGTCAGGTTAAAATCCTCCACGACAGCTGTATCATCAAACACTTTTTTTATGTTTCTCAGCTCTATAATATTACTGTTTTTTTCCACGGTCTCACTCCTTACCATGCTTGTTCATGCGTACAATCGTAATAAGTGTAGGTAGATATGAAGGATTTGTCAATATTTTTTGCTGCTTTTCAGCGTATGCACCACAGGAAAATCAATAAAAACACTTGCCAAATATACCGTAATATTATATAAAATATATTGCTGAACCCTATGATGATACTCAACACTCTTTGTTACGGCTTCGGGGATGCTGAATTTATTATGGGAGGCATAAAATGTCAAGAGAAACAGATATTGCAGATAATAAAACTATTTCAGGCAGACTTATCTATCCGGTACTGGATCAATTTTTCCATTTTTATCTAACAGAAAGAAATATTGAAAAGACCCTGTCTCTGGTTGCTGACAATATATACAGTCTGGGAACAGGGGAAGGTGAAGTTGCGGTAAACAAAGAAGAATTTGCATTACTGCTGAAACAGGAGATCGCCAATCTTCCTTCTCCTATCAAATACCAGATCAGCAATTATACAGAAAAACAAGTCAGCAGTAACTGCTGGCAGATTTACTGCAAAATGGAAACCTGTATCGAACAGGAAGATTTGCAGCCCGTATACTACTGTACACGGCTAACGGGAACTTTCTGCAACACGGACGGGAAATACCTTGCCACTTCACTGCATATGTCAGAGGGCAGTCGGACTCAGGACAATGATGAATTTTTTCCGCTCCGCTTTATATCCGAACAGGCACGCAAACTCAGCGGCCAGACACAGCGAAAGCTTCTTGACATACTTTGTGTAATGATGCCCAGCGGGATCATCGGCAGTTATATGGAGGAGGGTTTCCCCCTGTATGTAGTTAATGACACTCTTCTCAATATGACTGGATATACTTATGATGAATTCGTTAAAACTACTGGAGGACTCGTGATAAATTCTATCCACGAAGAAGATGCCAAAAGGGTTTCAGAGCGAATCTTTCAGAGCACGGGAGACGGATACTCCATTAAATATCGCATAAGGAAAAAAGACGGAAATTATATATGGGTCTATGATATCGGACGGAAGATCACTGTCGAAGACGATCGGGCTGTAGTTATCAGCGTACTTGTTGACATTTCCAACGAAATACAGAACCGATACAGACTTATGGAAGAATCATATAAAGACTTTCTTACCGGAATCTATAACCGCAGAGGCGGCATGACCCTTATAGTCGATAAAATGAAAAACCCTATGCCATACACATTTTTCATGATGGACATTGATAATTTCAAACGGGTCAACGATCTTTACGGACATGATACCGGAGACTATATGCTCCAGTATGTAGCGAATACACTGAAGGAAACATTTCGTCAGACTGATGTCGTGATCAGAATGGGCGGCGATGAATTTGCCGTTCTTGCATATCCATGTATGGATATGCAGGCAATTCAGTTAAAGGCAGAGGCGGTCACTCAGAAATACCTGCGTGAAGCCATGATAAAATGCCCCGGGATCCGCACATCCATATCCATTGGCGGGATACACAGCGACAATCCCAGAACATTTGCCGAACTTTACAAGATGGCGGACGACGTCCTTTACGAAGTGAAGCAGTCAAAAAAGGGACGGTGCATCATCCTTGAAGCGAAATAGAATGTCTGCCGGTGTGCGCTTCTAATCAGCAGGGTTCTTCACATATTTCTCGGAAAACTCGCTGGCGCTCATCGGCATACTATAATAATATCCCTGACCGTATTCGCAGCCCAGAGCCCGGACCAGCTCTTCATTTTCTTTTGTCTCCACGCCTTCGACTACGGTGCTTATCTTCAGTTTTTTCGTCAATTCCACAATCTCATTCATAATGATGATCTGGCGTTCGTACTCTTCTCCCGAATCTTTCAGGCCTAAAAGAAATCCCCGGTCGAACTTCAATTCATCTATTTCAAGACTGGCCAACGTATTCATAGATGAATATCCGCTGCCGAAATCATCCAGTGAAATCTTGAATCCGATTTCCCGCAGGCGTCCTATTCTTTTATTCAGCTCATTCACATTTTCCGACGCAAGCCCTTCCAGGATTTCCAGAGAAATCAGTTCCGCCGGAATCTGATATTTGTCCAGAAGAGATTTCAGATTGTCGATATAATCAGCCTCATAAAACAGAAGTTTGGACTGATTCACGGATACAGGCACAGGAGTCAGTCCGTCGTCGATCCATTTACGAATCTGACGGCACACTTCTTCCAGCATATACATATCCAGATTCACACAGAAACCATTAGCCTCAAACACTGGAATGAACTGCCCGGGATAGATAATCCTGCCCTCTTCCGCGATCCAGCGTACCAGAGCCTCAGCACCGCTTGTCCTGCCTGTAGACAGGTTCACCTTGGGCTGAAGATACAGTTTGAACTCATGATTATCCAGCGCCTGGTTCATATGGCTTTCCACATAATTCTGAAGTTTTTCGTCTTCATGCAGACGGGTGTCATAAAACCATATGTTGTTTTTCAGAGACTGCCTTGCAGTATCCAGTGCAAATCTGACGTGAGTCATACTCTTTTTTACTGAAGGTTCTTCGTCTTCCACGTCTGTTCCGATCACAACGCCACAGTACAGGAGGATTCTGTAATCACGATTGTTGCAGATTGCATATCTGCTGATCTCCTGGATCATTTTTCCTATTCTTTCTTTGATTCTGTCTCTGTCTGTATCTCTCAGGAGAAGATAAAACATGTCTTCAGAGTTTCGACAGTAATATTCATTCTCAGTTACATTATCTGCAATGACACTTTTCATATGGCACAAAAGAAGATCCGCTGCCCGGGTTCCGAATATCTCATTAATGAACTTGAACTGTCGGATATTCATTGCTGCCAGACTGTATTCATACGTGTTTTCTATAATCCCCGCCGTCTCATATTCAAACTTTGCCATGTTATATGCTCCGGTCAGCGGATCATACCAGGCGCTTTTTATCAGATTGTGGTTGCTCCTGTATATGATTCTGTATCCGTATGCGATAATGATCAAAATGATAAACAGCACAACGACCGTGATGATCTGAGTATTTGTCATCAGATGATAGATGCTGCCGCTGATACTCTGCGCCGTCTGTACGCAGAACAGATACCATCCGTTGACGCCCAGCGGCGCCAGCAGAACCTGATATATCTCCCCGTTATAAGTAAATTCCGAAAAACATGACTCTCCTTTTATTAAAGCGTCCTTTATATTCTCCTGTTCTTCCTGCGCAATATAATCATTATCGTAAATCGTATCCAGCTCTTCTTCTATAACCCTTTCTTCCGACCTTACAAGAATCTTTCCGCTGTCCGAGATAAGATGGATGTAACCGCTTCCGTGGAGCACGGATCTGTCCTGAAGCACATCGGCAAACACGTCTGTGCCCACTTCAGCCACAAGCGCTCCTGCCACTTCTTTATCTGCATATACGGGAACTGCATACGCAAACATATTCTCATCTGTATCTTCTTCGGTGTATATCCTTGATATCCCACTCCCGCCGTTCCATGCATCCTGCACAACAGCTGCCATATTCTCATCCTGCGCTTCCACCGAAACTTCCTCCACTGCATCCGAAGTGATCATTATGCCGATGTCAATGTTCATATCAGGTCTTCCGAAAAATCCCAGACCGTCAAAATCATTATATTCTCTGGAAAGCTGAAAACCTTTTATGAAAGAATCGGTATCCATATTTCCATACTGAATAAAACTCGCAAGAGTATTCAGCGTCTGTATATCCGCATCCATCTGACGTCTGATATTGATGCCGTACTGTTCAGTCTCACTCTCCATCTGACTGAAGAGTGCATCCTGAAGAATTGTCCGCAGATTATAAGACGCCGCCACCACAGCGATCAGGATCGCAAAACTGATGATCACAACTGCAATACTCAATTTTTTTATCCGGCTTTTCAAAGATTTTTCATCCATTACTGTATCTCCTGTTTACGTCTACTCCGTTCTCAATGCTGTCACCGGATCGCTTTTCGCCGCTTTTTTCGACGGGATCAGACCGCCGATCAGTGTCAGCACTATGCTTAAAAGGATAAGGATCACGGCAGGCACGGCCGGGAGCACTGCATTTACATCATTCGTTCCCGCGAGATAGTGGATCAATGCATTGCCCGGTATCAGCAGCAGAAGAGATATGATGATCCCCAACGCCCCCGCACAAAATCCGATGATAAATGTCTCCGCGTTGAATACCTGAGAAATATTTCCTTTCGATGCGCCGATCGCGCGCAGGATACCGATTTCTTTCTTCCGCTCCAGCACGCTGATGTATGTGATGACGCCGATCATAATGGATGATACAACCAGAGAAATTGCCACAAATGCTATCAGCACATAGCTGATAATATCGATGATCTCCGTCACGGATGACATCAGCGTTCCCACCATATCTGTATAGGTGATCACCTGCTCATCTTTTCCTTCCGCCTCCATACGACTGTTGTAATCGTCCAGAATACCGACTACCATTTCCTTGCTCTCAAAATCTTTCGGGTAGATATCAATCCCGCCCGGTACATCAAAATCCACATATCCGAGAGATGTCAGATTGTTCTCATATGACGCGCTCTGATCAGAATTCATAGACATCATAAGTTCTGACAGCTCATCTCCTGTCATATTCATCTGAAAAGCATCCGCAAAGGCTTCTCCGTCAATGCTCATGGCGTCTTCCAGCCTGCTTCCGACCTGCGTCATAGCCTGCCCCATGGCATCGCTCATTCCCGAGGCGAGCTGATCCATCATCTGATCCATCGCGGAAGATATCTGGCCCTCCAGCGCCTGACCGACCGCGCTTCCATAAGAGGTCATGGCGCTCCGCATATAACGCTCAACAGCGCCTGTGAGCTGACTCTCGATCCCCGCCGTGTCCACCACGCCCGCAAGACCGTCTGACAATCTTTTCTGTCCGTCCGCAGTGGCAAGATATGCGATAAAGTTTTCGCCCATCTGAGCCGGGTCCGGCGCACCGGTCTGCTGCGCATACTGCTGATAACCTCCCGCCAGTTCTTCCGCCAGCTTACTGATCTGTTCCGAAGTGACCGTTACATTATCCACCACTCCGCTGAAAATCTCATCCGCCCATTTATTTAATATGCCCTGTGCACCGTCAGTTTGCAGATACTCCTGCAGATACTCGCCGAATCTGGACGGATCGTCGTAATTATTTTCCTCTATATATCCTGCAAATCCGCTCATGATCTCACTGAGCATCTCCCGGAGCTGTTCTGTAGTCACAGTGACTCCGGAACCGGACTGAATGATATCTGCAATGTTATCACGGAGAATCGACTGAGCTGCATCCGAACTCAGATAATTCTGAAAAGCTTCCGCAAGTCCGGAATAATCTGCCTCCGGATGATCCTGGGCATACAGCTGATATCCCTCCAACAGGCTTGACGCCATCTGAGAGAATCCGTCCGATGACACATTAAGATCAAGATTCTCCATAAGATCTTTCAGGCTCATGGACGGTATATCCGGCAGATCTATTTCGACATTTCCAAGGTCCACCATGCCCGACAGATCTATGGAATCGCCTGCATTACCGAACACCCCCGAAAAGTCAAAAGAATCTGACAGGTCAGAAAATGCGCTCTCGTCAAACCCGAAGGCTTCCTGAAGCTTATCCTCGTCCACCGTTATAAGGGATTCCATGTCAAACCCGTTTTCTGAGCCGGATTCTCCAAATTTCTCACCGGTAAATACATTAACGGACGAATCGCTTAACTGTTGTTTGACAATCTCTGTATTCTCCGCATATTCCGCTATATGTTTCGTCAGAGAAGCCGGATAACAGATTCCTGTACTCAGCGCAGAGGCATTCGCATCTTCTGATGGTTGGACTACTCCCACGATCGTCAGGTCTTCTCCGTTTGCAACCAGCTCTTTCATATAATCTGCATCGCCGGATTTATCCGTCCATACTTTATACTGACTGTCGTACTGATAATAGTCGGCACTGTTCACCAGCTTGAATGTAATGCCGAGGATATCGTCGTACGTATAAGTTCCCATATCATCCGGCGTAGTGATATTTTCTTCGTTGATAAACTGATCGACCATCTCATCCAGTTCAAGAGGATCTCTCAGCCCCAGTGTATAGAGCATAAAATCGCTCATACCCCCGCCGGAAGTAAGAACGAGTACACATTCATTGTAATTATCGGGCCAGCGTCCGGCTTTCACATCGTACTGCCCCTTATAGAGAGCCTCGTTTTCCGGCATCTCATAGAACACATTCGTACTCATCATAGAAGACATGATCCCGGATCCGGACGACGACCCCAGGCCCATGGAATCAAAGGAATGATCCGGGTTGACCTGGCGGATCCCGTCTCCGCTTTCTTTATAAATCTGCGGTTCTGCATTGTAAGAATATTCTATGGCATTCGTATACTCTTCAATCCCGCTGCCGCCGTTTTCCAGATATGTTTTCAGAGATTCCAGATCGTTGGTATCCATCGTGGAGAACATATCTGTTACCATCTCTACCACATAGATATCTCCTTCTTCCTTGCCTGCGTCCGATGCAGCTCCGGCAGCCAGGGCAGATGAAAAATCAAACCCGGTACTCTGGATCTGGAGCGGATACTCAGAGAGTGTCTCCTCCTCGATCTGCTGGATATAGTCATTGACTCCTGTCGACAGTGAAAGGATGAGCGCTATACCGATAATTCCGATAGATCCCGCAAAAGACGTAAGAAGAGTACGCGCTTTCTTTGTTTTCAGGTTATTAAAGCTCAATGAAAGAGCCGTAAGAAAAGACATGGAAGACTTTCCCATGTTCTTATGTTCCGGCTCTGTAAGTTCCATCTCGTTTACAACATACGGATCGCTGTCCGACCGGATCTTTCCGTCCTTCAGGTTCACAATGCGCGTTGCATACTCATGCGCCAGTTCAGGATTGTGGGTAACCATGACCACAAGCCGGTCTTTTGCCACATCCTTAAGCAGATCCATGACCTGCACGCTGGTCTCACTGTCCAGAGCTCCTGTCGGTTCATCAGCCAGCAGAATATCCGGATCATTTACCAGTGCTCTCGCAATGGCAACCCTCTGCATCTGTCCTCCAGAGAGCTGATTCGGTTTTTTGTGGATCTGATCTCCCAGTCCTACCTGCGTCAGCGCCTCCTGTGCCCTCTGCCGGCGTTCTGCCTTCCCGATTCCCGAGATTGTCAGGGCAAGCTCCACATTTGCCAGTATCGTCTGATGAGGAATCAGGTTATAACTCTGGAATACAAATCCAATCGTATGATTCCGGTAAGAATCCCAATCCCTGTCTTTATATTTTTTCGTGGAGATCCCGTTGATGATAAGATCTCCGCTATCATAGCGGTCAAGGCCTCCTATTATGTTAAGAAGAGTCGTCTTCCCCGAGCCGCTGGGCCCCAGGATCGCAACAAATTCGTTGTCTCTTAAATTCAGGCTCACTCCGTCCAGCGCTTTCTGGACCAGGGTTCCGGTGCGGTATTCTTTACAGATATCTTTGATCTGGAGCATTCATGCATCTCCTTTCATATGTTAAACGTCGGATTTCTGCCCCAACCCTCAATGTTGTTATTATAGCGAATAACACTTTATTTGTCGAGGTCATCTCGCTTTGATAAAGAAAGAAAAGTCGAAGCGTTTCCGGATTTTACATATATTCTATCTCCTCTTTACCCTTTCTTCGCATTTTTGTGATATGATATATAAAATTTCAGGAAAGAGGCCTGTACATGACAGATATCTATTTTGTGAAAAACGACGTCCACTTTACAAAAACCGAAAAAAAGATCATCGATTATATCATAGCCAGCCCACAGGAATTTATCCGCATGAGTATAGGCGACGTAGCACGGTGTATCGGCAGTTCAGAACCGACTGTATCACGGTTTGCCAGACACTGCGGATATTCTGATTTTAAGGAGCTGAAAAATGCTGTTCTCCGACATGTGGCAGAGGAGAATCCGCCGGCAGGAAAGCTGAATTTCACTCTCGGCAGCGGATCGTCCAATACACCTGCAGGATTTCTCCGCCGTCAGCAGTACTGTATCGAAAAAACTCTTGAATTTCTGGATGAAGACCTTCTCGGGAATGCCGCTGACGCCATTCTGGCATCCGACACAGTATATCTCTATGCAAAAGGAGCCGCAGTTTCCATGGCGGAACTGCTCAAATTCAGACTGAACCGATTCGGGAAGAAAGTCATCCTCCTCCCTGCCGGGAGTTCGGAACTTTTTGAATATATGAACTTTTTTACAAAAAAAGACCTGGTGATTCTGTTCGGATTCCAGAAAACTCCAAAAGAGGCCGCCGTGATCCTGGATCATCAGAAAAAGGTTCATTACAGGTGTATCTTTTTTACAAGCCGGATCTATCATTCACTGGACCAGGAATGTGTCATTCCTCTGTTCGTCTTCCGTGGCGAACCCTCAGAATACCATTCCATGGCGGCGCCTGCCGCGCTGCTTGATTCTCTCGTGGTTCTTCTGGGAGCTAAAATGGGCGAGTCCTCCTCCGGACATCTGGATCGTCTTTACAGGCTAAAAGAACATTATAAAACGGAGATTCCCCGGTGAATCTCCGTTTTTCACTTAATCTGTGTACAATTTTCAGCGCCGGCGCGCAACGTTTTGTTGTGTTCATCTTCGAATCAGCCGAAACGAATCATATCTCGGCGCCCTGCAGCAGTACGGACACATAGTCTCCGCCCAGCGCGTCTATCTCTTTCAATGCACGCTTTAAGATTCCCGCCGACTCTACTTTGAATTCAAGTGAATCAGACATCCTGATCTCATATGCCCCTTTCATGATTTCCTGTGCCAGATCCCGCACTGTGTCGATCGTCTGTCTGAATTCGTTCCAGACACAGCCGTACTGGAAAGACTGATGGGTGTCGCTTCCTGCCACCAGCGGACGGTCAAGCTTACGGGAAAGCGCCCTCATCTTCTCCCATGTGCCGTCGCAGTCTCTGGCAAGGTCTTTGCCGTTTACATCGAGGAAGAAGAATTTCTCAAGCATTTCCTGCGGCAGCTCCGGTATATGCCCTCCGTCTCTGAACGGATGTCCCGCACCGAATATGACCGGGTACTGCTCCACCATCTGCGCCAGCTCCTCAAAGGTCAGGAACTTTCCTTTCTCTTTATTGGGTTCCAGACGCCGGTTCATTTCCAGAATGCACTCCATAGGACCGATGATCAGTGTATGGCCGCCTTCCGCTATATCCGTCTCCATCCCCGGAAAGATGCGGAATCCGCTCTCCGTCACAAGAGAATCACCTTCTCTTGTACACCGGCCGGATATATAACGGTACACCTCCTGGAAGCCCAGCGTATTGAAGTGCTCTGTCAGGCAGAGTGCGTCCAGCCCGGATTTCTGCGCCTCCCGGAAGAGCCAGTCGGTGTATTCTTTTGAAAAGGGAAGTTTCTTTGCCAGTTTTCCATGTGTATGAAAATCAATTTTCATATTTCTTTCTCATCCTTCCTGTAGTTCTATTCCGCATAGCTGCTGTCCTTACAATATGACAGACAGTCCGACACATATGCATACCCACACCAGTGAGATGCAGACGAAGATAATATCCGCCTGTGTCACTTTCAGCATAGCCAGCTTCATCTTCTTTACCTCAGGGTTTTGTATGGAATAGCGGTATCCCCTGAGTTCCAGCGCTTCAACTGTCGTTCTGGACCGCTTTGCCGTATTGAGCATCAGCGGGTAAAATGACTGAATGATCATCCTGATCTGATATCCCAGATATCGGATTTTCCCGATCAGTCCGTTCTTGTGCGGCGGATTTCCTCTGAGGCGGTATGACAGCAGGATATTCTGAAACTCTTCCATCAGGACCGGAAGGATGCGATATGCAAAAGATATACTGAAAGAAAGCTGGCCCGGACACCCGAACCAGAGCAGACCGTTTGCAAGACGATCCGGGTCAAGTCCGGAAAATACAGTGATAGATGCAAGGGATACCGCAGCTACTTTCAGTGTCATCACAAGCAGCGGCGCTATGGTCTGCGTATTACCTCCGAAGAACAGGGCCACAATAAAAAGATAGCCGGTCTGTGAAAATACGCCGATGCAGAACAAAAAAAGAACCAGCGGGGCCACTTTCGCAGCGCGGGTGGTGAGCGCCACGAAGAGGAAGATTCCCAACAGGAGGACTACATCGTTTAAAAACCAGGGAACAAGCCCGAAAAACAGATACCAGACAAGAAGGATACGCGGATCCATTTTTGCGATCACGGTATCATCATTGCCGTAAGCGTTCCTGAGTACCTGATTTCTCAGGAAATCCATAGAAAATTTGTCCAATATATTCTCAGAAAGTTTACGCATATTTTTCACCTCGGAAATATTCCATGAATTCATCTATCGTAAAGCAGGGATTCTCGATTCCCAGCGCCCTGCCCATATCGCAGATCTGAGGCGGACGGATCCCTACCTGCCGGCGGACATACATATCAGAAAAAATTTCTTCTTTCGTACCGTCCGCAATCACATATCCGGCGGAAAGAACGATCAGCCGTTCCGCCCAGTCGCATACAAGCTGCATATCATGAGTGGCGATCACCACCGTGTCTGTAATCCCCTTGAGCATCTGCAGCGTCTTCATGATCTCACGCCTGGTGGCAATATCAAGATTAGCCGTAGGTTCATCGAGGAGCAGGATCTCCGGCTGCAGTGCAATCCCGATGGCAAGGGAAGCACGCCGCATCTGTCCGCCGGATAACAGCCTGCCATCCCGATCCTGCAGATCTGTAAGACGGAACATCTCAAGCAGTTCGTCCGTCCTCTTCTGATAATCTTCGACCTTTCTCACCATCATAGCGTACTCGATATCCTTTCGGATGGAATCTTTGATGAACATTTCCTCCGGATTCTGGTACACCATAGAGATCGTACGGCCAAGTTCCTCTTTCGGAAGATCTATAGTCGGCCGTCCGTTTAAGAGCACCTGCCCGGATTCCGGACGGATCAGCCCCATCATCATCTTAAGCATCGTAGATTTTCCGGCGCCGTTGGAACCGATCAGGGCGATTTTCTCTCCCTTTCCGATCTGAAGAGAAAAGTCGTCAAAGATCTTCGGCGGTTCGCCTTTGACTGCTCGGTATTTTACCGTCACGTTCTTAAAGTCGACGATTGTGTCTCTCTTCAGTTTTCTTTTCTGCGGCTGCTTGTACGCCGGGCCTTTACTTTTAAGATAAGGCGTAAACACGCGGACTCCCTCCGCCACATCCACCGGGAGTTCCTCTTCTTTCTGAAGGAACGGCTCTTTCGGGAGAAGGCCCGCATCGATCATCCGCTCGGCTGCGATCGCCACCTGCGGCGGAAAGATATTGCATCCCTGCAGTTCTGCTGTACGCCGCATAGCTTCTTTTGCCGGCAGTATCCACTGCACGCCTCCGTCTTTCAGAAGCATGACGTCCTTACAGTATTTTACAATGTAGTCTGTGTGATGCTCGATCACGATGATGGTCTTGCCGTATTTTTCGTTCAATTCCTTCAGCACCTCATAGATGCCGTCCGCATGGGCGGGATCCAGCTGTGCGATCGGTTCGTCTAGGATCAGGATGTCCGGGCTTAACGCCGCGGTTCCTGCCAGGGCAAGAAGGTGTTTCTGTCCTCCTGAAAGCTGCCACACATAATCGCCGATCTTGGAAGAAAGGCCGCAGACGTTCAACGCTTCTTTCCCTTTTTCCTCATAATCCGGTATGGCGTAATTCAGACACGCATAAGAAGCGTCTTCCAGCACAGTGGGGCATACGATCTGGTTTTCAAAATCCTGATAGACATATCCCACCTTGCGGGCCAGCGTGCCGATCTCCTGTTCTTTTGTATTCAGTCCGTCAATGATGACGTCGCCGTCCATGTCACCGACGATAAAGTGAGGGATCAGGCCGTTTAAGGTCTTACAAAGAGTAGATTTCCCGCAGCCGTTGTTCCCAACGATCGCAAGGAAATCCCCTTTTTCAATCACTGCTGATGCATTTTTTAATGTCGGCTCTGACGCCCCAGGATATGTAAATGTAAGATTTCTGATTTCTATAATACTCACTTGCCGGCACCTGCCTGACTACTCTTTGCTCTGCTGCGGATCACACTGATCACGATCAGCGCGACTACTGCTGCCGCAACGATTGCGATTATGATCGCCGTTGTGCTCTCAGCCCATGCGGCCTCCCAGTCGATCAGCGCATATCCGCCTTTTGCCAGAAGCTGCGCCACAATTGCAACAACGAATCCCACGAGGCAGAGTACGATAGATTTTGCAGAAAGCGTACTTCCTGTCATCGTCTTCTCATCACGCGGCTTCATGCCGAGCAGCGGCTCGATCTTGCCATAGAGCTTCGGTACAAGGAACATAGTCGGCAGCATACAGAAGAGGATGCCGGAGAACAGAAGATCGTTAAGACAGGCAAATCCTTCTGTGGCAAATACACTTTCCGGAAGTCCTGCGACAGCCTCAAAGTCTTCTACTGCAAACTGGACTTTCAGAATATCTACTACGGTTCCCATAAAAAGCTGAAGGAACACGCCGAAGATGGAAGCGCCTGCGACAGCCGCACGGTTTTTCGGATTTTTTACAAGACGGCCTGCGACATATACACCGATCGTAACGGTAAGGAATTTCTCCAGCTCTCCAAGCCCTCCGAACTGTCCCAGCATGATCTCGCTGAATACAAGTTCTCCGGTTGCAGCGCCCAAGCCTGCGGAGAGCGGATCAAAGAGCATTGCCAGCGTCAGCGGAATGAACAGAAAATACTCGACTGAGAATTCCACGATACCGACCTGAAAAGACGGGATCAGCTCTGTAAATAAAGTAGCCAATCCGTAAAGCGACATTGAAAGAACAAATACCATTAATTTCTGTGACTGTGAAATCTTGTTCTGTGGATTCATGATTGTTTCCTCCATTTACTCTCTTAGTTGTTTTCAGTTGAACAGTTCAGCCGCGCCATTCGTAAAATCGCACAAATTACTGAACTGTTAATGCATATTATAAAGAGCTTAATGTCAAACTGATATCATGAATCCATAAAATGTAAGTAAAATTTTCGTAAATACATTTTATGAAAGATTTATTACATTC
>DWXI01000086.1 GCA_019119265.1 Candidatus Mediterraneibacter intestinigallinarum | reverse complement strand
ACGGGCGTTACTGTCTTCTTCTTTGCTTTAAAATCAGGTTTATTATATAGGGCAATAGATGCAGATGAACACGATCTGTCAATGAAAGAAAAAGAAATTCTAGATCTATGTGTTAAGAGTCATTTTGATACTCCAGGTGAATTAACAATAGATGATGTATTTAGCTGGTATGAAGATGAATCATTTGATAAAGACAGGTTGCGAAAACTGATTGAGGAAAGAATTGATTTAAAGGCAAATGCCAAGTTGGATTTAGAGCAAACTGCTGAACAAAATAATATTATGCGGGTGGCAAAAACTTTTCCGGGTATTGTATTGACCCATTTTTGTAAAAGTGAGGATAATCCGTTTTCTAAACTACTAGCATTTCCTCTTGGATTTTATGTTTTTTGGGAAATTATAGTTAAAAAAGTTTTATATATTTCATCAATTTTAGGGTGCCAATATCTATATTTATTTGCAGCAGATGATACAGAGCCTGAGCCAATTGGAAATTCATTTTATGATTATATTTACGACGATATATATGATGGAGAAAGTGTAGCGATACCGGCATATAAACTCGTGGAATATTATAAAAACGAATTGAAGTTTGAAGAAGTTCAAGGAATGACAATTTTAAAGCCTACATATGACTTTAATTGTTTTAGTTTGATTCAGCCAGTTTCTATGTTAGAGAATAATAGGAAAGCAGCATGGATTCAGCATACTGATGTTGATAAATAACAGAAGATATATTTATAAATAGCCAGATTAGTGATGGAGGTCTGGCTATTTTTCGTTGAGAAGGACAAGATAACGCTTAATAATTAAAATGGAACAATAAATAAAAGAAGCATCAATATAGATAGCGACATCATTGGCGATGATAATGACAGAGAAAATATCGAAGAGAATTCGCAGTTTTACATAGCCGATTGGTTCAATCAAGAATCAGTCGGCTATTTTCATGTCCTGATAAATCCAAACTATCAAATCAGGGGCAGGAAAGGAGATGAATTTCATGCCATATATCCCGCCGGACACTCTTGCAACGATTAAGCGGATTGATCTCTACACTTATCTGAAAACCTATGCTCCCTCTGAATTGGTCCGTATCTCCGGGAGCGTCTATCGCATGAGGTCACATGAAAGCCTGAAAATCTCCAACGGGAAATGGATGTGGTGGAGCAGAGGAATCGGGGGCAGAAGTGCGTTAGATTATCTGATCAAAGTCGAGGGATATTCTTTTCTGGAGGCGGCAGATATTATCATGTCTCAGGCGTCCTTAAAGCCGCCTGAAATTTTACCAGCCGAAAAGACAAAAGAGAAAATCCTGCTCCTGCCGGAGCCGTACCGTAATTGCGATTATGTTGTCTCTTATCTAAAAAGCCGGGGGATCGACTCAGACCTGATCCGGTTCTGTATTCAGACCGGGAGGCTGTATGAGAGCAGGAATTATCACAACGCTGTGTTTGTAGGGCAGGACAGCAGTGGTAAAGCCAGATATGCTGCCCTGCGCGGCGTCCAATCTGCCTTTATTGGCGAGGCAACTGGAAGTGATAAGAACTATTCTTTTTGTATCTCGGCAGAAAAAGCCAGCCATAGTGTCCATCTGTTTGAATCAGCCATTGATCTTCTGTCTTATACTACTCTGCGAAAGCTGGACGGTGCGGACTGGAGAACAGATCACCTGCTGTCATTGGCGGGAGTATACCAGCCTGCGAAAGAGATTGAGAAAAGCAAAGTTCCGGCAGCCTTATCCCGGTTTCTGAAGGAGAATACGCAGATCAAGGAAGTGGTGTTCCATCTGGACAATGATAAGACCGGGCGGCTTGCCACAACAGCGATTCGAACTGTATTGCCGGACAAATATCAATGTACGGATGATCCGCCAAAGCAGGGATCAGATGTAAATGATGAATTGTGTATGCGGCTGGGAATCCGGGTGACAAAACGGAAGAAAGCAAGCAAAAGTCGAGAACAGAGAGGAGCGCGGTGAAAAGTTTTCTGTTTCGGCTGGTAAAAAACTAAGCCGCGAGCGGTAACGCGAGGGGCGGATACACTATACCAGCAAGCATCGCCGTTGGATAGCCACAGCATTCCAACGGCAGCTTGTCAGGGAGAATCCCTGAAACCCTCTTAAAAGAAAGGAACGGTGAATACAATGTTAAAAGCATTAATCGGTTACATGATCGGGAGTATGTCAGGTGTAGCACTGATGTGTATGTTACAGATCAACCGTGTGAACAAATGGGAGGAGATGAACGACTATGAAAGTAGAGATTGCGAAGAAGAAAAGTAAATCTGTTAGGGAGCATTTGAAAAAATATCAGGACGAGATTATAAAACGGCTCAGGAAAGGAGAAAAACAGGATGAACACAGTTAAGGTGTTTGCAGAGGGCGTTGCAAAGCAGATCCATGACTATCTTCCGGCAGAGTATGGAAATGTCCGGTGCGAGATTCAGGAGAACCTGAAAAATAATGGTGTCCGTTTGGTGGGAATAGGGTTTCATAAGCCTGACAGCACTGTATCTCCAGTGCTTTACATGGAGTCCTACTACGAAGATATCAAACAGGGCAAAGAGGTTGGAATTGTCATGCAGGATATTGCCAACAGCTACATCCAGCATGAGCGCAGCAGCAGAGCGATAGATGAGCGCAGCCTGATGGATTATGAATATGTCCGTCAGTGGATCGAGCCGGTTCTGCTTAATACGGCAGACAACCGTGAAATGCTTGCTCAAATGCCACACCGGAAAATAGCAGATCTTTCGCTCTTTTATAGTGTTGTTTTTCCCGATCAGGGAGATGATATGCGGGCAAGTATGAAAATAAAGAACGGTCACATGGCTTATTGGGGCGTATCAGAACAGGAGTTATATACGCAGGCAATTTCAAATATAGAAAGTAAGGAAACAAACACGCTCTTTCCCATGGATTCGGTTCTTGCGGCTATGCTTACAGGGAGAGAGAACGGACAAAATCTGCTGAAGGCTGCACCCGGAGAAAATATGCAGCCACTGCCGGCCGGAATGTATGTGCTGACGAATGAGCAGAAAACTTATGGCGCATCCTTACTGGCAGTGCCGGGAATTATGGAAAAAGTAAATCAATTGTTTCCGGAGGGCTATTATATCCTGCCGTCGTCGCTTCATGAGACAATCATCCTGCCGAAGCCGTGCGGTGTTCCGGCAAAAGAGCTGGGTGAGATGGTACGTGATATTAACAGGACACAGGTGAACCGGGAGGAACGGCTTTCGGATTGTGTATATGAATATGACAAAGAAAAGAGTGTGATCCGGCAGGTGCCGGAATCGGTACGCCGCAGGGAGATGGAACGATGAGAAAGCGGAATATTGCAATCCTGTTTCGGCTGAACAGGAAAGAGGCAGAGGCTCTGGACAAGCGGGTGAAGAAAAGCGGACTGAGCCGGGAGGCGTATCTCAGACAGTTGATCAACGGGCTTGTACCGAGAAATGCCCCGCCGCCGGATTACTACTCTATGATGCGGGAACTCCACCGAATCGGGAACAACTTAAATCAGATCGTGCAGAAAGCCCATGTGCTGAACGTGATCGATGTGCAGAGATATGATCAGGAGGTGCGGAAGTTCCGTCAGGCGGTAGAGCAGATCACGGCGGCAGTCGTCCTGCCGGAACGGGCTGACCAACGTACAGCGGATCAGAGGGAATGTCAGAAATGGCAGTAACTTCGATTTGGCGCGTGAAAGGCTGGCTTGGGAAAGTTGTCCTTTATATAGAAAATCCGGAGAAAACAAAAGAGCCCGATTTTTACCAAACGGAGGATCTGCCGGGGCAGGAACGGGAGAGTCTTGCGGATGTGATCGCTTATGCGGTGGATGAAGAGAAGACCAGACGAAAAGATCAGAGCAGCGAGACACTGGATGATGAGCATGAGCAGGTTCTACAGCAGTATGTATCCGGTATCAACTGCGCTGCATCCACTGCGCGGGTGGAAATGCTGGCGGTGAAAAAGCGTTTTGGAAAAGAGGAAGGCGTAATCGCTTATCATGGGTATCAGTCCTTTGCTCCGGGGGAATGCACCCCGGCAATGGCGCACGAAATTGGCGTCCGGCTGGCGCAGGAACTGTGGGGAGAACGGTATCAGGTTTTGGTCGCGACACATCTGGATAAAGCAAACCATTTACACAATCATTTCGTAGTAAATACCGTGTCCTTTTTGGACGGACGGAAGTATCACCGGACGAAACAGGATTACCGGGATATGCGCCGTATTTCGGACAGGCTGTGCCGAGAGTATGGATTGTCGGTGATCAGGCAGCCGGAAAGACGCCGGGGAAAGTCTTATGGTGAGTGGCGCGCCGAGCAGGAGGACAGACCGACTTATGCAGGTATGATGAAAGCGGATGTTGATGAAGCGATCCGAAAGGCGCGTACAGAGAAGCAGTTTTTCTCTTATCTGAGAGAGAAAGGATACAGCTTCAAGTTTGGAAAAGACATTACCCTGAGAGCGGCTGGAAGAGACCGGGGCTTAAAACTGGCAAGAAATTTCGGGGAGGATTATACAATAGATGCCATTCGGGAGAGAATTCTACAGCAGAAAACATTCCTGCAGGAAAGCCGAGAGAAACAGGATTTCAGATTCTTGGATCATAAGGATAGAAAGCAGGCTACAGTTTTACGCGTACACGTGGGAGCGAGACCAAAGCGTAAGATCGGCGGACTGCCCGGTCTTTATCTCCATTACTGCTACCTGCTCGGAATCCTGCCGAAAAGGAAATCTCCGCTGCAGCCGGGGCAGGTACACGTGGTACTGCGGGAGGAATTATTAAAACTTCATACCATAGCAGAAGAGACGAGGCTGCTTTGCCAGTACAAGATTGATACGGCAGAGCAGCTTTTTCAAGTACAGGAAGAGCTGGAGCATGAGAAAGAGAGGATGGTCGGAGAAAGACGGCATCTACAGTATCAGTGCCGCAGTATCCGTGATCCGGAACGTATGGCACAAGTGAAAAGAGAAATAAAAGAGCTGAATGGAAAAATCGGGGAAAACCGAAGAAAGATCAAACTCTGTCAGGGGATCGGAGAACGGTCCTGTCTGATGAGAGAAAAAATACGGATCGTACATCAAGAGAAAAACAGAGAAAAGGAGGTGCAACGCCATGAATACATCGGGCGAGGCGGCTGATCAGGTTGTGCGGATGGCGCTTCAGACAGGAGAAGTCGCTTTGAAGATTACCGGGGCAGGAGCAAAGCAGCTTGCCGTTTTGATCTATGCCATTTTGAAAGAACAGAAAAAATCAAAAGGCAGAGCGCGGCTGGAGACACTGGTCCGCACCGGGAAACCATTGACTGTATTCTCTGTGAAAGAGAGCGATATTAAAGAGTTTGTCAAAGAAGCAAAGCGATATGGAGTGCTGTACTGTGCAGTACGCAATCCCCGGGGCAGTAAGGACGGTATGGTGGATCTGATCGTAAAAGAAGAGGATGCCTCACGGATCAACCGGATCGTGGAGCGGTTTAAGTTTGCGTCTGTCAGCGAGGTAGCCAAGATCAAGTCAGAGATCGTGCGTTCACGGGAAGAAAAAGGGGCAACGGCACCAGATCACAAGCGAGCCGGGCAGCCGGAACCAGAGAAGGGAACTCCGGAGAAGTCGGATGCAGATAAGCTGGTGGATGAACTGCTGGGAACGCCTATGCATAAAGAGGGAGAAAAAACGGAAAACCCTTTTCCGGCAAAGACAGAGAAATCCCGTCTGTCCGAGCCTACATCCGGCAGGCACAGCAAAGCCGAAGAGGGTACTTCTAAGTCAGCAGATACAAAAAATGGAGGGAAACCTTCTGTACGACAGGAGTTAAAAGAAATTCAGGAACGAAGAAAGGCGCAGGGAGAGCGCGCCGGACTGGATCAGAACCGTGGCGGGCGTAAAGAGAAGGAGACATCATCAAAGAACCAGCAGAAATTGACTCGTCACAGGCAGCCGGTACGGAAGAAGAAAACACGAGGAAAAGCACGGTAAAGGAGGCGGTGAGGCTTGCGTGACGGAAAACGGGTACTGGAGCTGGATCAATATGAGCACAGCTTGTTGATCCATTCCCTGAACGAGCAGAGAAACCAGATGATTGAGGAACATGAGTCAACAGATGCAGTTGATGAGATCCTGCTGAAAGTCATTGATGCGCCGATTACGAAAGGGCGGAGAGGATGGTGGCGTGGTGAGGAACGGTGAGAAAAAGTCATCCATCATCTTTGCTGTGTGGGATTATCCCGGTCGTCTGGTTCGCACTTCTGACCGCGCCCCATATGGAAAGTGGTCTGACAGGGATTTTACAGGGATGGAACCGGGCATTCAAAAAGCCATTTGACATTACGATCTGCGAGGACAGTTTACGGACTGTCCTTATTTTTTTGCTCTGTTATCTTTTCGGAATCGGGATCTATCTGGCAACCCGGAGAAAGTACCGGAAAGGGGAAGAACACGGGTCGGCGGCATGGGGAGACGCGCGTGAGATCAATAAGCGGTACAGTGAGAAGAACTTTACTGCGAATAAGATCATGACACAACATGTGCGTATCAGCTATAACAGCAGGAAACACAGGCGGAATCTTCTGACTGTGGTGATCGGAGGCTCAGGATCTGGAAAAACAAGGCATTACGGCAAAATTAATTTATATCAGGCAAATACCTCTTTTGTGGTGTTAGATCCGAAAGGGGAGAACCTGCGTGACGCAGGGGATCTTCTGGTGGCAAAAGGATATGAAGTGCGGGTATTGGATCTGATCAACATGGAGAAGAGTCATTGTTACAATCCTTTTGTGTATTTGAAAGACGATAATGATGTACAGAGGCTTGTTACAAACCTGTTTAAAGCAACGACGCCAAAAGGGGCGCAGTCGCAAGATCCTTTTTGGGATACAGCGGCGTCCATGTTACTGCTGGCACTGATTTTTTTCCTGAAATATGAGGCACCGGAGTCGGAGCAGAACTTCCCGATGGTGATGGAGATGCTTCGGGCTGGGGAAGTACGGGAGGACAATGACGAGTATCAGTCACCGTTGGATGAACTGTTTGAGCGTCTGGAAATGCGGGAGCCGGATCATATCGCGGTGAAGTATTACAAAGATTACCACTCCGGTAGTGCAAAAACGTTGAAATCCATTCAGATCACGCTTGCAGCGCGCCTGGAGAAATTCAACCTGTCCAGCCTTTCAGCGCTGACGGCTACAGACGATCTGGATTTATCCACATTGGGAGAAAAGAAAGTAGCACTGTTTGCACTGATCCCGGATAACGATACCAGCTACAACTTTCTGGTGTCGATTCTGTATACGCAGTTGTTTCAGCAATTATTTTATCTTGCCGATCACAAATACGGCGGCAGGCTCCCGGTACACGTCCATTTTCTGATGGACGAATTTGCCAATGTTTCATTGCCGGATGATTTTGACAAAATCCTTTCTGTCATGCGCTCCAGAGAAGTGAGCGTGTCCATCATCTTGCAGAATCTGGCGCAGTTAAAAGCGCTTTTTGAGAAACAGTGGGAAAGTATTATGGGGAACTGCGACGAATTTTTATACCTCGGCGGTAACGAGCAGGGAACGCATAAGTATGTCAGTGAGCTTTTAGGGAAAGAAACGATTGATATGAACACTTACGGGAAATCCACCGGACACTCCGGAAACTATTCCACAAACTATCAGATCACCGGGCGGGAGTTGATGACACCGGATGAAGTGCGTATGCTGGACAATC
>DWXI01000008.1 GCA_019119265.1 Candidatus Mediterraneibacter intestinigallinarum | reverse complement strand
CCGAGTAATTTTCGAACGTTTTCCCGAGAAAATGCCTTCCCGACAAACACGAATATAAGCCTCACTTATAAATAAATCTTAAAATAAATCAACTCAGAATTGAAACACCCCCACGGAAAAATGGTTGACATCTCCCGTGAATTTCGTTAGTATATCAGATAAATATTTACAATTGCTAATATGGATTCAAAAGAAAGAGAGGTCAACAAATATGGGAAAAATTATTGGTGAGGGAATTACATTTGATGACGTCCTGCTTGTGCCGGCGTATTCAGAGGTGATTCCGAATGAGGTAGACCTGTCAACATACCTGACCAAAAAGATCAGGCTGAATATCCCGATGATGAGTGCTGGAATGGATACAGTTACAGAGCATCGTATGGCGATTGCCATGGCGCGTCAGGGAGGCATTGGTATTATTCACAAAAATATGTCTATCGGGGCGCAGGCTGAAGAGGTTGATAAAGTTAAGAGATCCGAGAATGGTGTTATAACGGATCCGTTTTTCCTTTCTCCGGAAAATACTCTTGAAGATGCCAATAACCTGATGGCGAAGTTCCGTATTTCAGGTGTGCCGATCACGGAAGGTCGCAAGCTGGTTGGAATTATAACAAACCGTGATCTGAAATTTGAAGAAGACTTCTCGAAAAAGATCAAAGAATCCATGACTTCTGAAGGACTGATCACAGCAAAAGAGGGTATTACGCTTGACGAGGCGAAAAAGATCCTTGCAAAGGCGAGAAAGGAAAAACTTCCGATCGTGGACGACGAGGGCAATCTGAAAGGCCTTATCACGATCAAAGATATTGAAAAACAGATCAAGTATCCGTTATCTGCAAAGGATTCTCAGGGTCGTCTGCTCTGCGGCGCGGCGATCGGTATCACTGCAAACTGTCTGGAGCGTGTGGAAGAGCTTGTGAAAGCAAAAGTGGATGTTGTCGTGATGGATTCCGCACACGGACATTCGGCCAATGTACTGCGTACAGTCAGAATGGTGAAAGAAAAATATCCGGATCTGCAGGTTATTGCAGGAAACGTAGCAACAGGTGAGGGAACGAAAGCCCTTATCGAAGCCGGAGTAGACGCTGTGAAGGTCGGTATCGGACCTGGATCGATCTGTACGACCCGCGTCGTTGCAGGTATCGGTGTTCCTCAGATCACTGCAGTTATGGACTGCTATGAGGCCGCAAAGGAATACGGTATCCCGATCATTGCTGATGGAGGTATCAAGTATTCAGGAGATATGACAAAGGCGATCGCAGCCGGGGCGAATGTATGTATGATGGGAAGTATCTTTGCCGGATGTGATGAGAGCCCGGGAACATTTGAGCTGTATCAGGGAAGAAAATATAAAGTATACCGCGGCATGGGATCTATTGCCGCTATGGAAAACGGAAGCAAAGACCGCTATTTCCAGGAAAATGCAAAGAAGCTTGTTCCGGAAGGCGTTGAAGGACGTGTGGCTTATAAGGGAACTGTGGAAGATACAGTGTTCCAGCTTATGGGCGGTCTTCGCTCGGGTATGGGATACTGTGGTACTCACACGGTAGAAGAGCTTAAGGCAAACGGAAGATTTATCAAGATCTCCGCTGCTTCCTTGAAAGAGAGCCATCCGCATGATATCCATATTACGAAAGAGGCTCCGAACTACAGTGTAGATGAATAGGCGAGACGGCTGAAATATGAAAACAGAGCTGCCGACATATTGATATGAAACCGGGAATTCCGGTCTGTATCGGTATGTCGGCAGTTTTTTGTTTATAAATTCATAATATTTTGTTCATGATAGTTACAGAATTATATGGTATTATCATAATTTGGAAGGCGGAACTTACAGATGAGTACTTACAGACAAAAGAGAGGAAACAGCAGAAGAACGGCAGCTGGAAAGAGAAGAAAGAAAAGAGGAGGAAAGTCAACTGCGTTTTCGGGAAATGTATACATAAAATGTGGGATACTGATATTGACTATCCTGACCTTGATACTGACGGTACGTGGATTTTTGTCGCGTGGAGGCGGGCATGTAAACGTAGATGCTTCGGAGCCGGACATTGACGTGCAGCTTCTTGATGTAAATCCATATTCCAGACCTGGAATCGAGAGCAACGGCATTACCGGAATCGTGATCCATTATACGGCTAATCCGGGGAGTACGGCACAGGAGAATCGAGATTATTTTAATGGTCTTCAGTATTCGCTGGAAACTTCAGCCAGCAGCAATTTTATTGTAGGCCTTGCCGGCGAGATTATACAGTGCGTTCCAACCTGGGAAGTTGCTTATGCATCCAATGACCGAAATTACGACACGGTATCGATTGAAGTCTGCCATCCGGATGAAACCGGAAAATTTACGAATAAGACATATCGTTCACTTGTACAGCTTACGGCATGGCTTTGCGTTAAGTTTGATTTAACGGAAGATGATGTGATCCGACACTATGATGTGACGGGGAAGAACTGCCCGAAATATTTTGTGGAACATGAGGATGCATGGGCGGATTTTAAGGCAAATGTCGGTCTTGCTATCAGATCTGAAAATTGATATAATATGATGGTTGTATTTGCCGATTTTACAGATGTGGAGGAAAGACATGAACGATTTGGAGATGTATCGTGAGCAGCTTGCTCTTTGTGACGATAAGATTATAGATGCTCTTGTAGAACGGAACAGCATTGTTGAAAAGATAATGGTCTACAAAGAAAAATATGGCATGCCTATCCTGCAGCCTGCTCAGGAGGAGAAACAGAAGAAGAAGCTGGAAGAAAAGCTTAAGGGTAATAAGTACCATGAAGAGATACAGGATGTATTTGGACGCATACTTCGCAACAGTAAGCGTATACAAGCAAGAAAGCTGTTCTCTTATAATATCGTCCTGATTGGTTTTATGGGCGCCGGAAAGTCTACAATATCAGACTATTTGAGCACAATGTTTGATATGAGGCTGGTAGAGATGGATCAGGAAATATCTGAACGGCAGGAGATGAGTATTCCGGATATCTTTGCTACTTATGGGGAAGAATATTTCCGTAATCTTGAGACGGAACTGCTTCGTGAACTTCAAACCGGTAAAAACTGTATTATTTCCTGTGGGGGCGGCGTTGCCCTCCGGAAGGAAAATGTAGTGGAGATGAAAAAGAACGGGCGGGTAGTCCTTCTTACTGCAAGCC
>DWXI01000085.1 GCA_019119265.1 Candidatus Mediterraneibacter intestinigallinarum | reverse complement strand
GGCACGGAGAGGATTTGCGGTAGTCAGTTTTAATTATCGCCTGGCTCCGAGGTATAAGTTCCCCACGCCGATCTTTGATCTGAATCTTGTGATGGAGTGGATGTGTAAAAAAGCGGATATCCACGGGTTTGACATGGACAGAGCAGCGCTGGTCGGAGACTCCGCCGGGGCCCAGATTACCAGTCAGTACGCAGTGATCTGTACGAATCCTGAATATGCGGAAATTATGGAAGTGACGCCGCCGGATTTCGGTTTAAGAGCGGTTGGGCTTAACTGCGGAATGTATGATGTAAGAAAGAGAGCATCCGAGGTATCACAGAATAAGCTGATGATCGATTATTTCACAGAGAATCCGAGTGTATATGGGAAGAAGCTGGACGTACTCGATTATGTGACGGAGAACTTTCCGCCGGCTTATCTGCTTAGCGCGAAAGGCGATTTCCTTATGGATCAGTGCGAGCCTATGGCCAGATTTCTTATGGAGAAAGGCGTTCCCTGTGAGTATAAGATTTACGGAGATGAAAATACAGGCCATGTTTTCCATGTGGATATGCGTTTGGATCTGGCACGGCAGGCTAATGATGATGAGATCGCGTTTATAAGGAAATATAGTTAAAACAGAAAAATATGACGATGATTATCTCATGTATGATGGGAAATGACAAAATTTAGCAAAATCTTAACATTTGCTTGACAACAGAAAAAAGGAAGAGTAAAGTCTTAGGCATAAAAGCAAAGGCGCTTTGGATTAATTTCCGAAGCGCTTTTCCTTTTATCATAAAAATACCTTCCGGTACAATGAGGTGCATCAGTGGAATGAATATAATTCCCGGGATGCACCTTTTTTGTGCCCGGGAAATAAAAGGAGGAGATATTATGTATTCAGCAACAGATGTAATCTGGGTCCTGATTGCGGCAATTCTGGTGTTTTTTATGCAGGCGGGATTCGCGCTTTGTGAGGCGGGGCTTACGCGGGCGAAGAATACAGGAAATATTCTTATGAAGAATATGATGGATTTCTGTATCGGAACTCCGTGCTACTGGATAATCGGATTTGGAATCATGTTCGCAGGCAGCGGCCCGCTGATCGGAGGATTGGACCCGTTGATCCAGGGGAGCTATGATTTCGGAACACTGCCTACCTGGTGTTACGCAATCTTCCAGACAGTATTCTGTGCGACCGCCGCGACCATTGTATCTGGTTCTATGGCAGAGCGCACGAATTTCAAGGCTTACTGTATCTACAGTGCAGCGATCAGCCTGATCGTATACCCGATCTCAGGACACTGGATCTGGGGCGGCGGCTGGCTTTCATCCCTGAACTTCCATGATTTTGCAGGTTCTACCTGCGTGCATATGGTAGGAGGTCTTATCGCATGTCTGGGAGCAGCAATGCTCGGTTCCCGTATCGGAAAATATGATAAAAACGGGAAAGCAAGAGCGATTCCGGGCCATAACCTGACGGCAATGGCTCTCGGCGTATTTATTCTCTGGTTCTGCTGGTTCGGATTTAACGGCGGTTCTACTGTAGCAATGACAGCAGATGCAGATATGGAGCTTGCCTCTCTTGTAATGTTCAATACGAACCTTGCAGCGGCAGTGGCTACGGTTGTGGCTATGATATTTACATGGATACGTTATGGTAAACCGGATGTGTCCATGACATTTAATGCGGCGCTGGCAGGACTTGTGGCTATCACGGCTCCCTGTGACTGCGTCACTCCGGTGGGGGCATTCTTCATCGGACTTGTAGCCGGATTCCTCGTAGTCCTTTCTGTAGAGTTCTTTGATAATGTTGCAAAGATCGACGATCCGGTAGGCGCTGTTTCTGTACATATGGTAAACGGTATGTGGGGAACTCTTGCAGTCGGACTGTTCAGCAACGGCGGAGACGGTGTAGCTCCCGGTCTCTTCTACGGCGGCGGATTCACACAGCTCGGAGTACAGGCTTTAGGTATTGTTTCAGTTGCAGCATATGTACTTATTGTAATGTTCATCGTATTCAAGGTGATAGATAAGACTGTAGGCTTAAGAGTTCCGGCTCAGATAGAGATTGACGGACTTGATATGCATGAACACGGTCTTGCTTCCGCATATTCCGGATTTGCCATCAATGATATGACAGGAATGGATATGGACGTCAATGAAAATACTGATCTTGGCGAGGACGATTATGAGAAAGCCTCCAAAGCTCAGGTAGACGCGGCAGTCAAAGTTGTCAATAAGAAGACAATTGTAGACGGCGTATATGATACAGGAATGCACAAGGTAAGCATTATCTGCAGACTGTCCAAGTTCGATGCGCTCAAGACATCACTCAATAAGCTTGGAGTGACCGGCATTACGATGACTCAGGTCATGGGCTGCGGCATACAGAAGGGCGCGGGAGAGAAATACCGCGGCGTTGAGCTGGATGCAAACCTGATCCCGAAAGTGAAAGTAGAAGTTGTCGTCAGCAAGATACCGGTTGATTCCGTGATCGAGGCGGCGAAGAAGGCGTTGTACACCGGTCATATCGGAGACGGAAAGATCTTCGTCTACAATGTGACAAAGGTAGTCAAGGTAAGGACCGGAGAAGAAGACTTCGCGGCGCTTCAGGATGTTGAATAATATTGCGCCGTATGTTTTCTTAACAGAATCCTTTCTTCAGATAAAAACAGCAGGGCAGGCGGATTACTCCACCTTCACCCTGCTGTTAAATTTGTCCAGAAGCAGCGCGATCACAATACCGGCGGCAATACAGATAATGTTTACAATTGCCGTTCCCGCACTCATAAAACCGGATACCGGGATGATCATAACTGTCGCTGCTATCACGATTCCGATGATACCGTGAAATGCGATCGAGTAGAAGTTGTCAAACAGCGCGTTGATGGCCTTGGCAAGGCAGACCACTGTGACAACGGCTCCGATTCCCGCCGGTACCAGGATACTCATGTCAAAATGTCCGATCCCGTCCACGAACGGCGTGTAAAGCCCCAGCGGCATGAGCAGTGTGGAAAAGCTCATGCCCGGCGCGATCACACTGAGCGCCAGACAGAAACCGCAGAACAGGTACCAGAGGAAATTCGGTTTCACTTCAATGGAGAACATCTGAAGTCCGATGAGCAGTGCGAAGATCACGATCATACAGATGACCATTGAGATAAACGAACCCTTGCTGCGGCCCTGCTCCCCCGCTTCGCGGAAAAGGGAGGGAAGCATTCCGGTGATCAACCCGATAAAGACGCATACGGACGGATCCGGATATTTCTCGAGAAAGAATGCCAGGACGTTCGCCACTCCAAGGAATCCGATGACTCCGCCGATAAATACCGGGATCAGCGGAGGTACATGGGATTTAAAATTCTTAAACGGGTTGGATAAGAGCTCCATGATCGGCTTATAGATACCGAAGATCACGCTCAGTACACCGCCGGATATACCGGGAAGTACCGCGCCCAGTCCGATAAGGGCACCCTGGAGGATACGATAGAGAAACTGGAGCGGATTTAAACTCTTTTTCTGATTCATATGTTCATTGATCCTTTCATTCTGATTTCACAAACATATTTAGTTATACTATCTTTTATGCCATTTTTCAAGTGCGTATGTAATCTTTCGCAATAACTCCGTATTTTCTGATTCTTTTGGTTGACAACAGATCAGAGTGCACTATAATGTTTATCTGAAAACAGTTTCTTTGTGAACGGTTTTTGCATAAACTAAAAGGAGGCGCGATGATGAAAAGGAGCACAGAACTGTTTATAGGACTGCGGAGTTTGTTTCGTCTATACGATAAGCTCTTGAAAAAAGTATGTACAGAACACAATCTCACAGTAATAGAGGCAGATATTATCAGTTTTCTGCAGAATAATCCTGGGAAAGACACGGCGGCGGATATTGTAGAACTGCGTATGCTTTCTAAAGGAGCGGTGTCGAAGGGGGTAGACTCACTGATACAGAAATCGCTTTTGGAGCGAGTTCCTGATACGGAGGATCGGAGAAAGATTCATCTGAGACTCATGCCCCAGGCAGGATCGGTGACAGAAACTGTTGATGAAGTGAGAGATGAATTTCTGGAGACGGTTTTAGACGGATTCACGAAAGAGGAGCTGGAGATACAGACACTCTTTTTACAAAAGCTGTTTGATAATACCAAAAAAGCAATAGAAGGAAGGGATTGGTCATGACACAGACAGAACAGGACAAAGAATTCCTGCGAACAGAGCCTCTTGGAAAACTGCTGCTTAAGTTGGCGCTGCCGACAGTGGCTGCTCAGTTGATCAATATGCTCTACAATATTGTTGACAGAATTTATATCGGACATATTCCGGATATCGGCGCAACTGCCTTGACAGGCGTGGGAGTCTGTATGCCGCTGATTATGATTGTTTCTGCTTTTGCGGCTCTTGTGGGATATGGCGGCGCTCCGAGAGCTTCTATATTTATGGGGAAGAAAGACAAGGAATCAGCGGAGAAGACGCTGGGAAACTGCTTTGTACTTCAGATCATTATTTCGGTTATACTTACAGCAGTTTTGCTGATCTGGAACAGGGATTTTCTTATGGCGTTCGGCGCCAGTGAGAATACGATCGAGTATGGTGTCAGCTACATGAATATCTATGCTCTGGGAACAATTTTTGTAGAAATCACTCTTGGAATGAACGCATTTATTACAGCACAGGGATTTGCAAAGACGGGGATGCTCTCGGTCCTGATCGGTGCGGTGGCCAACATCATACTGGATCCGATTTTTATCTTCGGGTTCAACATGGACGTGCGGGGCGCAGCACTGGCTACGATTATATCTCAGGCGCTTTCCTGCATATGGGTAGTCGGTTTTCTGTGCGGGAAAAAAACATACCTGAAGATAAAGAAGAAAAACATGGGGCTTACGCCGAAGATCATACTTCCCTGTCTGGCGCTTGGAGTCGCCACATTTATCATGCAGGCCAGCGAGAGCGTAATCTCCGTATGCTTTAACAGCTCTCTGCAGAAGTACGGAGGAGATATAGCGGTCGGAGCCATGACGATTCTTACAAGTGTTATGCAGTTCGCCATGCTGCCACTCCAGGGATTGGGGCAGGGAGCGCAGCCTATCATCAGCTATTGTTATGGGGCCGGAGATTCCGGGAGAGTACGGGGAGCTTTTAAACTTCTTCTTAAAGTCAGCCTGGGATATTCAATCCTTCTGTGGATCCTGGTCATGATGCTGCCCGGAGGGTTCGCGGCAATGTTTACATCCGATGCGCAGCTGATGGAATACACAAAGACGGCGCTTCGCATTTATATGGGATCCATGTTCCTATTCGGCATACAGATGGCGTGCCAGATGACTTTTAATGCATTGGGAAAAGCAGCAGAATCCATTATAGTCGCCGTTATGAGAAAGTTCGTCCTTCTGATACCGCTGATTTATATCATGCCTCAGATTATCCGGTCAGATCAGACAATGGCCGTATTTATGGCGGAACCTATTGCAGACCTGCTGGCCGTGACATTTACGGCAATCCTGTTTGCAGTTCAGTTTAAGAAAACAATGAAAAATATAGAAAAAGCGTAAGGAAGTCCTGACAGGGTCAAAATCTGTGGTATCGCATCTGAAAATCTGATATAATAGGAAAGGCTTTGAAAGCAGCAGAGCGGAATCGGAAAGTCTGCTCTGCACAATACAGAAAATCAGGAGGATTACAGTGATATGAAAAAACCGGTTCTTGTCATAATGGCAGCAGGCATGGGAAGCAGATACGGCGGCCTCAAACAGATCGATCCAGTAGATAAAGAAGGTCAGATCATCATGGATTTTTCTATCTATGACGCAAAGCAGGCCGGATTCGAAAAAGTCGTATTTATCATTAAGAAAGAAAATGAAAATGATTTCAGAGAGGCAATCGGCAACCGGATTGAGAAATCCATGGAAGTCGCATATGCTTATCAGGACATCAACAATATTCCGGAGAGCTTTTCTGTTCCGGAAGGACGTGTGAAACCATGGGGAACAGCTCACGCAGTCTTAAGCGCGGTCAATGAGATTGAAGGCCCGTTTGCCGTGATCAATGCGGACGATTACTATGGGCAGCACGCTTTCAAAGTGATCTATGAGTACCTCACCACCCATGAGGATGACGATAAATACAGGTATACAATGGTGGGTTACCGGCTGAAGAATACGGTGACGGACAACGGATATGTTTCCCGCGGCGTCTGTGAACTAAACGAGAACAAAGAGCTTGTCAGCGTAACCGAACGCACGAGGATCGAGAAGAGAGACGGCGGTATCGCTTACTCTGAAGACGGCGGAGAGACATGGAACGCTATAGACGGCGACACGCTTGTTTCGATGAATATGTGGGGATTTACGCACAGTATGCTGGACGAGATCAAAAAGGGATTTCCGGAATTCTTGGAAAAAGGCCTGAAAGAAAATCCGATGAAATGCGAGTATTATCTCCCGGCGGTAGTGAGCGATCTCCTGGCCGGGGATAAAGCAGCCGTGGCCGTGCTGGAGTCGGAAGATAAATGGTATGGTGTAACTTATAAGGAAGATAAGCCTGTCGTAGTGGCTGCTATCCAGTCTCTCAAAGATGCGGGCCTCTATCCAGAGAAATTATGGTAATCCATGCAACATTTTTACCAAAAGATGATTTAAAATTCTAAAGAAATATCCTGACGTCTGTGCTATACTGTGCTCGTAAACAGGAAAAACATATTTCGCAGACTTATTTTAAGGAGGAAACGAACATGTCTATTTTAGTAACCGGAGGCGCCGGATTTATCGGAAGCCATACATGTGTAGAGCTGTTAAATGCAGGCTACGATGTTGTAGTAGTAGATAATCTGTACAATGCTTCTGAGAAAGCTTTGGACAGAGTAAAAGAGATCACGGGAAAAGATCTGAAATTCTATAAAGCGGACATCCGTGACAGAGAGGCAATGAATGAAGTCTTTGAAAAAGAAGAGATCGAATCAGTGATCCACTTTGCAGGACTGAAGGCAGTAGGCGAGTCTGTACAGAAACCGCTTGAATATTATGAGAATAATATCGGCGGAACGATCACACTCTGCGACGTTATGAGAAACCACGGCGTGAAGAATATCATCTTCAGCTCTTCCGCAACGGTATACGGCGACCCGGCATTTATCCCGATCACAGAGGAGTGCCCGAAGGGAACCTGCACAAACCCGTACGGATGGACAAAATGGATGCTGGAGCAGATCCTGACTGACCTGCACACGGCAGATCCGGAATGGAACGTTGTCCTCCTGAGATATTTCAATCCGATCGGCGCACATAAGAGCGGATTGATCGGCGAGGACCCGAAAGGTATTCCGAACAACCTGATGCCCT
>DWXI01000084.1 GCA_019119265.1 Candidatus Mediterraneibacter intestinigallinarum | reverse complement strand
AGGGTGTTTCGCCTGCTTCGATCCAACCGCTGGGGTGCTCCCACGTTGTTCGCTGTCTATGTTTGCAGAATACCCACTTTCCTTTATGTGTTGCCATAATATCAGCAAAAAAATAGCCGTTAAGGGTATTAAATGGATGGACTTTAAATTCCATATGTTTACTCCTCGTTTCTCTCTTAATACTGCATACCACTTTTTCAATGCAGCTTTCCGCTCCTCTATGCGCAAATAGAGATTTACAGCAAAAATCTTATGATCAAAAAGGGAATCAGTAATAAAAATCCATGCATTATATATTACTTGTCTTGCAGATTTTTATATGCATCGGGATTATTGGCGATAATAGCACTGATCGTCTGGCAGTCATTCAGGTCCGTGCAGTCACCGCATGTTGTTACTCCTCTTTTCAAAGCACACTGGCGAATACTGCAGAGATTATCACAATATACGGTTTTCACCCCATCAACGCGGCAACCCTCGCAATTGATATGTTCTGGCAGAATAGGTGCCTGATTTAATTCAGCCCATAGTTTGGCAGTTTTTTCCCGCAAAGCCTGGTCATCATGAATTGTTGCAAGATAAGCATCACACTTTTCGCAGTCCAGACCACAATACCCAATCATATCCCTCATCGCTATGTACCTCCTAATTGTCTGATTTATATCCTGTACTTATATATTATACCATTCTGGTATTCCTCTGTCATTTTCTTTCGCATAGTATATAAAATACGCAAATCCGTATTTTCTGCGTTTTATACCGTGTCATTTCTTTTGCATGCATATGTCCTAAAATTTGAGAATAGGGTCTTCTCAAAAATGGTCAACTATATATAATGAGAATTAACCACATCGGTCAAAAGGAGGAGCCATGAACGATAAATTTTACAGTTTGCCAGAAGATAAACAGCAAGCAATCATCAACGCCGGCTACAGGGTTTTCTCACAGAACAGTTATAAAAAGAGCCCGATGCAGGAGGTCGCTGATGCAGCAGGGATCAGTAAATCTCTTCTATTTCACTATTTTCACAACAAGAAAGAATTTTATATGTTTCTTTGGACAACCTGTGGCAAAATCTCTATGTCTACAATGACGTCTTATGGATGTTATGACCGCAGGGATCTGTTCGAAATGATGGAACGGGGATTGAGGGCCAAGATAGATATTATGAAAAAGTATCCATTTATGGGAAGCTTCGTGATCCGCGCCTATTATGAAACAGATCCTTCCATTCAGCCGGAAATAGAGGAGAGCTATGCTAAACTACTTTCCTTGAAAGCTGCCCCATCATGGTCAAATCTGGAACCGGATCAGTTCATTGAGGGAGTAGAACCCGAGAGAATCCTACGGGAAATGCATCTTGTCTCAGAGGGGTATCTGTGGGAACTGCAGAAGAAAGGGGTATTGAATATAGATGAGGATGTCGAGAAAATAGAAGCGGATTTCCGGGAAATGATCGCATTCTGGAAGAAAATATATCTGAGAAAGAAGGGATAAATGATGAACGCGATACAGACAGACGGTCTTACAAAATTTTATGGTAGATCCCGGGGGATCATTGATCTTGACCTGGAGGTGCATGAGGGTGAATTTTATGGATTTATCGGACCGAACGGCGCCGGGAAAAGTACAACCATTCGTATTCTGATGGGAATGATACATAAAACACGTGGCAGTGCAAAGATACTTGGAAAGGATATTTTAAAAGATAAAGAACAGATTCTGTCTGTAACAGGGTATCTTCCTTCTGAAGCAGTTTTCTATCCGGATATGCGAGGACGGGACCTGATCCGGCTTTCGGCGGACCTGCGCCGGAAAGACTGCCGGAAGGCATCCGCTGACCTGTGCGAGCGCCTGCAGTTGGATCCTTCTCGACGGATCAGCGAACTTTCGTTTGGAAACCGGAAGAAGCTGGCCGTTGTCTGTGCCCTGCAGCATGATCCACTGCTCTGTATCCTGGATGAACCAACCGGGGGACTGGATCCCCTGATGCAGCGGGAATTCTTTGAGATATTGAAGGAAAGAAACAAAAAGGGTATGACGGTGTTCCTTTCTTCCCACATTCTCTCCGAAGTCCAGCGTTTCTGCAGCCGGGCCGCGATTATACGGGAAGGAAGAATCATTGCCTCCGGAAGTGTGGAAGAACTGACACGTACAAATGCAAAACGGGTTACTGTCCGTGGAACTTTTGATCCTTCCAGCCTGCCGGATGTACGGGATCTGCAGATATCTGGTGACACGGTCAGTTTTCTGTACGGTGGTGATATCAATCTGTTCCTGTCCAGGCTTAGCAGACATCAGATCGTGGACCTTAGCATATCCGAACCGAATTTGGAAGAGATTTTTCTACACTATTATACGGAAGGAGATGAAAAGTAATGACAATTTTCAGACACGAACTGCGCCAGGGACGCTTAAGCCTGAGCATATGGACTGCATCCATCGCTTTCCTCTTCGCGGTATGCATCTTCCTGTTTCCGGAAATGAAGGGGGATATGGATCAGGTCAGCGATGTTTTTTCAGCTATGGGGAATTTTAGTGCTGCCTTTGGCATGGATCAAGTAAGCTTTGGCACCCTGACCGGTTTCTACGCTATTGAATGTGGCAATATCCTCGGACTTGGCGGAGCTCTGTACGCTGCCATGTGCGGGATCTCGATGCTGTCTAAAGAGGAAAAGGGACATACAGCAGAATTTCTTCTTCCTCATCCGGTCAGCCGAACCCGGATCCTGAACGGTAAACTTGCAGCTTTGTTTCTCCAGATTCTGGTCCTCAATGCTGCTGTACTGATTATCGCCCTTATTTCTATTTATGCAGTGGGAGAGGATATTCCATGGAAAGAAATCCTCCTGCTTCATGTGGCCTATGTCCTTTTACAGATAGAGATTGCTTCCATCTGTTTCGGAATTTCTGCCTTTCTGCGGAAGGGGAGCCTGGGTATTGGCCTTGGTCTTGCGATCATACTTTACTTTTTAAATATTATTGCAAATATATCTGATTCTGCAGAATTTCTAAAGTATATCTCTCCGTACGGATACACAGAAGGCACGGAGATCGTAACAAATATAAGTCTGGACGGATCGCTGGTGCTGCTGGGGATGCTTTATGGTGCAATCGGAGTTTGCGCAGGCTATATTAAATACAATAGGAAGGATGTTATGTAGGAGAAGGATTCTTTGAACGAAAAAGAAGTTCCCTATTTTCTTCCTATAATAAAAACGTATGCCGCAGTTGGTTATTGCACCAGGCTGCGGCAGGCTCTGTTAAATTATTTATCTTTTTCCTTCTATTTAGAGACTTTCCATGAAATCCCTTCCAATATCGATCAGTGTAAACAGAAGAAGCAGTTCGGCAATTTAAAATCCCATAGAAATGCATAAAACTATACGAGTCTATTTTTTTGCCTTTGCCTTAGTAGTTTTATACCCAATATAAATACAAAACCACCAAGCAATACGAAGAATAACCATATGATATTCCAGTATGGAGAATTGACATCAAACATCCATAATAAAAGTCTATTCCAGAACTCTAATCCTATGGCAATTGCAAACAGATCGAATAGTACATATACCCCACCAAACAGATATATCCATCTCCACCAATAATTATTTTGCTGATTTTGAAAGAAAGTAATAATTCCCAAAATGCAAAGTAAAGCCAATACACCCATCAGTACAAAATAGAACAATCCTTTAGTTTCTAATATGCCTATCCAAAACTGTGCATATGAACT
>DWXI01000083.1 GCA_019119265.1 Candidatus Mediterraneibacter intestinigallinarum | reverse complement strand
GGAATTTTATTGGCAGTGGGAATTGCAAAGCCGGCAGTCGTTCTGCAGTACCTGCTGGAAACATTGCTGATCGCTGTACCAGCCTTCCCTCTGGCTTATGTATGCAGTCAGCAGGTGGCGGGTGCCTTGGGAACACTGTTTGGGAAAACGGCAGAAAATGTGATTGTCACGCCAGAGCATTTTATGTTGGTGACTATTGCAGGGTGCATCCTGCTGATCATGGCAGTGCTGCTGTCTGGGATTCCTGCGATGCGTTTGAAACCGAGACAGATCTTATCCCAGATGGAGTAAAGGAGGTGCAGGATGAATTTAGGAATACGGGCCTTTTTATATACAGCTCGAAAATGGAAAAAGTCATTACTTCTGTTCTGCTTACTGCTGTCCATTACGACACTTGTATTATCTGGTCTGGCGATTGCTGATGCTCAGGAGAAGCAGACTGAGGAAATGCGTGGGACAACCGGAGCCAGCTTTACTGTGGAGAGAAATTTGTCTACAGGTGGATGGTCAAGTGGCAGCGACGGTACTTATAGTACGCAAGAACTCATCACTAAAGATATGATTCAAAAAATCGCTTCGGTGGAAGGTATCACTGGGTACGATGCGTCAAATGGCGGTGTGCCTACCCTGTACGATGAAGGAGGGAATAATCTTAGCCTTAGCCCAGACGGATTCGCCTACTATGCTTATGGCGCATATAATTCTGAATTTAATAGTTTATTTGTATCTGGACGATTTGAGCTTGTTGAAGGTTCTCATATTACAGAGGACATAACAAATGGAATTATTCTCAGCCGGGAAAGCGTTGAAAAAAACGGATTAAAAATAGGAGACAAAATCACAGGGATTATTAACCCTGAGTATAACGATCCAGAGGTTGAGATGGAGCTTATAGGAGTATTTGACATTGTGGCGGACAAGGACGACACAGTAAATATGTACGATGCGTCTACCTATTGGGACTATAATCAATATGCTTTCTGTAGTAACAGTGTTATGGAGGCATTGGCAGTAAATTATTCAGATGATGGAATTGAAAGAGCTTTTTTCTTTGTGGAGGACGCTACTCAATTAGACAATGTAATAAAGAACGTGCAACATATTGATTCTATTAACTGGGATAACTTTATCATTACTGCCAATGACGAAGTATATCAGAATATTTCCAGCGCACTTTCCGATACCAATACTTTGGTAACAACGCTTATTGTAGTCATTACGGTAGTGAGCATGGTACTGATTACTCTGATTCTCTCCATGTCCATCCGCAGCCGAAAGAGAGAAACCGGCATCCTGATGGCAGTGGGGATTGCCAAGCCAGCAGTTATTCTCCAGTATGTATTGGAAACGTTGCTGATCGCCGTGCCGGCTTTCCCTCTTGCCTACGTATGCAGTCAGCAGGTGGTCGGTACTTTGGGAACGCTGTTTGGAAAGGCATCAGAAAGCGTAATCGTTCTGCCGGAGCATTTTTTGTTGGTTGCTGTCGGGGGCGGTATTCTGCTGATTACAGCAGTTCTGATATCCAGCATCTCGGCCATGCGGCTGAAACCAAAGCAGATCTTATCCCAGATGGAATAAAGGAGACAAGATATGAACCACAAAACGAATTTAGGAATACGGGCGGTTTTACATACCGTCCGAAAATGGAAAAAGACGTTGCTACTTTTCTGCCTGCTTCTCTTTATTACGACGTTGGTGCTGTCCGGGCTGGCGATTGCAGACGCACAGGAGGAGCAGTCGGAAGAACTGCGGGGCGTGACAGGAGCCAGTTTTACTGTCAATGCCAACAACGGCTATACCCTGCAGCCTGTCACAGATGAGATGATTGAGGAGATCGCCGCTATTGATGGCGTAGAATCCTATAACACTTCTCAATATACGATTGCGAATATCTATCATCAGGATACTTTGATGAAAGGGACGGATGAACGAGAAGGTGTAGCAGACCTTTTTTATGCAACAGGTTGTTTCGATTCGGAGTATTCTCCACTGTTCCTTAGTGGAGCCCTCCGTCTGACTGAAGGCCGCCATGTGACGGATGGCAATGGTGGAATCATTTTGTACGAAGGGCTTGCTGAGAAATATGGACTGTCTATTGGCGATACCCTGGAAGTAAAAAATGGAAATCCGGATGATCCTCTGGTAGAGTGCCAGATTGCGGGCTTGTTTGAGGTCATTGCGGATGATAATGACGAACAGGCAACGATGGCAAGGCCCTCGACCTTTTATGATTATGAGGAATATGTCTTTGTAGATATGGATACCATGTCCGCTATCTCTGCGCCCTATACGGCAAGCGAAGGGAATGGGATTACTTCCGTAGATTTCTTCGTTTCGGACGCTGCTAAGCTGGAAAGCATTGTCCAGAAAGTCCAGGACAGCACCTCTATCGACTGGAACTCCTACTACATCACAGTGAACAACGAGGTATATGAGCGTATTTCCAGCTCTCTCTCGGATACCACCACTTTGGTTACAACATTGATTGTAATGATTACCGTGGTGAGCATGGTACTGATCATCCTGATCCTTTCCATGTCTATCCGAAGCCGGAAACGGGAAATCGGGATCCTGCTGGCAGTGGGGATTGAAAAGTATGCAGTCCTCTTGCAGCAAATGCTGGAGATTTGCCTGGTTGCTATAGTAGCATTTCCACTGGCATATCTGGCAAGCCGGGAAATGGCGGGGACTCTAGGCACACTGTTTGGAAAGGCGGCTGAGAACGTCATTGTTACGCCCCAGCATTTTGTTCTGGTCACAGCTGCCGGAGCGGGCTTGCTTATCATAGCGGTGCTGGTGTCGTGCATTCCGGTCATGCGGATGAAACCGAAAGCCATTTTGTCACAGATGGAGTAAAGAAATAGATAAAGAAACGAGGTAAACAGTATGAGCATCATGGAAGTAAAAAACGTAGGGTATACCTACGATAATCGAAGAAAAGTATTGCGTGGCATAAATGTCCAGATGGAACAGGGAAAGCTCTATGCAATCC
>DWXI01000082.1 GCA_019119265.1 Candidatus Mediterraneibacter intestinigallinarum | reverse complement strand
TTATTCAGATTGTCGGGAAATACAGCGACATACAGGAATTGACCTATGAAAACGTCCATGAGTTTATCGACCGTATTTTGATACATGAATTAGACCGGGAAACCAACACCCGGAAAATCGAAATCCATTACAGCTTTGTCGGACAGGTTGATACCGAGCAGGAGCCGACGCAAGTTGTCAACCATGACCGCCGTAACATGGTAGATGTAAAAAGTATCGCTATCTAACCCCAGCAAAGCGCATCCCGGGATCACCGTGCTTTCTGCGGTTTCTCTATGGGGTCTGTCGCCACATGGCATACATTCCAGTACTGCCTTGACTATTTCCGCTATTTTCTGCCGTCCAGCGGGAACCTTACTTCCGACGGTGAATATATGGCGGATATCGTGCGGGATTCCGGCCATGAATGGAATGATTTCTTTATTTTCGCAGCTTCCGGCACAGATGATTTTGCATATTCCGCATTTAAGAACCAGATTGAAGCAATGGCAGATGTAGACGACGGCACATTCCGCTATGCTGACAATGAAAGACAAGGTAATCTCTATTTCCTTGAACAGGACGGCGGGGTCCACAGCGGAGAGTACGCGATGGAGTATTTCTATAACGGACTTTGCTGGATCTGGCAGTAAGAAAGCAGTTTTATATGAAAAGACCTTATGTAATATGTCATATTTTGAGTTCTCTGGACGGGAAAATCAACGGACCATTTATGGGTACGCAGTCAGCAGGAAGTCTGGCGCGGGAATACGGCAGCTCTGAAAGATGATTTCGTGGCTGATGATCACGCCGAATTATATTATGTTTCAATTGATACATCAGGTGAGATCGGATGGGATTCCGGAGCGTTCAATATCCGCGGAAGAGATTCTCACGTGATCGAGCTCCTCACCGAAGCCACACCGGATGCATATAAGGCCTATCTTAGAGAAAAAGGCGTCTCCTATGTCATCGCCGGAAGAGAGGAACTGGACTGCCAGATAGCGATGGAAAAGCTCTACAGCCTCTTCCATATTAAAAAGTTACTGCTCTGTGGCGGCGGTATCGCAAACTGGAGTTTTCTGAAGGCAGGCATGGTCGATGAGCTCAGCCTGCTCCTTGCTCCTGTAACAGACGGGAGCAGGGGAAACGCCTCGCTTTTCGCCTATTTGCCAGAAAGCACGGGTAACGGCGGCGATATTCCCGTAGAGTTCACACTGCAGCGGGTGGAACGAATTACCGACAGTGGGCTGTATCTGAACTATCTTGCAAATAATATATAAAGAAAGCCGAGTTCCCTCTTTTCAGGGGTTCTCGGCTTTCTTTCATCTTATTTCAGCATTATTTCATAACTTTGCGCATACAATTTTTCTGTACTTTTCACAGTGTTTTTAATGTTCATAAAGCCCATATCACTAAAAAATATGCTCAATTTCACTCTTTACACAAAATAATAGTATCATTTCAGTATCGCCAGGAACCCCGGCAGCTCCCCGACCCTGAAGGTTAAAGGTCGCGTTTTGCTACCTCCGCCACGGCGCTTTGCCCTGTGAGCCCGCCTGATCGCCTTTCCTGCCGTCGGGTCGTGATACCCTTCATGATTCTTCATCAAATATACCCCAGCTCCTTCTCTGCCCATCTGAGGGCTTCTCTTTCAACTTCACTGGTCCATGTTTCCTTAAACCTGCTGACTCCTACGTGATGGATCGGAGCGGCTGAGAGGTATTCTTCAAAATATCCCCGGAACACTCTGCATCTATGGGGCTGTCGCAGGATCCGGAACGCTTTGCTCTCAAGTTGCCGCGCCCTCTCCCGGTTCACGCCCAGTGCCTGCCCTGTCTTCTCCAGTGTCAGCCCGTTCTCGTACCTGAGACGGACCGCAGCAGGCAGATCTCCGGGGAGCTGATCCACAGCAAGCCACAGTTCCCGCTTCATCCGTTCCTTATCAATCTCCCTGATAGCCTCCTCTTCCATGTTCTCACCAGATGGCACGGTATCCCCGATGCTGATATCTCCGTCCACGCCTTGAACCGGCTCGTCAAGGCTTCGGATATTGCCCATCTGAGCTGCTTTCCTGATCTGGTCGAGTTTTTCCCGGCTGACGTATAAGAAGCCACACAGCTCCCAATCTGAGGGATCACAGCCGTACTCCTGCCGGTATTCCCTCATGATTTTCTGGTACTGCCGGACTTCATCCCCTGCGTTGAATGACAGGCGCACTGTCCGGCTGTTGTCCGCGCAGATCCGCATCCGGCGCTTGATCCAGAATGACGCATAGCTGATGAATGACATTCCTCGGCCAGGATCATAATGTCTTACCGCCTCACACAGGGCAATATAGCCCTCCTGCTCCAGATCCTCCATCTCTGCCCCGGCCGAATACTTCCGCGCGATCGCGGATATAAACCTTTTGTTTTGCTCCCACAATTCCAGCATATTCCCGGCGGTGTTATCGCCTCCCTTTACCCTGATCACAAGCTGTTCATTTGTCATTCCGCACACTCCTTACTTAGAATTATCTTCCAACTGTGCCATATCCTTTATGATGCTTAACCATGCATCAAAATCTTTCAGGTTATTTCCTTCCGGTATGATGTCACCGACATCTGCATGAGTGATCTTCTCATCATCCAGTAGAACTCTTATCTCCGCGACAGGTAACGCAGTAACCTTTCCGTCAATATTCACGTATGCTTTTATATGCGCCGGTACGAGATCCAGAGCCGCAAGATACAGCCTGTCTATCCTGTCCATGTCACCGCCCCTTTTCTATATCTTTGAGTAAAATCTCAAGTTCATCAATTTTCTTCTGCTGTTCATCCGTCCTGATTGCCCCGAGAATCGCGTTACAAGCCAATATGATAGTGTTTGCCGTCTTAGTGTCCATTTCTCCGTTTGCGGTCATATTTGCCACTTTCGCAAGCGCTCTGCGAACTTCCGTTGGCGTTTTAAGTCTCAGCTTTATCGGCATATCCTCCCACCTTTATCCTTTAATTTCTTTCTCAATAGCTTTCAAATAATCCTGACGCAGTATTTCTTTCTGCGTATCGGCATTCTTTTGTAGGAAATGCTGCCCCTCCACATATCCGCCGTCTTGAGTACGATGCCCGTATTCAACGTGTGGAGCATATTCAGCAGTATATCCCATAATCCCCTCAGACGGGTAAGCTACAGATGAAGCCCTGAGTTCTCCAGTATCAACCGGTGTTCCCCCGGGCTGTCTCGCTCGATTAAGCATCTCTTCTGTATTTTTCTTTATTACGGCATCATGGAGAATATGATTCAGTCTATCTAATTTTTTCTCAAGCTTCTGCAACCCGTCTAATTCAATTTTTACTTCCATATTCATGCTCCTTACAATCGCCACAGACGCGAAAGATCGCGCCCGTGACTCATCTATGCATAAGCCCCTTTTGATCTGAGATTTGATCTTTGCTGATTTCCGATTTTTTTAATCGTGTAATCACTGAATGTCTCTTTCAGCGGCGTTCCGTCAAATTGTGGATAAGTATTCACAATAACAGATATACCTTCATACAGCCCCTCAAGCGATAAAGGCTCTGCATCATTCGCATTACGTGCTGCTTCTTTCGCGTATTTCACGGATATATCGTGAGGTATCACCTGTGCCCCATTCGGCAGATATGTAAGTTCTCCTCTTCCCCCCTCGTTCATGTATGCGAAACCGCCCTGCCAGTCGTCAGTACCGTGTGCCAGATATGGGATTCTCCCTATACTCACTCCAGGGATCATATTGATAAGACCGATTGCAGCGTTGATGCCGCTAATTACGCCATTAACAAAACCTTTTACTTGTGAAACAAGCTCATTCACTGCAGACCCTATTCCTGAAAATATTCCGGATACGAATGAAGTCAAACCATTCCAGGCGGTTTTTATCCCATTAAAGACACTTGTTATATAATTCCTCACCTTTCCCATAATTGTCGACACAACAGAGTAAATACCGTTAAATACTCCACCTACCGTATTAGTAATTCCAGAAATGATAGTACTGATTGCATTTATAGCTGTGGATATAAACTGTGATATATTTGACCACACGCCAGAAATAATACTGTACACTGTAGAAAATATACCCGTTACAGTTCCTAGAATAGTGCCGATTACTTGTATAATTGTTGCTATAATATTTGCAATAAACGTAACAATTGGAGTTATCACGGCCATGATCTGTGATATCACCATACCGACAAATGAAATAATCGGGGATATTGTCGATATGATATTGGATACGACAGAAATCACAACTGATAAGATATCCATAATCACTGGCGCAAGCGCCTGTATTACACTCATGATTACATTGAGTATAGCCACAACCGCCGGCATAACTGACTGTACAGCATTTGAAATGACTGTAATAATATTCTGTATTACTGGAAAAAGCGTATTTACAAGCTGCGCAATCATCGGAGCAAGTGCAGCAAAAATCTGTCCGATAACATCGGCAAGCTGAACCAAGAATGGGGCAAGCTGATTAATCAAGCTTATAATGACCGGCAAAACCGTTGCTGCAATGTTTGAAATCGTATTTACTATCTGTATAATAACCGGCACAAGATTTGCAAGTGCCGACTGGAAAGCCGGGATAACTGCCGATGCAATCCCCGCCACGGTTGTTATAATTGTTTGGAATAGGGGCATCAAATTCGCAGACAACACAGAAATTAACGACTGTATCCCCGGAAGCACCGCATTGATAATAGACATCACCGTATTTCTAAATCCTTCATTCGTCTGCATAAGGTATGAAAAGCCCGCAGCTAATGCCGCTATAGCCGTTACAACTACTCCAATCGGAGAAGCAAAAAGACTTAACACTTTCACTACCGACCCAAAACCGCTCACAAGCGGACCGATCACCTTTAATGCCGGCCCTATTCCAACGGCAATTGCAGAGCCAATCCCGGCAACCTTTATGATAATCCCTTGTGTGGTCGGAGACAGTGAATCAAACTGGGCTTTTACCTGCTGAACTTTCTGCACGATGCTTGCAAAAGCAGCACCAAACTTCACGCCTAATTCAGATGCCTTTGTCTCAAGTGTGGACAAGCTCGCGTTGAAGTCTGACATAAGCGGTTTTAACTGTGAAAAAAAACCTCCGCCTTGTCCTCCCGCATCAAGAAAGTTTGCGCCAATACGGGAAATGGATGCTCCAATATTAGCAAGAGCGGCAGAAAATGATTTTTCACCTATGATCTGAGCCGCTCCGCCTATATTATTCTGAATAGCATTAAACAGCATCTCAGACGAAATCTGCCCGTCAGAAGCAAGTGCCTTGACCTGTGAAGCTGCGACACCTGCTTCATCTGCAAGCCACTGATATATCGGAAGTCCTCGGTCTGCTAATTGGTTCAGATCCTCAGTATACGCAGTCTGTCCGGTCTGTACCTGATTAATAATAGATCCCATTTCGGACATTGAAATTCCCGCTATAGCCGCCGCATCTGCTGTCATGGTCAAATAGTCGGTTAGTTCTTGTCCTGGCTTTATTCCTGCCGCGACAGCATTCGCCGCCGTAGTTGCTGCCTCTTCTAATCCGAAAGATGTACCTTTTACAGACGTAAGCGCAGAATCCATAATTTGTTCAACCGTTTGTGCGTCATTTCCAAGTGCTGAAAGTTTTGCCCTTGCATCATCAATGCCAACAAGACGGCCGAATCCTTTTACAAGTGTAATTCCTGATAATGCCGATGTAGCGGCAAGGGCAGGTTTTGTGATCTTATCAGTGAGCGTGGATCCGACAGAGGATATTTTCTTCCCTATGCTGTCAAATGTGCTGGAAAAACTCTTTATTGCCTTATTTGCGTTTTTAATCGCTCTATCAAGGCCGCTGGAATCCCCTGTCAATTTTACGCTTAACGTTGTATCAGCCATATCACACCTTCTCCCTGCGTTTTAATCCTGCTGCTTTGTATATCTTATCTACCCATCCTTTTCCTTCCTTTTCTTCGATTTCAAGGATAATCTGCATATCGTTCCGCGCCTTTTGCGTATCAACCTTATGAGCTTTGCGGTTTTTCTTAAATAGATTCAGTGCTTTTTTCCCTTTCTTCCGGTTTACGTTATAAGTCGCAGTGTA
>DWXI01000081.1 GCA_019119265.1 Candidatus Mediterraneibacter intestinigallinarum | reverse complement strand
CAAGAGTTTCCGAGACCACTCTGTAAATATGCGGCGGGCACGTATTTGCCCATAGAATTTACAGTTGATTTTGTGTGCTGATACGGCTGTCAAAGATGAAGATACCGTCTTCATATCTGTAGTTTCCGTCTGTATACGTCCCTATTACATTTTTCCAGAACAGATATGCCTGCCGGCTTCCGAAAGACGGAGAGACTTCCCAGTTTCCCGGATACATCTCAAAACACTGGAAGGCAGCCTTTCTGCCGACGTGATTCCTGCGGAAAGAAGGGAGGATCATAAATTCTGCAATGCTGTGTCCGGTGAGGGATTTTTGCAGGAAAGTATTGATCATTACAAATCCAAGCAGACGGCTGGTGTCCTGTTCATGTATGAAGAAGGCATCCCGGTCTTTTTCTGTAAAATACAGGTCAAACCACGGATAATCAAATAATGCGTCTTCGTTTATTGTATTTTGGTCGTGCAGGCTTTCTTCAAAAAGAGAATACTGCAGAAGACGGAACAGAATTTCCTTTTTGGCCGGGTCTGCTTTTATCAGACAGATATTCATATGTGTATACCTCATTTCTGTGTGCGCGTTTCTTTTTAATAATCTGTAGTTATATGATTTACCCGACAGTTTTAAGACATAAGTTGTTTATCAGACTAATATCTGAAATTGCCGGTGGATTTTCAGCCTTTTAGCGTATACTCTGATTATAGGATAAAAAACAACTGCTGTCGATTAATTATGAGCGGAAAGAGGTAAAATTATGGATTTTTACGGGTTTTACACAGGAAAGATTTTTGATGCGTACAAGTATTTGGGGGCGCATATTAGTAGAGGGAAAAATGGTAAAGTAGAAGAAGTCGTATTCCGGACTTTTGCACCGTCGGCTTCAAGAATTTCTGTGATCGGGGAATTCAACGGGTGGACGGAAACCCCGATGGAGAAAGTGCATGACGGCAATTTCTGGGAGATGATATCAAAAGAGGCGAAGCCCGGTATGATGTACAAGTACCGCATCTATGACCGGGCAGGGAACTGTATCGACCACTGTGACCCGTACGGATACGGGATGGAACTGCGGCCGAATACGGCGTCCATTATCAGGGATATGGATGCGTATAAGTTCCATGACGGGAAATGGATGAAGAAGAGGTCGGATCACAGTAAGCTTCCGCTGAATGTCTATGAGCTGCACTTCGGTTCTTTCAGGAAGCCGTCCGAAGAACCGGACGCATGGTATGATTATGAAGAAATGGCGGATATACTGCTCCCGTATCTGAAGGAGAACGGATACAACTATCTTGAGATTATGCCGCTGAACGAATATCCGTGCGATGAGTCCTGGGGTTATCAGGGAACAGGATTTTTCAGCCCCACTTCAAGATATGGAACGGCGGATCAGTTGAAATATTTTGTTGATCGGTGCCATGAAAATGATATCGGCGTTATTCTTGATTTTGTTCCGGTTCATTTTGCCGTAGATGGCTATGCACTGGCAAATTATGACGGGACGGCGCTGTATGAGTATCCGCATTCTGATGTGGGAGACAGTGAGTGGGGGAGCAGAAACTTTATGCACTCCCGCGGTGAGGTGAGAAGTTTCCTGCAGTCTGCGGCAGAATACTGGTTGAATGAATATCATATGGACGGACTACGCATGGATGCGATCAGCCGCGCAATCTACTGGCAGGGAATGCCGGAGCGGGGCGTCAACTCAAATGCGGTGGAATTTCTGCGGTATATGAATCAGGGATTAAAGGAGCGGCATCCGTCCGTTATACTGGCGGCAGAGGATTCCACATCATTCCCGGGCGTGACCAAACCGCTGGAAGAGGGCGGTCTTGGATTTGATTACAAGTGGAACATGGGTTGGATGAACGACACTCTGGACTATTTCCGTACAGCGCCTGAGTATCGTACGAGAGACTATCATAAGCTGACATTTTCTATGATGTACTATTATGACGAGCGCTATCTGCTGCCTTTGTCACACGACGAAGTCGTCCATGGCAAGGCGACGATCCTTCAGAAAATGTACGGCGATTACGAGCAGAAATTCCCTCAGGCGAGAGCGTTTTATATGTATATGTACGCTCATCCGGGTAAGAAACTCAACTTTATGGGAAATGAGATCGGGCATTTCCGGGAGTGGGATGAAAAGAGGGAACTGGACTGGAATCTTCTGAACTTCCCGGCTCATCAGGATTTCCACAGATTTATGAAAGACCTGAACCACTTCTATCTGGAACACCCGGCATTTTCTGAAATGGATTATGATGCAGAAGGATTTGAGTGGCTGGAATGTCATGCGGAGGATCAATGTGTGTATGCATTTGAGCGGAGAAGTGAAAAGGAGCGGATCATGGCAGTCTTTAACTTCTCGGATAAGGAGCAGGAGATTGAGATCAAATGCGAGGATAAAAAGACTCTGAAAAGAGTATTCAGCAGCGAGTATAAGGCGTATGGCAGTCAGGAGGAGAAGAAAGAGAAGATAATAAAAGCGAAAAAGGAAATTGCCACTTTGAATCTGAAGCCATTCAGTGCGGAATATTATCTGATACAGCCATACGATAAAAAGTGAAATCCATCATAAGAGGAAAAGGCGCGAGTGTATGTCACTCCGCCTTTTTTGTATCAAATCCCTTGCGTTTTTTTGCCGCCTCGATCAGTTCTTTCGCCTCCTCGAAGGCATCAGGAAGGTATTCTTCTGTCCATTCCTTCCCCTGTTTTTCCTGTCGTTTGATCTCATCCCAGCTTGCCTGTGATCCGTCCGTGCCCGGACCGTCCGAATCTCCGAAGACGTGCGGGTGACGGCGGACCATCTTGTCGATGATGGACTGGATCACGTCGTCCATTGTGAAAAGCCCTTCCTCTTCCGCAATCCGGGCGTGGAGTACGACCTGCATGAGGAGATCGCCAAGCTCTTCTTTCAGATTGTCGGCATCTCCGGTCTGATCGAGGATGTTGATCCCGCAGATCACTTCCGCGGCTTCTTCGATACAGGTGTTTTTCAGGCTCATATGTGTCTGCGCGCGGTCCCACGGGCATCCGTCCGGAGCTCTCAGACGCGCGATTACATTTTCGAATTCTTCAAACTTTGTCGTACATTTCTTTTCCATATAGAAACGCCTCCTTTTCGAACGTAGTTCCATCTTACTACGTTTGGAAAAGAGGCGCAAGGTTTAAGAGAATGTGCTGTTTGGTTTGACGGGCACGAACTGTATCTTTGGTTTTCCTATATAGCTGTAATGTACAGCAGGATATTTTTATCTTCTCCGCAGCGTATTTCGTTTCCGAGATTATATACAGCATTGCTGATCACATATTCGCCGTCGTTTATATATACTTCGACAAGGTGTGGATCAACGAGCACGTCCAGATGGCAGCCGCCTTTGAGGTCCGGAGTCTCTGATATGAGATGCGCGCCTTCGAAAGCCGGATATACGGAAGAGCGGTCAGTTACGATGCGATTTCCTTTCCGGGAGATGATAAATCCGCCGATATCTGCTGTCTCGCCGTCTTCGAGGTCAAAGGAAGCCATATATCCGTCGTCCGATACGTCCTTTACATCACGTACAGCTCTGGAATATGCATTCCGGATGTTTGGATGCATACGGAAGTATATGTGACCGTTTACGACTTCCACCACACGGGGAGAGCAGAACATTCCGATCCATCCTTCCTCTGTTACTCTGGGCATCCTCACCCATGCGATCATAGTGCGAAGTCCGTCTTTATCGACTGTAGTCTGCGGGGCGTAGAGATCCAGACCGTAGTCAAGGTACTGGTATGCGTCGGGAATCTGCAGCCTGCAGGATGCCTCATCGAAAGTTACAGGGAAACAGATGGACTGGTTTCTCTCTTTTACATGATCCGGAAGGAGCTTCATCGCGGAGAGCATCAGGACCTCCCCGCCATCTGTCTTAAAGTAGTCCGGGCATTCCCACATCCATCCGTATTTGGGACCTTTCCATGCCTTGTTTACATAGGTCCATGTGTGGAGATCTTCGCTCCGGTAGAAGAGGACTTCTCCATACTTTTCCTCAACAGTACTGCCGAGGATCAGATACCATGCATCTTTTCCACGCCAGATCTTTGGATCTCTTGTGTGGGTACGGTTCCCGATGGACGGATCTGTGACAGGGGGAATGATGATTTCCTTGCCGTGCTCATTGTCGAAGCTGAATCCATCATCAGAGGAGATCATAAGCTGGGCGGACTCAAACTGTTCATTCAGACAGGTGTGCGGATCGTCAGGATTGACGATTTCATAGCGAACGCCCGTATAGACGAGATACAGCTTCCCGTCTTCCTCAATGGCGCTTCCGGAGAAGCAGCCATTTTGATCCGCGCGGGTGGTTGGATAGAGGGCGAGCCCCTGGTGTTCCCATGTAACCAGATCCCTGCTCACTGCATGGCCCCAGTGCATGGTTCCCCAGCGTGGCTCGTAGGGAAAATACTGATAGAAAAGGTGGTAGTATCCCTTGTAGTAGATAAAGCCGTTCGGATCGTTTACCCAGTTGTCCGGTGCTTTTAAGTGTAATGTCTGTCTTTTCATACTGCCTCCATAATTACTGCTTACGATTCTGTATAGTTGATTCCTGTCTCTTTGTCAAAGAAATGCATCTTTGACGGCATGAATACGAAGTCGATCCTGTCGCCGATCTGGCTGATCTCGTACTTGGATACGCGGGCAACAGCCTGAGCGCCGCCGAAGTTAAAGTAGAGATTGTTTTCATTTCCCATGACCTCTGTATCCGTGATGACTGCGTGCTGCTTGTTTGCACTTCCAAGTTCCAGATTCTGGGCGTCCATCTTGATATCCTCGCCGCGGATGCCGAGAATCATCTCGCCCTGACGTCCGTTCAGTTTCTTCACCATTCCTTCAGAGAGTGTGATGGTGTTTCCGTCGCTGAATTTCACCGTATTGCCATCAACAACAACATCAAAGAAGTTCATCTGCGGGGAGCCGATGAATCCGGCCACAAACTGGTTCTTCGGGTGGTCGTAGAGTTCCATCGGTTTTCCGACCTGCTGGATCACGCCGTCTTTCATGATTACGATGCGGTCTGCCATTGTCATGGCTTCCACCTGGTCATGTGTGACATAGATCGTAGTAGCACCGATCTCACGGTGAAGTTTGCTGATCTCTGTTCTCATGCTGACACGGAGTTTTGCGTCCAGGTTGGAGAGCGGCTCATCCATGAGGAACACTTTGGAGTTCTTCACGATGGCACGGCCAAGCGCAACTCTCTGGCGCTGTCCTCCGGAGAGGTTCTTCGGTTTGCGGTAGCGGTACTCTTCCAGTCCGAGAATCTTGATTGCCCAGTCCACTTTCTTTTTAATCTGATCCGCCGGCATCTTCATATTTTTCAGACCGTAGCCGATATTTTTCTCAACTGTCATGTGCGGATAGAGCGCATAGTTCTGGAATACCATTGAGATGCCTCTGTCTCTTGGTGCTTCTTCATTTACCTTTTTCCCGTCTATGTAGAGCTCGCCTCCGGTGATTTCCTCAAATCCTGCGATCATGCGGAGAGTCGTTGATTTTCCGCAGCCGGAAGGTCCGACGAAAGCGATGAATTCTTTTTCTTCAATATCGAGGTTGAAATTGTCCACTGTGTTTTTATCTGAACCGGGATACTTTTTACAAATATTTTTAAATTCTATAAAACTCATTTTCTTATCCTTCCTTTGAACCTGTTGATGTGACACCTTCTACGATCTGTTTGGAGAACAGGGAGTAGATGATGATGACTGGTATCGTAATAAGTGTGATGACTGCAAGTGTCTGCCCCATCGTTGTGTTTTCGTTGGATGTGATGGAGTTCAGACCAATCTGAGCCGTCAGAAGATTGCTCGATGTAAATACAAGCGACGGCCAGAGGTAGTCGTTCCACACATTCAGGAATGTGAATACACTGACAGTTGCCACGACTGTCTTTGACATCGGCAGTACCATGGTGAAGAAGTATTTCACCGGACCGCAGAAGTCAAGCTGTGCTGCCTCGTACACATCGTCTGGCAGGCTGACGAACACCTGACGGAACAGAAAGATGTTGAACGGGTTCACGATCATCGGCAGGATATAGCCTACGATCGTATTTAAAAGTCCTGCTTTCGCGATGATCAGGAAGTGGATCGTGATGACCGTTTCTGTCGGCACGATGAGCAACATAATGATGATCATAAGCCACTGGTCGCGGAACGGAAATTTAATCTTCGCAAGGGCGTATCCGGCAAGGCCGTTTACGACGATGCTTAAGACGATCAGGATAGCCGCGTAGAGGAGTGTATTTCCCATATATCTCAGAAAGCTCGTGTCCGTGATGATTGAAACGTAGTTGTCGAAGAAGTTTCCGCCGGGCGCCGGCGGGATGAATGCTGCGATGGAGTTCATGTCCGCGGTGATCGCCGCATCCGGTTTAAAGGAGTTGGCAAGCATCCAGATGACCGGGAACAGGAAGAAGATCGACAGGACAAGCAGTAC
>DWXI01000080.1 GCA_019119265.1 Candidatus Mediterraneibacter intestinigallinarum | reverse complement strand
GCCATTTGTAGGGAAGAATTTTAATGTTACAAGAGCGGGGATCCATGCGGACGGAATGCTTAAGAATGAGGAGATCTACAATATATTTGATACGGATAAGTTTCTGAATCGTCCGGCCCTTGTATCAGTTTCGAATACTTCAGGTGCGGCAGGTATTGCTTACTGGATCAATACATATTATAGGCTGTCCGGTGAACAGGAAGTGGATAAGAACTCTGAACTGGTGCAGAAGGTAAAGGCAAGTGTGGACAAAGAATATGAAGACGGAAGAGTTACGGTCTTGACAGATGAAGAATTAATTGACAAAATAGAAAGTGTGTGCAAAGAGCTGCATATTACATTATGACCAGGAGGACTTCAGAATGGAAGAATACCAGGATCATTCTTTGAGCGGACGTGTTTTCCAGAAAATCCGTGAGGATATCCTAAATGGAAAATATAAAGAAAATGATGAACTCAGAGAGAATACTATCGGCAAAGAATTGGGCGTAAGCCGTACTCCCGTCAGGGAAGCTCTGCGTCAGCTTGAGCTGGAAGGACTCGTAACGATCATTCCCAACAGGGGAGCTTATGTGACGGGAATCAGCCAGAAAGATATATGGGATATCTATATGGTGCGGTCACATCTGGAAGGCCTGTGCGCCAGATGGGCTACGGAGCATATCACAGAGAAGCAGCTCGATGAACTGGAAGAGACACTGATGCTCTCTGAGTTCCAGATGAACAGGGAGAGCGGGTTCAGTGTACAGCAGGTGGCTGCTCTGGACGGCAGATTTCATGCAATTCTCTATGAGGCCTCGGGAAGTAGGATATTAAGCCATGTTCTGACAGATTTCCATAATTATGTACAGATGGCGAGAAAGTCATCTATTGTTTCGGAAGAGAGGGCAAGAAAATCTATAAGAGAGCATCGTCAGATCCTGCGGGCGATCAAAGAGCGCGATGCAGAGATGGCGGAACAGCTTGCAAACGAACATATCATACACGTAATGCAGAATCTGAAAAAACAGGGTATTGCGCCGAAGAACACGTCAGTTTAGGAACGAGCAACAGTTCAGCTATGCTGTTATGAAAAAGAACAGGAGGAGACAGACAATGGAAAGAATTAGAATGACGACACCGTTGGTAGAGATGGACGGAGACGAGATGACAAGGATTCTCTGGAAGATGATCAAGGATGAGCTGCTCATTCCATATATCGATCTTAAGACAGAGTATTATGATCTGGGCCTTGAGCACAGGAACGAGACAAACGATCAGGTTACGGTAGATTCCGCGATGGCAACAAAAAAATATAAAGTGGCCGTAAAGTGCGCGACGATCACTCCGAATGCAGCGCGTATGGATGAGTACAATTTAAAAGAGATGTGGAAAAGCCCGAATGGAACAATCCGTGCAATCCTCGACGGAACAGTATTCCGTGCGCCTATCGTTGTAAAGGGAATTGAGCCGTGCGTGAAAAACTGGAAGAAACCGATCACCATTGCAAGGCATGCATATGGTGATGTTTATAAGGGATCTGAAATGAAGATACCGGGTCCGGGTAAAGTGGAGCTTGTGTATACGGCCGAGGACGGAAGTCAGACAAAAGAGCTCGTACATAATTTTGACGGAGAAGGTATCGTTCAGGGCATGCACAATCTGAACAAGTCCATTGAGAGTTTCGCCAGAAGCTGTTTTTCCTATGCCCTTGACACGAAGCAGGATCTGTGGTTTGCAACAAAAGATACGATTTCCAAAAAATATGATCATACATTTAAAGATATTTTCCAGGAAATCTATGATGCAGAATTCGACGAGAAGTTTAAAGAGGCAGGAATCGAGTATTTTTACACACTGATCGATGACGCAGTAGCGCGCGTGATGAAATCTCAGGGAGGATATATCTGGGCTTGCAAGAACTATGACGGAGACGTGATGAGTGATATGATCTCTTCCGCATTCGGTTCGCTTGCAATGATGACATCCGTGCTTGTATCTCCGGAAGGATACTATGAGTACGAGGCAGCTCACGGAACAGTGCAGCGCCATTACTATAAACATTTAAAAGGAGAGGAAACCTCAACAAATTCTGTGGCAACAATCTTTGCATGGACAGGTGCTCTCCGCAAACGCGGCGAGCTGGACGGCAATAAAGAACTGATGGAATTTGCTGACCGCCTGGAGAAGGCAACGATCGATACGATCGAGGCAGGCGAGATGACAAAAGACCTGGCACTGATCACAACGATTGAGAATCCGACTGTATTAAATAGTGAGCAGTTTATCAAAGCGATTGCAAAAAGACTGTAAATTCATGGTTGTCTGAGAGACGTTTTTTAGATAAAGCGTCTCTCCGGCAAGCATGGAATCAGAAAAAACTGGTCGAAGGATGAACTTTATTGATGAAGTTCCGGTCACTTCCGATTTGTATGAGGGTTTATTGAAAGATGGCACTGCGGCTAAAAATATACTGGTCGGATGCGCCAGCAGAAAAAGAAGATACTGCATAAGCTATGCATCGGCATGGAGCGTTCCGAATACACCTCGTTCTCCATGTTAGCAATATTAAAATGCGAGTTCCAATGGACGAGCATTTTGATATTGTGTTACATGGATTCGAGGGGATGAGGTAAAGCGGGCCGGCATAGCTGCAGTATCTTCTTTTTCTGCGTCCGCTGTTCGATCAGTATAGTCTTTACTATTACAGCGTTGTCTGTTCAATAAACACGAATCTATATTTTAAGGAGCCGCTGCCTGTATTCATTCTGATAAGCCGTCCGATATTTATCCGTCACTACGGATGTGTACAGGTTAGACGCCAGGATATCATTTCTGAGCATCCTTCTGCCGATAGCGGGAAGGCTTTCGCTTTCCGAAAGTCGGGTGAGAAGAGTAAGAGGGCTCTCTTTTGCAATGCGTGCAAGTATTTTTTCACGGTCTTTTCTAATTCCTAGAAGGCGGGCGTAATAGTGATAACCGCCTTTGATGTATTCTGACATATCATTTTTTTTGATACCCAGCATAATGTGGAGAAACGCACGATTGATGCGGGTATGGGTTGTCTCCCGTGTTTTCATAAGATCGCAGAATTGTTTATAGTTAAAATAGTTGTCAAGTTGTGCATAGATCCGGTTGGCCAGTTCTTCAGATACATCCATGTAGCGGAGAAGGCTGTCCGGCTGTTTGTTTAACAGTTTGTATTTCAGGATGAGCGAAAAGTCATTCTGGTAAACAGGATAAGAGACTCTGTGGTAATCCTTTAAAAGTTCGAGACAGCAGGAGGGCACCTGATCTTCCAGTTCGTTCAGTATTCCGGAAAAAGACGGGCTTTCAAAAGTGCCGCCGGAACAGTCTGTCTGCAGGGCAGATCCCGAGTATGCGAGGAGAGACCGGATGGCTGAGGCGGAACTTAAGTGTTCGTCGGAGAGCTGACGGTCATGATAATGGGCGCCGGCTCTTTTGATCGTGTAGGGGATGATCCTGCTGTCAAGTTTTTTGATTGCTTTCAGGTATTCAATACCCAGGATGTTATTCGGATCACCGAGAACAGCAGCGAGGGCGGCATCCTCTGTGTATCCGGAAACGGCCCGCATGCGTGCGGCGGGATAGGAAAGTCCGCTCTTCAGGTGCTTTTTCAGAAGAAAACGGTATTTTGCCGGTTCGTTCAAGAGGATGTCTGCAACGCGTTCAAGGGCGTCAAGATCATTACATTCACTGCCGAAACAGAGGCAGTCAACAATTCCGAGACCGTTTAGGAGGGATACGGCGCCCGTGGCGAAATATTCCGCACTTCCGGAGGCATAGCATACAGGAATCTCGAATACAGCGGAAGCCCCGCATTTTAAAGCCATCTCGGCGCGCAGACGTTTTGGCATGATGGCGGGCACACCGCGCTGTACGTAATCGCCGCTCATGACGACGATGGCTGTATCTGCCCCGGTAATACGTTTCGCTTCCTGTATATGATAGAGATGTCCGTTGTGGAATGGATTATATTCTGTGATCAGTCCGACGATTTTCATAAAGAATCTCCTTGTATATCAATTTCTTCCATATTATACTATAAAAAGGCGGGTTCATATAGGGGGAGATTCAACATTTGGACGAAAAACATAAAGAGGGTGGAGCGCATGGAAAAAGACTATAAGCTTGATGTGGATCGCATGAGTGATCTGCTGGAAGGGCATGAGTTTAAACAACTGAAAGAAGAACTGGAATCCATGCATCCTGTGGATATTGTAGATGCTTTTGAAGAGCTGGACAAGAAACAGAGAACGCTGGTGTTCCGTCTGCTGGCAAAAGAAGAGGCGGCGGAAGTATTTACGGATATGAACAGCGACATGCGTGAGGATCTGATCAATGCTCTGACAGATTCCGAGCTGGAAGAAGTCATGGACGAGATGTATGTGGACGATACCGTGGATGTGCTGGAAGAGATGCCGGCCAACGTGGTAGACCGTCTGCTCATGGCTACTGACGAGGATACGAGACAGAAGATCAATGCTCTGCTCCAGTATCCTGAGGACAGTGCAGGCAGTATCATGAATATCGAGTATATCAGCCTGCGCAAAGAGATGACCGTGGCAGATGCCATCCTGAAGATCCGACAGGTCGGCATCAATAAGGAGACGATCTATACCTGCTATGTCACAGAGAAGAAAAAGCTGATCGGCATGGTGGATGTAAAAGATCTGCTCACCGCAGGTGAATCCCGTAAGATCGAGGAGATCATGGATGAAAATGTACTTTATGCCCGCACGCTGGATGATCAGGAACATGTAGCGAACATGATCAATAAATACGGCCTTGTGGCAATCCCGATCATCGATCACGAGGACTGCCTTGTGGGAATTGTAACGGTTGACGATGCGATGCTTGTCCTGCAGGATGAGACAACGGAAGATATGAGTATGATGGCCGGTGTCAGTCCTGACGATGACTCCTACTTTGAGAGTTCTGTGTTCCAGCAGGCGAAGAACAGGACCCCTTGGCTGATGATCATGATGCTCTCGTCGACCGTTTCGGGAGAGATACTCGGGTACTATGAAAATGCAATGGCGGTGATGCCTGTACTCATCACGTTTATTCCAATGCTCATGGGTACGGGTGGTAACTGCGGGTCACAGATATCTACTCTTATGATTCGTGGTCTGGCAGTGGGAGAGATTGAATTTAAAGATATTTTCAGGGTTATCTTTAAGGAAATCCGCGTAGCGCTGATCGTGGGATCTCTGCTGGCGATCGTAAACGGCATCCGTATCTGCCTGATGTATGACTGGAATATCATGCTGGCCCTGGCGCTGGGAATCACGATGATCGCGGTTGTCATCATGGCAAAGTGCATCGGGTGCGTGCTCCCGCTGGCGGCGAAAAAGATCGGACTTGATCCGGCAATTATGGCAGCGCCTCTGATCACTACGATATTGGATACATGTACGATTCTTGTTTATTTTAATATCGTGACCGCTTTTTTTAAGCTGTGAGGAGATGTAAAACGGCTGAGAGAGTGAAATCGGGGAGAGATTGTTATTTTTGTAACAATCAACTAAAAGAGGGGAATATATAAGTGGAATTGTACTTAAAAATGCACATAAAATGCGGATAAAATCCGAGGTAATCCCTTGTATACAAAAATAATTTGCTTTATAATAACTCTATGTGATTAAAAATGAAAGGTGGCACATACGACATGGGATTTATTGATGAGATCAAGGCAAGGGCAAAGGCTGACAAAAAGACGATTGTCCTGCCGGAGACAGAGGACGAAAGAACATATAAGGCTGCAGAGACAGTCTTAAAAGAGGGGATCGCAGATCTGATCCTGATCGGAAGCAAAGAGGAGATTGAAAAGAACAGAGGTACATATGATATCTCAGGCGCCAGGTTTGTGGATCCGGCTACAAATGAAAAGACAGACGCCTACATTGCAAAACTTGTGGAACTCAGACAGAAGAAAGGCATGACAGAAGAGCAGGCGAGAGAGCTGCTTCTTAGCAATTACCTGTACTATGGCGTTATGATGGTTAAAATGGGGGATGCAGACGGTATGGTTTCCGGAGCATGTCACTCTACGGCTGACACACTGCGTCCGTGCCTTCAGATTCTGAAGACGAAACCGGGAACAAAGCTTGTTTCCGCATTTTTCCTTATGGTAGTACCGGACTGCGAGATGGGAGACCACGGAACATTTATCTTTGGAGACGCCGGGCTGGAGCAGAATCCGGATCCGGAGAAACTGGCAAATATCGCGATTTCTTCTGCAGAGTCATTCCGTACACTGACCGGACACGAGCCGATCGTTGCAATGCTTTCACATTCTACAAAGGGAAGCGCAAAGCATGCGGATGTAGATAAAGTCGTGGAGGCAACAAAGATCGCTCACGAGCTCGCTCCGGATCTGAAACTGGACGGAGAACTTCAGCTCGACGCTGCAATCGTTCCGGAAGTCGGAGCTTCCAAGGCGCCGGGCAGTGAAGTGGCCGGACATGCCAACGTACTGATCTTCCCGGATCTGGATGCGGGAAATATCGGATACAAGCTGGTACAGAGACTCGGAAAGGCGGAGGCTTACGGACCGCTGACACAGGGTATCGCAGCTCCTGTCAACGATCTGTCAAGAGGATGCAGCGCCGAGGATATCGTGGGAGTGGTAGCGATCACATCCGTACAGGCGCAGGCCCAGTAACAGCGCGCAGTTACAGGATGGAAACCGATAGAGAAATCAGAGTTGTTTGGAGGAAAGAAAAATGAACGTATTAGTAATCAACTGTGGAAGTTCTTCACTGAAATTCCAGCTCATCAATGCAGAATCAGAGGAAGTGCTGGCAAAGGGAATCTGTGAAAGGATCGGTATCGACGGAAGACTGACCTATCAGCCGGAAGGCGGTGAAAAGGAGAAGTCGGACAAGCCGATGCCTACACACACTGAGGCGATCCAGTTCGTGATCGAGGCGCTGACCAATCCGGAGACAGGCGTTGTGAAGAGTCTGGACGAGATTGGCGCAGTAGGACACCGCGTGGTACACGGCGGGGAGAAGTTCTCCTCTTCAGTAGTGATCACGGAAGATGTGAAAAAGGCAGTTGCAGAGTGCAATGACCTCGCTCCTCTTCACAACCCGGCGAACCTGATCGGTATCGAGGCATGTGAGAAACTGATGCCGGGAACCCCGATGGTGGCTGTATTTGACACGGCTTTTCACCAGACAATGCCGGAAAAAGCGTATATGTACGGACTTCCGTATGAGTATTATGAGAAATATAAAGTGAGACGCTATGGTTTCCACGGAACAAGCCACAGCTTTGTCTCCAAAAGAGCTGCAGAGGTTATGGAAAGGCCTTATGAGGATCTGAAGACGATCGTATGCCACCTTGGAAATGGATCCAGTGTATCAGCCGTCATGAACGGAAAATCTGTTGATACATCCATGGGCCTGACGCCTCTTGAAGGTCTTGTAATGGGCACCCGTTCCGGTAACATCGATCCGGCAATCATGGAGTTTATCGCACAGAAAGAAAATCTTGATATTGCAGGTGTGATGAATGTGCTGAATAAGAAATCCGGCGTCTTCGGTCTTTCCGGCGGCCTTTCCAGCGATTTCCGCGATCTGACGGACGCGATGAATTCAGGCGACAAGAAAGCGAAGATCGCTATGGACGTATTCTCGTATAACGTTGCAAAATACGTCGGCTCCTATGCGGCTGCAATGAACGGTGTGGACTGCATCGCATTTACGGCAGGCATCGGTGAAAATGACGATTATGTAAGAGAGCAGGTATGCAGCTATCTCGGTTACCTTGGAGTAGATTTTGATAAAGAGATCAATACAGGTCTTAGAGGCAAAGAACAAGAGCTTACAAAACCGGGCTCAAAAGTAAGGGTGTTTGTAATTCCGACTAACGAGGAGCTGGCGATTGCAAGAGAGACGCTGGCGCTTGTAAAATAAAGTGTATTTCCTGGTTGACAAACACATTTTCCGTGATATAATGGTTTAGGTGTGAATAGGAGAAAACGACTATGTTAATCAACCTATCAGACGTTTTGTCAGACCAGCATAAGACAGTGGAGGAGACTGTACCGCTCACGATGGAGACGATCCATCTGAGATCCGGAGACTATCCGGTTATCAAAAGCGAGCCGGTTCACGTCCGGGCAGAGCATATAAAGGGAAAGGAACTGCTTATCACGGCCGATACGGCCCTTACCGTTCTGATTCCATGTGACCGATGCCTGGAGGATGTCAGATATGACTTCGTGATAAACTGTACGAAGCATGTAGACATAGGTCTCTCCGACGCAGAACTGACAGAGGAGCTGGATGAATCAAACTTTATTGACGGATATCATCTTGACGTGGACAAAATGCTTTTTTCTGAGATTTTGTCAGAGTGGCCGGAAAAAGTGCTCTGCCGTGATGACTGCAAAGGCCTGTGCAGAGTATGCGGTCAGAATCTGAATACGGGGTCCTGTGACTGTGAAGATCCGGGGCTTGATCCTAGAATGTCAGTTGTCCGTGACTTATTTAAGAATTTTAAGGAGGTGTAACCTATGTCAATCTGTCCAAAGAATAAATCTTCAAAAGCAAGAAGAGATAAGAGAAGAGCTAACTGGAAGATGAGCGCTCCGAACCTTGTAAAGTGCAGCAAGTGCGGCGAGCTTATGATGCCGCATCGTGTATGTAAGGCATGCGGCGCATACAACAAGCGTGAGATCATCTCTGTCGACTAATCAGAAAGCACAGGTAAAAAGACGTAAAAACTTTGTGTTTTGCGTCTTTTTTTTATTGATTTTTATAGTGTTTTACATTAGAATGATTTCAGTAGTGTTAGGAGGAGAGAAGATGTCTGAGATTACAAAAGTTGCCCTTGACGCAATGGGTGGGGATAACGCGCCTGTTGAAATCGTAAAGGGTGCGGTAGAGGCAGTACAGAAAAGAAAAGACATTCAGATCTTACTGACGGGACAGGAGAATGTTATAAAAAAAGAACTTGATAAATATACCTATCCTGAGGAACAGATCAGAATCGTCAATGCTACAGAGGTGATCGAGACTGCGGAGCCGCCGGTAAAGGCGATCAGGGGAAAGAAAGATTCTTCGATCGTGGTGGCGATGAAGCTTGTGAAGAACGGGGAGGCTGACGCATTTGTATCGGCCGGAAGCACGGGAGCCGTCCTTGTGGGAGGACAGGTGCTCGTGGGCAGGATCAAAGGCGTGGAGAGACCGCCGCTTGCTCCTCTTTTTCCGACACTGACAGGAGTATCGCTCCTGATCGACTGCGGGGCGAATGTAGACGCCCGCCCGTCGCATCTCGTACAGTTTGCAAAGATGGGTTCCATCTATATGGAGAGCGTGATGGGCAAGAAGAATCCTACGGTCGGCATCGTAAATATCGGAGCTGAGGAGGAGAAGGGAAATGCACTCGTCAAAGAGACGTTTCCGCTTCTCAAGGCATGTAAAGATATCAATTTTATCGGCAGCGTAGAAGCGAGAGAAATTCCGTACGGTAAGGCGGACGTGATCGTTTGCGAGGCATTTGTCGGAAATGTGATCCTTAAGCTCTACGAAGGGGTAGGAGGTGCCTTGATCAAGAAGGTAAAGCAGGGAATGATGACTGATCTTCGGAGTAAGATCGGCGCGCTTCTTGTTAAGCCGGCGCTCAAAGCTACGCTTAAAGACTTTGATGCCAGCGAGTACGGTGGGGCTCCTCTTCTGGGCCTGAAAGGTCTCGTAGTCAAAACCCATGGAAGTTCTACTTCCACGGAAGTATGTAATTCTATTATCCAGTGCGTCACATTTAAAGAACAAAAGATCAATGAAAAAATAAAGGCAGCGATTCAGGAGACGCAGGCGGAAAGTAAAGAACGCGAGTAAAGCAAGGAGGATATGATTATGGAATTTGAAAAACTTCAGGACATTATCGCGGATGTTCTCAATGTTCAGAAAGAGGAGATCAAACCGGAGACAACATTTGTGGATGACCTTGGCGCGGATTCCCTCGATATTTTCCAGATCATTATGGGGATCGAAGAGGAGTTTGATATTGAGATCGACAACGACGAGGCTGAGAAGATCGTAACTGTACAGGATGCGCTAGATCAGATCAAAAAAGCAGTGGAATAAGTAAAAAGTCTACAATCTGAAACGAAAAAGCCCACACGGGCTTTTTCGTTTTCATGAGAAAATGTGAGGAATATGGATACAAAATTAAAAGAACTGGAAAAAAAGACAGGATATACGTTTAAGGATTTTTCCCTCTTGGAACAGGCCATGATGCACAGTTCCTATACGAACGAAAGGCATCTTCCCAAGTACAGATGCAATGAGCGATTGGAATTCCTGGGAGATGCGGTACTCGAACTGGTTTCCAGCGAGTATCTATTCAATGAATCTCCTCATACACCGGAAGGAGAACTGACGAAGACGAGGGCGAGTATGGTCTGCGAGCCGTCTCTTGCGCTCTGTGCGAGGGATATCAGCCTGGGAGATTATCTCCTGCTCGGAAAAGGCGAGGAGGCCACAGGAGGAAGACTGAGGGATTCTGTTACTTCTGATGCGATGGAAGCGCTGATCGGCGCAGTCTATCTGGATGGTGGTTTTACTAGTGCAAAAGAGTTTATCCACCGGTTTATACTGACGGATCTTGAAGACAAGAAACTCTTTTATGATAGTAAAACTATCCTTCAGGAAATGGTGCAGGCGCAAAAGAGCGGTGAGATCACTTATCATCTGGTGAGTGAACAGGGGCCTGACCATAACAAGTCTTTTGAAGTGGAAGTGCAGATTAAAGGCACAGGATATGGTAGAGGCAGAGGACGGACGAAAAAATCTGCGGAGCAGCAGGCTGCTTATCAGGCAATCCTGAAGCTCAGAAAACAGAGATAAAGCAGGTGGCATATGTATTTAAAGAACATAGAAGTGCAGGGATTCAAATCTTTTGCAAACAAGATTAAATTTGACTTCCATAACGGGATCACCGGGATCGTAGGCCCGAACGGGAGCGGAAAGAGCAATGTGGCCGACGCTGTGCGCTGGGTGCTCGGAGAGCAGAGAGTCAAGCAGCTCCGCGGAGGAAATATGCAGGACGTGATTTTCTCCGGCACTGAGAACAGAAAGCCGCTCAGTTATGCTTCCGTTGCTATCACTCTGGATAATTCGGATCACAAGCTTCCTGTAGATTATGAAGAAGTGACAGTGACACGTAAGCTGTATCGTTCCGGTGAGAGTGAATATCTGATCAATGGGGCTGCGTGCCGGTTAAAAGATATCAACGAGATGTTCTATGACACCGGGATCGGAAAAGAAGGATACTCGATCATCGGCCAGGGACAGATCGACAAAATCTTGAGCGGAAAGCCAGAGGAACGCAGGGAACTTTTTGACGAGGCGGCCGGAATCGTAAAGTTTAAGCGCCGTAAGAATCTTTCGCTGAAGAAGCTGGAGGAAGAGAGGACAAATCTGACTCGTGTCAACGACATCCTTTCGGAGCTTGAGAAACAGCTTGGACCTTTGGAGAAACAGTCAGAAACGGCAAAAGAATATTTAAAGAAAAAAGAAGAGCTAAAGACATTTGATATCAATATGTTCCTGCTTGAAGAAGAACGTCTGCGGGAACGGATCAAAGAGCTGGAGGAAAAGTACACTATCGCATCCTCTGAAATGGAAGAGTCAAACGAACGCTATGACAAGATGAAAGCAGAATACGAATCCATAGAGGAAGAAGTGGAAGGGATAGATCTTGCCATTGAGACTGCCAGAAACCAGATGAATGAGACAAATCTTCTCAAGCAGCAGCTTGAGGGGCAGATTAATGTGCTAAAGGAGCAGATTAATACTGCGCGGATGAATGACGAGCATTACGGAAACCGTGCAAATACGATTCATGTAGAGATCGGAACCAGACAGGAACAGAAAAGTTCCCTGGATCAGGAAAAAGCCGGAGTTCAGGAAAGACTGCAGGAGGCTCAGACACAGGATCGGGAGGCAAAAGAAGGCCTGATCGAAGTGCAGAGCCGGATTGCAGAGCACACGGCACAGATTGAGGAAAAGAAACAGGAGATCATGGATATCCTGGGAAGCAGGGCCTCCACAAAGGCGAAGATCCAGCATTACGATACAACAAAAGATCAGATTTCGGTGAGAAAGGCTGAACTTGCCCGGAATATGCTGGAAATTTCCGAGGAGGCAGAGCGGCTTGCAGACCGGCTGACGCAGTATGAGGAAGAGCTGGAGAAGGTGCAGGAAACAATCCGCGGATATAATGTTCAGATCGCGGAGAATGAGCAGAAGATCGAACATCTTCAAAAAGAGCTCAATGAGAAACAGGAGAAACTCCGAATCGGGCAGACGGCCTATCACAGAGAATCTTCACGGCTGGAATCGCTTAAAAATATAACGGAGCGGTATGACGGATACGGAAACAGTATCCGGAAAGTGATGGCCAATAAAGACAGGGAAAAAGGCCTGATCGGGGTAGTGGCTGATATCATTAAAGTGGATAAAGAGTATGAAATCGCTATTGAGACCGCGCTGGGTGGAAGTATCCAGAATATTGTTACAGATAATGAAGATACGGCAAAGCGGATGATCGCATTTCTGAAGACGAATAAATTCGGCCGGGCAACGTTCCTTCCCCTTACCAGTATGCATGGAAGCGGTGGGATCCGCAATCCGGAAGCTTTGAAAGAAAGCGGAGTGATCGGTCTTGCAAACACATTGGTGCATGTGGAACGGCGTTTTGACGGCCTGGCGGACCAGCTGCTCGGAAGGACGATCGTTGTTAGGACGATTGACGACGGAATCAGGATTGCGAGGAAATATCGCCAGTCTCTGCGCCTCGTGACTCTGGAAGGGGAACTGATCAATCCCGGCGGTTCCATGACAGGAGGTGCGTTTAAGAATTCAAGCAATCTCTTGAGCCGTCGACGTGAGATAGAAGAATTTGAGAAAACTGTCTCCATGTTAAAAAGTGATATGGACAACATGGAAAAACAGGTCAGCAGCATAAAAAGTGAGCGCGCCGCCTGTTATAATGTGATCGATGAGATTCAGAAGGAATTGCGCAGAGCATCTGTACGGGAAAACACAGAAAAGATGAATGTGGAGCAGACAAGGATCCGTCAGAGAGAGGCAAAAGAGCGGCATGACAGATTTGCCGACGAGCAGCAGACGCTGGAGAAACAGCTTCTCAAGATTGCTGAAAATGAAGAGTCCATCCAGATGGAACTGGAGACGTCCGAGAGCCTGGAACAGGAATTAAATGCCGGAATCGAGAGTCTGCAAAGAGAGGTTGAAGAGGAGAAAGAGACGGAAAGCATCCGACTGAAACAGTCGGAAGAGGTTCACCTGGCTCTTGCAGCCCTGGAACAGCAGAATGAATTTATCAGTGAAAATATATCCCGTATCGAGGAAGAGATCGGTAAATTCCAGGAAGAGCTAAAAGAACTGGATCAGAACAAGGACAGTGCATCCGAAGAAATACGGGCGAAAGAAGCACAGATTATCGATCTTAGAAAGACTATTGAAGATTCAAAGGAACTTTTTGAGGAGATCAGAAGGGAAATAGAAGAGCAAACGAAGAAAAGAGATGAACTTAATCAGAAACATAAAGATTTTCTTCGTATGCGCGAGGAACTTTCTAAACACATTTCCTCTCTCGATAAAGAATGCTTCCGTCTGAACAGCCAGAAGGAATCATATGAAGCGTCATCTGAAAAGCAGATGAATTATATGTGGGAGGAGTACGAGATCACATATAATCATGCCATGGAACTGAGGAATCCGAACCTTACGGATCTTGCATATATGAAACGGCAGATACAGACACTGAAAAATGAGATCAGACAGCTGGGAACCGTCAACGTCAATGCCATCGAGGACTATAAAAATGTGTCCGAGAGATATGAATTCCTAAAAGGGCAGCATGACGACCTTGTGGAGGCTGAGGCTACCCTGGTTCAGATCATCGATGAGCTGGATGCAGCTATGAGAAAGCAGTTTAGCGAACAGTTCAAGCGGATTGCGGAGGAGTTCAATATTGTATTCCGGGAGCTTTTCGGAGGAGGAAAGGGAACACTGGAGCTCATGGAAGATGAGGATATCCTGGAGGCAGGCATACGCATTATCGCTCAGCCGCCCGGAAAGAAACTACAGAATATGATGCAGCTCTCGGGCGGGGAGAAAGCTCTGACTGCGATTTCCCTGTTGTTCGCTATTCAGAATCTGAAACCGTCTCCCTTCTGTCTTCTGGATGAGATCGAAGCGGCTCTGGATGACAACAACGTGACCAGGTTCGCCCGGTATCTCCATAAGCTGACGGAAAACACTCAGTTTATTGTGATCACGCACCGTCGGGGTACGATGTCGCTGGCGGATCGTCTGTATGGCATCACGATGCAGGAGAAAGGGGTGTCCACATTGGTATCTGTGGATCTTCTGGAGAACGAACTGGATAAATAGCAAATGTGAATGAGAAAGAAGGAGATGTAACACAATGGAAGAAAAGAAAGGCTTTTTTAAGCGCCTTGTGTCAGGACTTACAAAGACCAGAGATAATATTGTATCCGGCATGGACAGCATATTTCACGGCTTTTCCAAGATAGATGACGACTTTTATGAGGAATTGGAAGAAACTCTGATCATGGGAGATCTGGGCGTACGGGCAACAATGGATATTCTGGAAGACCTGAAAGAAAAAGTTCGCACACAGCATATCAAAGAGCCGTTGGAGTGCCGTCAGCTGCTGATCGACAGCATCAGGGAACAGATGGATGTTGGAGAGACCGCCTATGAATTTGAAAACAGGACGTCGGTTGTTTTTGTGATCGGTGTAAATGGAGTGGGAAAGACTACGACCATTGGAAAACTGGCGGGAAAATTAAAAGCCCAGGGAAAACGTGTCATTCTTGCAGCAGCAGATACCTTCCGCGCGGCCGCTGGAGAGCAACTCAAAGAATGGGCAAACCGTGCCGGTGTGGATATGATCGGAGGACAGGAAGGAGCGGATCCGGCGTCTGTCATTTATGATGCCGTGGCGGCAGCGAAGGCACGAAAAGCAGATGTGCTGCTCTGTGATACTGCAGGCAGGCTTCACAATAAAAAGAATCTGATGGAAGAGCTCAGGAAGATCAATCGTGTGATCGACAGAGAATATCCTGATGCGTTCAGAGAGACACTGGTCGTGCTGGATGCCACCACAGGGCAGAATGCTCTGGCTCAGGCAAAGGAATTCAATGAAGTGGCGGAGATTACGGGAGTGATCCTCACAAAGATGGATGGAACAGCGAAAGGCGGTATTGCGGTGGCAATCCAGGCGGAGCTGGGAATTCCGGTGAAATATATCGGTGTTGGCGAGACGATCGACGATCTGCAGAAATTTAATTCGGAAGAGTTCGTAAATGCATTGTTTTACAGGGAAGAGGAATAAAATATCGGAAAGAAGGAAGAAAATATGATGACACTGGAAAAATTTGAAGAGGCCAGTGAGCTGGTCAAGAAAGTGACCAACCCTACAAAACTGATCCACAGTGAATACTTGAGTGAGCAGACAGGAGGAAAAGTGTATCTGAAACCGGAAAATATGCAGCATACCGGTGCGTATAAGATCCGTGGAGCATATTATAAGATCAGTACGCTTTCCGATGAGGAAAAAGCTCGGGGCCTGATCACTGCGTCAGCCGGAAATCATGCCCAGGGAGTGGCGTTTGCAGCGAAAAAGTTCGGATGCAAAGCCGTGATCGTTATGCCTACCGTTACTCCGCTGATCAAAGTGAACCGTACGAAGAGTTATGGAGCGGAAGTGATCCTGTACGGAGATGTCTACGATGATGCGTACAAATACGCATGCGAACTGGCGGAAAAAGAAGGATATACATTCGTACATCCGTTTAATGATACAGATGTGGCGACAGGGCAGGGAACGATTGCCATGGAGATCGTGCAGGAACTGCCGACAGTAGATTATATTCTTGTGCCTGTGGGAGGAGGCGGATTGATCTCCGGCGTATCCACTCTGGCAAAAATGCTGAATCCTAAGATCAAGGTGATAGGTGTGGAACCGGCGGAGGCAGCCAGTATGACAGCGGCTCTTCAGGCAGGCGAAGTGGTGGAGCTGGACAGCGCCAATACGATTGCCGACGGAACTGCTGTGAAGGCTGTCGGAGATAAGATCCTGCCTTACGTACAGGAGAATGTGGATAACATGCTGCTTGTAGAAGACGACGAGCTGATCGGGGCATTTCTCGATATGGTAGAAAATCATAAGATGATCGTAGAGAATTCCGGACTCCTGTCCGTGGCTGCTCTCAAACAGCTGGATCTCAGGGGGAAGAAGGTAGTCTGTATTTTAAGCGGAGGCAACATGGACGTCATTACAATGTCTTCTATCGTACAGCATGGTCTGATCCAGAGAGATCGTATCTTTTCCGTATCCGTTCTGCTTCCGGATAAGCCGGGTGAACTGGTACAGGTGGCGAAAACTATTGCTGACGAACAGGGCAACGTAATAAAACTGGAGCACAATCAGTTTGTCAGTACCAACAGAAACGCGGCCGTGGAGTTGAGGATCACTATGGAAGCATTTGGAACAGAGCATAAGAACAGGATTCTGGACGCGTTAGAAAAAAATGGGTTCAGACCGAAAATGATAAGCGCGAAATTATATTAAAACTGTACGGAAAGGAGTATGCGTCATGGATAGAAGGCTTCCGAGAAAAGGAGACATTTACAGGCATTTCAAGGGGAGAAAGTATAAAATTCTGGATCTTGCAGTGTGCACGGAAACCGGAGAAGACATGGTCATATTTGAGACGACTGGAGAAACGAGAAAAGTGTACGCCAGCTTTCTTGAAACTTTTTTGAGTCCGCTGGACACAGGGAAATATCCACATGCGGATCAGAAATACCGATTTGAACTCTGCAGGGATCAGAAAACAGAAACAGCCCTGGGCTTGAAGCGTCATGGAAATACTACGACGCTGATTTTGGAATTCCTCGATCTGAATGATAATGAAGAACGAATACAGTTCCTTCAAAAACATCAGTCAGAAATTGATGCAAGATTCCTTACCGCGGCTGCTGAAAGCCTGGAATTTATCGAAAATTCCGAGACTGTGGAAGAAAGATATGCAGCCCTGATACGGTTTTTAAAAACAAAGAGCAGATACGAGAGCGGCCGGCTCAGATAAAAGGAAAATAAAAAAGAATGCAGAAATCATTGTATTATGGTTTCCGCATTCCTTTTTTATTTCCGTTTCCTGCTGACCAGACAGGTTTAAAACTGCTCTCCGCGAGCTCTTTTTTCCAGAAGAGTATGGATCTTGTCCGTCGGATTCATTACGGTTCCGATCGTCACGTCATGATTCAGAGAATCTATGATAAGGGCAAGAAACTTACTCATATCAGCGGGAACAAAATACGGCTTTTCATACAGTTCCGGCGGAAGATAAGTAAGATTTGTAGTGACGACTTTATTGATATAGCCTTTTTCGTAATAATCATCAAATTTATCAAGCCCTTCTGTAAACAGTCCGAAAGTAGTACACACAAAAACACGTCCTGCATTGCGGTCTTTTAACTGTTTTGCCACGTCCAGCATGCTGCCGCCTGATGAAATCATATCGTCCACGATGATCACATCTTTGCCTTTTACGTCGTCGCCAAGAAATTCGTGTGCGACGATAGGATTTTTGCCGTTTACGATGACGGAATAATCTCGTCTTTTGTAAAACATTCCCATGTCCACTCCGAGTACATTGGAAAAGTAGACGGCTCTGTGCATCGCTCCTTCGTCAGGACTGATGATCATGAGATGCTCCTTGTCCGGAATGAGATCCGGTACCGCGCGAAAGAGAGCTTTCATGAACTGATAGGGAGGATTGAAACTGTCAAAACCGCTCAGTGGGATGGCGTTCTGCACGCGCGGGTCATGGGCGTCAAAAGTGATGATATTAGAAACTCCCATGGCTGTCAGTTCCTCCAGGGCAAGCGCACAGTCAAGAGATTCCCTTTTGGTACGCTTGTGCTGTCGGCTCTCATAAAGAAACGGCATGATCACATTGATACGATGAGCCTTCCCGGTGGCGGCGGAGATGATCCTCTTCAAATCCTGATAGTGATCATCAGGTGACATATGGTTCAGATGGCCATTTACCGTATAGGTAAGGCTGTAGTTGCATACATCAGTCATGATGAAAAGATCGGTTCCGCGGATTGTCTCCCTTAAGATGCCTTTTGCCTCGCCTGTTCCAAAACGGGGGCATTGGCAGTCTACCAGGTAATTGTTTGATTTGTAATTGACATACAGGGAAGATTCGGATACTTCATTGATGGTGTTCTGACGAAAAGATACAATGTAGTCATTGACTTTCCGGCCGAGTTCCCGGCAACTCTCCATCGCCGCTATTTTCAGGGGCGCAACGGGGAGTGTTTTCTCTAAAAGTTCGACATTCGTAGACATTTTTTTCTCCTGTTTGATATAAAAAAGTGAATTTACATATCATTTATATCATTTTTGCATTCTAAATTCAAGTAGAAGGGGAAGAATAACCTTTGCTCAGATAGCGAATTGTGTTATACTTGACAGGAATCAAGAGAGGAGTCAGCTGTCTGTTATGAAAATCCATGAGCATGTTGTAAAGAGTATAGTTCCAGGAAGTATCGCTGATGAGATGGGAATCGAGTCCGGAGACAGGCTTCTGTCCATTAACGGCAATGTGATCGAAGATATCTTCGACTATCAGTTTTATTCCGAGGACGAAGAAATCCTGCTTCTGGTTGAGAAAGCCAACGGCGAACAGTGGGAGCTGGAGATTGAAAAAGATGCGGATGAACAGCTGGGAATGGAGTTCGGTCCGGGTCTTATGGACGAATACCGTTCCTGCAGAAATAAGTGCATGTTCTGCTTTATCGATCAGATGCCGGAGGGAATGCGGGATACGCTTTATTTTAAGGATGATGATTCCCGTCTCTCTTTTCTGCAGGGAAATTATGTCACGCTCACCAATATGAGCGATCATGACATTGAGAGGATCATACGGTATCGTCTTGAACCGATCAATATATCTTTCCAGACTACAAATCCTGAACTCAGGTGTAAAATGCTTCATAACCGGTTTGCGGGAGACGCGCTGAAGAAAGTGGATCAACTCTATCATGGCGGCATTGAGATGAACGGACAGATCGTTCTCTGTAAAGGAGTCAATGACGGAGCGGAGCTGGAGCGGTCTATTCGTGATCTGACAGGGTATCTTCCCCTGTTGAAAAGTGTATCTGTAGTACCGGTTGGGTTGACAAGATTCCGGGAAGGACTCTATCCGCTGGAGCCTTTTACAAAGAAAGAGGCTGAGGAAGTGCTCTCTGTCATACACAGATGGCAGAAGAAGATCTATGAGGAATACGGCGTTCATTTTATTCACGGCGGCGATGAATGGTATTTGCTGGCGGAACAGGAAATTCCGGAGGAAGAACGTTATGACGGTTATCTCCAGCTTGAAAACGGGGTGGGGATGCTTCGCCTTCTGATGAATGAGTTTGAAGAGGCATACCGGCATGCGCAGGGAGACGACAGAAGGAGAAACGTATCTGTGGCAACAGGGAGGCTTGCCTGGCCGTATCTGGAGAAAATGGCGCAGAAACTTGAAGAAAAATATCCTAATGTCGGGATTAAGGTCTATCCGATCAGAAATGATTTCTTCGGAGAGAGGATTACTGTGTCGGGTCTTGTGACGGCGCAGGATATCATGGCTCAGCTCGAAAATAAAGATTTGGGAGAATGTCTTCTGATTCCGTGTAATATGCTGAAAGCGGACGAAGACATATTTCTGGACGATTATACGGTAAGCCAGGTGGCTGCAGCTTTACAAGTTCCCATAGTTATTGTAAAATCAAGCGGACAGGATCTGATCGACGCGATCCTGGAAGGTTAAAATAAAATAATTAGAAAGGCTGAATATAAAAATGAGTAAACCAGTAGTAGCCATTGTAGGACGTCCGAATGTGGGAAAATCTACTCTCTTCAATGTGCTTGCCGGCGAAATGATCTCAATCGTAAAAGATACGCCGGGAGTGACAAGAGACAGGATTTACGCGGATGTGACATGGCTTGATAAAGAATTTACCCTGATCGATACAGGCGGGATCGAACCGGACAGCAGAGATGTGATCCTCTCGCAGATGAGAGAGCAGGCACAGATTGCCATAGAGACTGCGGATGTGATCATATTTATTACAGATGTGAGACAGGGATTGGTGGATGCTGATTCCAAAGTTGCCGACATGTTGCGGCGTTCGGGTAAACCGGTTGTCCTTGTTGTTAACAAAGTTGATAATTTTGAGAAATATATGCCGGATGTCTATGAGTTTTATAATCTGGGCATCGGAGATCCGGTTCCGATCTCGGCGGCTTCCCGGCTGGGTATCGGGGATATGCTGGAAGTAGTGGCGGAGAATTTCCCGGAGGGAAGCGGGGAGGAAGAAGAGGATGACCGACCGAGGATCGCTATCGTGGGCAAACCCAACGTGGGAAAATCTTCTATTATAAATAAGCTGCTCGGAGAGAACAGGGTGATAGTCTCTGATATTGCCGGAACGACAAGGGATGCTATAGACACAGAAATCGTGCACGATGGAAAAGAGTATATCTTTATTGATACAGCGGGGCTTCGCCGTAAGAGTCGCATTAAAGAAGAACTGGAGCGGTACAGTATCATCCGCACAGTGACTGCGGTGGAACGGGCGGATGTAGTGCTAATGGTCATAGACGCGACAGAAGGGGTAACGGAGCAGGATGCCAAGATTGCGGGAATTGCTCATGAGAGAGGAAAAGGCGTAATTATTGTGGTCAATAAGTGGGATGCTATAGAGAAAAACGATCGCACGATGAGAGAGTACGAAAAGGATATACGCCACGTCCTTTCATATATGCCGTATGCGGAGATAATGTATGTGTCAGCTCTCACAGGCCAGAGATTAAACAAGTTGTATGATATGATAGATATGGTGATCGAAAATCAGACGCTGCGCATCGCGACAGGCGTGCTAAATGAGATTATGACAGAGGCGGTGGCAATGCAGCAGCCTCCGTCGGATAAGGGAAAACGTTTGAAACTGTATTATATCACGCAGGTATCGGTCAAACCTCCGACTTTCGTGATTTTCGTCAACGATAAAGAACTGATGCATTTTTCGTACACCAGATATCTTGAGAACAAGATCAGGGAAGCTTTCGGATTCAGGGGTACTTCTCTGAAGTTCTTTATCAGGGAGAGGAAAGAAAAGGAACAGTAGAGTAAAGGAGCAGTAAAAAATATGGAACGTTTGATCTGTCTTGCGATCGGATATGTGTGCGGTCTCTTTCAGACCGGTTATATTGTAGGCGAGATGAGCCATGTTGATATCAGGAAGAAAGGGAGCGGGAACGCCGGAACAACGAACGCCCTCAGAGTGCTTGGCTGGAAAGCGGGAATCCTGACGTTCGCCGGGGATGTGATCAAATGCATAGTTGCATTTCTGGTAGTTTTTTTCATGTACCGTGGAAGCGACTGTCGTCCGTTGCTGACGCTCTATGCGGGAGCAGGAGTTACGCTGGGGCACAATTTCCCGTTTTACATGAATTTTAAAGGAGGAAAAGGAATTGCCGTGATGGCCGGACTTGTGGTGGTCAACAGCTTCTGGCATCTCCCGGTAAGCCTGTTGTTGATTCCGGTCACACTGGCATGTTTTCTTGTGCCGGTAATTGTTACAAGGTACATATCCGTAGGTTCACTTGCAGCCTATACGGTATTTTTGATTGAAATGATCCTGATGGGGCAGACGGGCTGGTTTGACATGAGGGAAGCATACTGTTATGAGCTGTATGTGATTCTCGGGCTTATGACTGTGCTGGCGTGGTACAGGCACAAAGAGAATTTGAAGCGCCTTGCGGCGGGAACGGAAAACAAATTTGGATCAAAGAAAAAAGAATAGCAGGCGAATAAGGGAAAAGATCAGAAAAGGAGTTGCAAAATTATGGCAAATGTAGGTGTACTTGGAGCAGGAAGCTGGGGAACCGCTCTGTCAGTTCTCCTTTCGGACAACGGACATCAGGTCACGGTGTGGTCCATCGATGAAAACGAAGTAAAAATGCTCAATGAAAAGAGGGAACATGAGTTGAAACTGCCGGGAGTAAAACTTCCGGATGATATGGTGATCACAGGAGATCTTGAACAGACGGTAAAAGGGAAAGATTTTCTTGTTCTTGCCGTGCCGTCTCCTTTTACCAGAAGTACGGCCAGAAAGATGTCTGCTTTCGTGGCGGACGGACAGATTATTGTAGATGTGGCAAAAGGAATTGAAGAGTCTACTCTTATGACTCTTTCGCGCCAGATCGAGCAGGAAATTCCACAGGCGGATGTGGCTGTGCTTTCCGGGCCCAGTCATGCTGAAGAGGTAGGACGCAGGCTCCCGACTACCTGTGTGATCGGAGCAAAGACAAAGAAGACGGCAGAGTATCTTCAGTCCATGTTTATCAGTAACGTATTCCGCGTTTATACAAGCCCTGATATCTTGGGAATCGAGCTGGGCGGATCCCTCAAGAATGTTATTGCCCTGGCTGCCGGTATCGCAGACGGCCTGGGCTATGGAGACAATACAAAGGCGGCACTTATCACGAGGGGAATCGCGGAGATCGCACGCCTTGGCGTCAAGATGGGCGGAAAGATTGAAACATTCACGGGCCTCACTGGAATCGGAGATCTGATCGTAACCTGTGCCAGTGTACACAGCCGTAACCGGAAGGCCGGCTATCTGATTGGACAGGGGATGTCCATGCAGGAGGCGATGGATGAGGTAAAGATGGTAGTAGAAGGCGTCTATTCCGCCAAAGCGGCAGCAAAACTGGCGGAAAAATATGATGTGTCCATGCCTATCGTGGATGAAGTCAATGCAGTTCTTTTTGATGGAAAATCTCCGGCAGATGCGGTGAACGATCTGATGATGAGAGAATCTCGCAGTGAGAACCATGCGCTTATATGGGATGAATAAATAAATGAATGTCATACCCCCGCTGTTCTGAGCATACATTGTATCAGCAGAACAAGGGGGTAATTTTATGGACTCATTTCAGGTATACAGAGATATGAAAGCGCGCACAAACGGAGAAATATACATCGGCGTGGTAGGCCCGGTGCGGACAGGCAAATCAACATTCATTAAAAGATTTATGGATCTTCTTGTGCTTCCTAATATGACGGATGAACATGCAAGAGAGCGGACAAAGGATGAACTTCCCCAGTCTGCATCCGGAACGACGATTATGACGACGGAACCCAAATTTGTACCAAAAGAGGCGGCTTCGGTAAAGCTTTCTGAAGATGTTGAGGTAAAGATCCGGCTCATTGACTGTGTGGGCTTTATGGTGGAAGGCGCTTCCGGACACATTGAAAATGATGTTGAAAGACAGGTGAAAACTCCGTGGTTTGAGTATGAGATTCCTTTTACAAAGGCGGCTGCCATTGGTACGCAGAAAGTGATTCATGATCATGCCACGATAGGATTTGTAGTCACAACGGACGGCAGCGTAACGGATCTGCCGAGAGAGAATTACATAGAGGCGGAAGAAAAGACAGTCAGGGAGCTGAAATCCATAGGGAAACCCTTCCTGATCCTTCTGAACTGTAAAAAGCCGTATGCGGATGAAACAAAAGCGCTTAAAAACGAATTGGAACAGAAATACAACGCGTCTGTAGCAGCGGTGAACTGTGAACAGATGAAGAACGAAGATATTCATGAAATCATGCGTCAGGTACTCTATGAATTTCCTATCACGGAAGTGGAATTCTTTATCCCCAAATGGGTGGAAATGCTCTCGCGGGAACATCGGATCAAAAAAGATCTGCTTGATCAGGTACGGTCGGTGATGGGTACCCTCGAAGATGTACGCAGCATCGCGGCAAAGGAACTGAATGCCGACAGTTCTTATATTCGGGAGATGACGGTGGAACAGATTGAGATGGATACAGGGAAAGTCCGAATACAGATTCGGTATGAGCAGTCCTATTACTATGAAGTGTTAAGCGAACTGACAGGTACGCAGATCAAGGGCGAATATGAACTGATCTCCACAGTGAAAGAACTTTCTTCCATGAGGGAGGAACTGAGCAGTCTGAAAGATGCATTCTCTAATGTGAAGATGAAAGGCTATGGCGTAGTCACACCGTCAAAGGAAGACATCAGGCTGGATGAACCTGTTATCATTAAACAAGGCAGTAAATTCGGAGTAAAGATCCGTTCAGAGGCACCGTCTATCCATATGATCCGCGCCAATATCGAGACGGAGATCGCTCCTATTGTCGGAAACGAAAAGCAGGCTCAGGATCTGGCTGAGTATATCAAGAAAGAAAGTGAGACGCCGGAAGGAGTGTGGGGAACTAATATCTTTGGCAAGACGGTAGAGGAGCTTGTTATGGACGGAATGAGGAATAAGATTGCCATGATAGGCGATGAAAGCCAGATGAAACTGCAGGATTCTATGCAGAAGATCGTGAATGATACGAATGGAGGACTGGTGTGTATCATTATCTGAGGGGATTCGTGTTTGTTACAGAGTTTATTTGATGTTTTGAATAAAGAATATCAGATAGAGTGGCTGACACAGAAAAAAGGGGAACTGCGTCGCCATGCCGGCCCGCTTTACCTCAAAGATTTGAATGGATGTAACGACGCAAGGGAATGCTCGTCCAGTGGAACTCCCATTCCCTTGCGCCTAACATCCAGAACAAATGCTTTTCAGAACGCTCCTGCCTTGATGCATGGCTCATGCAGTTCCCCTTTTTCCTGCTGTCTCATCCAGTCTGAACATTTTTTTCACTCCGGCCATCACAAAAATCTCTGAACAAATACTCATAGAAACAGGAAGAAAGTGGCGCTATATCGATAAAGTTCCACTCTCTTCCCGTTTTTATAAAGTTTTGTTTATAGATTACACTATGGATAAACAGAAGCAGGAGAAGCGGGCCGGCATGGCGTTATAGTATCCGCTTCTCTTAGCGTCCGCAATTCAAATAAGATCCCTTTTTTATTTTCAGCAGAAGATCTATATAACAAACACGGCTAGTTATCTCGACAACTCCGGTTTTAGAGGTTATAATAGCATTTGAGACATGAAGGGAAGGCACAAAGGAGGCGTTCTATGAGCAGACAGTATGAGAAACTTGAAAAATGTTATGAATATTACAGGTCAGTGACTGATTTTGTTCCCAGAGTGGGGCTGATTCTGGGTTCAGGATTGGGTGGATACGCGAAGAATATGAAAGTGGAAATGGAAATCCCGTACGGAGATATTCCGGACTTCCCGGTCTCCACCGTGCAGGGGCATGACGGAAAGTTCCTGCTGGGATATATTGGAAATGTGCCGGTGGTTGCAATGAAAGGCCGGGTACATTATTATGAAGGATATGAGATGGAAGATGTAGTGCTTCCGACGAGACTGATGAAGCGGATGGGGATAGAGATTCTTTTCCTGACCAATGCGGCCGGAGGTATAAACGGGGAGTTCCACGTGGGCGATTTTATGATGATCACAGATCAGATTTCCAGTTTCGTGCCGTCTCCTCTGATCGGAGAAAATGTATCTGAACTAGGCGAACGTTTTCCTGATATGACCCATATCTATGATGAGGAACTGATGAACTTGATTCAGACAACGGCAGCGAAAGAAGGAATTTCCCTGCAAAGCGGTGTCTATGTTCAGACGACGGGGCCGAATTTTGAGAGCCCTGCGGAGATACGCATGTACCGCGTACTGGGAGCTGACGCAGTGGGAATGAGTACCGCATGTGAGGCAATCGCCGCCCGGCATGCCGGAATCCGTGTGTGCGGTATCTCGTGCATTTCAAATATGGCAAGCGGACTTTCGGAGGAGGAGCTGAGTCATCTGGATGTGCAGAGCGTAGCGGACCAGAGATCAGAGGAATTTGAACGTCTTGTGACGAAAAGCATTGAGAAAATGTGAAAGTATATTGTAATTACGGATGCCGACAGAACTTGTTGGAAAAGATGGGTAAGGAGACAATGATGAGGACAAGAATATACAATGCCAGAATCCTGACAATGGAAGAAAATAGAAATATCTTCACCGGGGAAATCCGGCTTGAGGATGGCAGGATCGCAGAGGTGAGATCTTATAGGAACGAGGCGGAAAAAAGTACATCAGAAGCCGGAAAATGGGATGAAGAGATCGATGCCTGTGGCAACCTGATCATGCCCGGATTTAAGGATGCACATACCCATTCGCCTATGACATTCCTGCGTTCTTATGCGGATGACATGAAATTGCAGGAGTGGCTGTTTGACAAAGTCTTTCCTGCTGAGGGAAAGCTTACGGAAGATGATATCTACTGGCTGACAAAACTTGCTGTTATGGAATATCTGACCAGCGGAATCACCGCTTCATTTGATATGTACAAACTGAAACACGAGACGGCAAGAGCATCTGAGGAGATGGGATTCCGCATGGTGCTGTGCGGGGATATCAATAATTTCGGCGGCACTGCAGAGGATGTGGAGAATGACTATCTGAAATATAATAAAGACAGGAACAGTCTTGTGTCCTACCGGATGGGATTTCATGCGGAATATACGACAAGCCGGGAATTGATGGAAAGTCTGGCTGAAACAGCGGACAGGCATCAGGCTCCTGTCTGCGTACACTGTTCTGAGACAAAGAAAGAGGTGGAGGAGTGCAGGGAGCGCTCGGGAATGTCACCGGTGGCCTATATGGACTCTCTGGGGCTTTTCCGTCACGGAGGAGTTCTCTTTCACGGAGTCCACATGGACGAATCTGATTATGAGATCATAAAGAAGCGGGGAATTTTTGTCGTCACAAATCCGGCGTCCAATCTGAAACTGGCAAGCGGTATTGCGCCGGTGAAACGATATCTTGATCTGGAGATTCCGGTTGCCATTGGAACAGACGGACCGGCGAGCAACAACTGTCTGGATATGTTCAGAGAGATGTTTCTTGTGACAGGGCTGCAGAAGGTGCTTTGTGACGATCCGGAGGCGGTTCCGGCGATGGATGTTCTCAGGATGTCTACAGTAAACGGGGCTCACGCCATGGGGCTGGAAGACTGCGACGTTATAGCACCAGGCAAGAGAGCGGATCTGATTATGATCGATCTGACACAGCCGAACATGCAGCCTCTCCATAATATTGAGAAAAATATCGTTTACAGCGGTAGTAAGCAGAACATAAAAATGACAATGGTCAATGGGAAAATATTATATCAGGATGGCATATTCCGAATCGGGAACACTCCGGAAAATATCTATGTTAATGCAAACAGAATTGCAGAGAGAATACTCGGAGAATAAGAAAAAAGAAGAGTGACATCAGAAAAAGGGAAAGAAACAGTCGGGGAAGATAAATAAAAGAAAGGGGCATACATATGATGAGAGCAGCAATATTTACGATTGATACAGGCGCATATAAGGCGAAGGCGGAGAGCGCTGCGGCAACTGCATTGAAACGTCTTTTGGAACAGGTGGGATTCGAGGTAAAGGCGGCAGGAGTGCTTCCTCAGGAAAAACAAGTAATCACAGCCGTTATCAGCCAGCTCGCAGATTCGGGATCCGTAGAACTGATCCTTACCACAGGGGCAGTGGGATACCAGAAAGAGGACTGTGCGGCGGAAGCACTGGTCGACGCGGCGGAAAGACTTCTTCCGGGAATTCCGGAGGCTCTTCGCACGTATAACCTGAGATATTCCAAAAAGGCAATACTTGAATCCATGGCAGCGGGAATCCGGAATAAAACGCTCGTGATCAATCTTCCGGAAAGCGCTAAGACGGCGAAAGAAGACATGGAATATATCCTGCCGGAAGTTGTGCAGGTAGTGGAGAATATCAGCATATGATGAAAGTAACTTTTATGGGGCACAGCGGATTCCTGCTGGAGATGGACAGGGTTTACTGCCTGTTTGATTATTATAAAGGAGAGTTTCCGGAATTGGATACCAGGAAGAAAATGGCGGTATTCGTAAGTCATGCTCATTATGATCATTTCGGAAAAGAAATTTTTAGTCTGCGCAGGAAGTTCGGAGAGATTCTTTTCATTCTGTCTTCGGATATTCAGGAGACAGAGTATGAGGATAAAGGAGATGTTATATGTGCGGCTCCCAATGAATCTTTCGATGTATTCGGCATACAGGTGAGAACATTGCGGTCAAATGACCAGGGAGTGGCATATCTGGTCCACAGTGAAGAAAAAACAGTCTATCATGCAGGAGACCTGAACTGGTGGCACTGGGAAGGAGAATCAGAAGTTTTTAATAAGATGATCCGCCGTACTTATCAGTCTGAGATCAATAAACTTCAGAATGAGAAGATAGACATTGCGTTTGTACCGGTGGATCCGAGGCTGGGGGAACAATACTGCTGGGGAATTGACTGCTTTATGAAGCGAACGGACACGAAATGTGTATTTCCCATGCATTTTTGGGAAAACTATGAAGTTTTCGACCGGCTGATGCTGGAAAACTGTACGGAAGGATACAGAGACAAAATCATGAAGATCGGGCAGGAGGGCCAGACTTTCCTGCTGGAGTCATAGAGTGACCGGTTTTATCAGGAAAGGAAGAAATTATGTTTGTAAAAATATATACAGACGGGGCGGCCAGGGGAAATCCGGACGGTCCCGGAGGTTATGGCAGTGTGCTCGAGTATGTTGACACAAAAGGAGAACTGCACGTAAAAGAAATATCTCAGGGCTATGTCCGCACCACCAACAACCGTATGGAGCTGATGGCTGTGATCGCAGGTCTTGAAGCCCTGAACCGGCCGTGTACGGTAGAGGTTTATTCGGATTCCCAGTATGTCGTAAACGCTTTTAATCAACACTGGGTGGACGGATGGATAAAAAAAGGATGGAAGAGAGGAAAAAACGAGCCCGTTAAGAATGTGGATCTCTGGAAACGGCTTCTGGATGCAAAATCGAGGCACAGCGTGACGTTTCATTGGGTGAAAGGCCATGACGGTCATCCTCAGAATGAGAGGTGCGACGAACTTGCCACAACAGCGGCTGATGGAACAGAGCTTATTGTTGACGAAGGTGTTTGAAAATAGTATAATCAGTAACTGTGTCAAGTAAGACAGACGATCGCGGATGCAGGAGCCGAAAGGCTGCAGACGAGGAAAGTCCGGGCTTCACAGGGCAGGATGCCGGATAACGTCCGGTGGAGGCGACTCCAAGGCCAGTGCAACAGAAATAAACCGCCGGGATCTCCCCGGTAAGGGTGGAAAGGCAGTGTAAGAGACTACCGCCCTGCTGGTAACAGCAGGGGCACATGTAAACCCCATCCGAAGCAAGACCGGATAGAAACAATGTGGCTGCCCGTCACGTTTCAGGTAGGTCGCTCGAGCGCAGCGGCGACGCTGCGCCTAGACAGATGATCGTCCAAAGACATAACCCGGCTTATCGTCTTGCTTGACACTATTTTTATGACTGGAGATAAAAAAGATGGGAATGAAGATAAACGCAGAACTGCCCCTGCCGGCAGACCTGAAAGCAGAATATCCGCTCTCAGATAATATCGTGAAGATCAAAGAAAAAAGAGACCGTGAGATCAGAGCGATCTTTACGGGAAAATCAGATAAATTCGTAGTGATCGTAGGACCGTGCTCGGCGGATAATGAAGATTCCGTCTGCGAGTATGTAAACCGTCTGGCGGAAGTGAATGAGAAGGTTTCCGACAGGCTCATGATCATCCCCAGGATCTATACAAACAAACCCCGTACAACGGGAGAAGGGTACAAAGGAATGCTCCATCAGCCGGAGCCTGATCAGGCGCCGGATCTTCTGGCAGGAATTATCGCTATCCGGAAAATGCACACCCGGGCGATCGAAGAGAGCGGCCTGACGGCGGCGGACGAAATGCTCTATCCGGAGAACAGAAGCTATCTTGATGATATCCTCTCTTATGAAGCAATCGGAGCCCGTTCAGTGGAGAACCAGCAGCACCGCCTGACAGCAAGCGGCATGGACATTCCGGTGGGAATGAAAAATCCTACAAGCGGTGATTTCTCCGTAATGCTAAATTCTGTTGTGGCTGCACAGAGTTCACATACATTTATTTACCGTGGAATGGATGTGACGACAAATGGAAATGACCTTGCTCATGTGATCTTAAGAGGCGGCGTGGACAAATACGGAACCTGTATCCCTAACTATCACTATGAGGATCTGGTGCGTCTTCTTGACGCATATCAGCAGAGAAATCTGAAAAATCCGGCTGCTATTGTGGATGCAAACCATTCAAATTCCAATAAACAGTTCCGCGAGCAGATCCGTATAGTCAGCGAAGTGCTCCACAGCAGGAATTATAACCCGGAGCTTAAAAAACTGGTCAAAGGAGTCATGGTCGAGAGTTATCTGGAAGAAGGATGTCAGAAGATCGACGAGAACAGAGTGTACGGAAAATCGATCACAGACCCGTGCCTGGGATGGGCAGATACAGAGCGGCTGATTTATAAGATTGCGGAGGAGTGTTAAGGAATAACCTTGTTATGGGCATTATAAACAAAATAACTGTTGTGAAAATCTGAGGCGAGAAGGCGAGAATATGGATAAGATGGAAAGAACCGGGATCAAACCGATTGTCCTGGAAGAGATTAAAAGGATAGCGGAAGAGTATGAAGTGAAAAAAGTGATCTTGTTCGGTTCGAGAGCACGCGGAGATTATCAGAGAGCCAGTGATATAGATCTGGCGGTTCAAGGCGGAAGAGTTACGGATTTTATACTTGATGTCAAAGATACTACATCAACACTTTTGAATTTTGATATTGTGGATCTGGAGAAAACAGTTCCGGGTAAGTTCCTGGAAGCCATCGAGAAAGAAGGAGTGATCCTGTATGAAAAAGTTTGACAATTATGTTTCTAATCTTGAGATTTTGCGAAAAGCGGATAGCGAGAACCTTGAAAATGAATTTATCATAAGCGGAATTATTGATAAATTTTTTATTCAATTCGAACTTAGCTGGAAAGTGTTGAAAGAATTGCTTCGGTATGAAGGAAAGAGTGCGGCTGGTTCAGGTTCGCCGAGAGAAATATTAAAAGCGGCATATGAGGTATATGACTTTATAGATGAAGATATCTGGCTTGACATGTTAAAAGCGAGAAATGATATGACTCATATATATGACGGGAATGCTGCGAAAACACTTGTCAACAGCATTTTGCACAGATATATTCCGGAATTTATAAAATTACGTGATAATATTATGAATGAATATGTAGATGTATTGGCGCAAATATGATTTGTCGAGTGAAATGATGGGGCAATGATGCCATGATAGAATGTTAATAATTTACTTGTTGAAAGATGGCGCTGCAACTGAAAATGTGTACTGACCGGATAATCCAGCAGAAAAAGAAGATACCGCATAAGCTATGCAGTATCTTCTCTTTTTCTGCGTCCGTTGTTCGATCAGTATGTCTTTACACTATCACAGCGGTGTCTGTTCAATAAACACGACTCTATCTTCTTCGTCTGTATTTCTCTTCGCAGTATTTACATCTGTAGATCTGATTTTCCTCATCTGTGAGCACAAACACATGATCCAGCCCCTGCTCGATGGATGTAATGCATCTCGGGTTCTTGCAGCGGATCACATTGCGGATCTCTTTCGGGAGTTTCAGCTGTTTCTTCTCAACGATCTTTTCATCCTCGATGATATTGATCGTGATGTTGTGATCAATGAATCCGAGAATATCCAGATCCATGAAGTCGATCGGGCACTCAATCTTGATAATATCTTTCCTGCCCATTTTATTGCTCTTTGCGTTCTTGATGATGGCGACGCAGCAGTCCAGCTTGTCCAGGTGCAGATATTTGTAAATGTCCATACTCCTGCCTGCCTCAATATGGTCAAGAACAAAACCTTCAGAGATACTTCCTACATTCAATGTATTTTTTACCATGGTCGTTTCCTTTCTATATTTGAAATATGATCAATTCTGATCAGGGTCCTCATATCTGTCTATACTATACGCAGTGCAGATCTGTTCAGTCTACATGAATATCAAGCAGTGTCAGGATCAGCGCCATGCGGACATATACGCCGTACTGTACCTGACGGAAATAAGCCGCCCGGGGATCGTCATCCACTTCCACGGAAATCTCGTTTACTCTCGGGAGCGGATGGAGCACGTACATGTCTTCCGGAGCAAGTTTCATCTTTGCCTTGTCAAGTATGTAAAAATCTTTCATGCGGACATAATCTTCCTCGTTGAAGAAACGTTCTTTCTGTACACGTGTCATGTAGAGGATATCAAGGTTTGGCATCGCGTCTTCGAGACGTACGACCTCTTCATATTCGATGTTGTTGCGATCCAGCACATCGTGGCGGATATATTCCGGAAGTCTTAATTCTTCCGGCGAGATCAGGATGAAACGGATGTTTTCATATCTCACGAGAGCGTTGATAAGAGAGTGTACGGTACGTCCGAATTTCAGGTCGCCACACAGACCAATTGTCAGGTTGTTGAGTCTCCCTTTGACATTGCGGATTGTCAGCAGATCTGTCAGCGTCTGTGTCGGATGCTGATGTCCGCCGTCTCCTGCATTGATAACCGGGATGGAAGAGTGCTGGCAGGCGACCATCGGAGCGCCTTCTTTCGGATGTCTCATGGCACAGATATCTGCGTAGCAGGATACAGTGCGAATTGTATCGGAGACGCTCTCTCCTTTGGATGCAGAACTGGAGTCAGCCGAGGAGAATCCAAGTACGCTTCCGCCCAGATTCAGCATGGCGGCCTCATGGCTTAAACGTGTCCTTGTACTCGGTTCATAAAACAGTGTGGCAAGTTTTTTTCCTTCACATGCATGTGCATACTTTTCCGGATTTGCTTCGATATCCTGTGCAAGATCCAGAAGCTTGTCAAGTTCTTCCACGGTAAGGTCCAGTGGGCTCATCAAATGTCTCATAAGTGTCCTCCTTAATTAAAGAAAATATATTTACAAAGATTTCAGAGTGTATTTGTCAGTGGCAGGCAGCGCATTGCTGTCCTATTTGTACTGAAGCAGTTCATCAACCGATTTCCTCTTCGGCGCGTCGGGCTTGATATCAGGATGACCGATCGCAATCAGCGCCGCCAGTTCCTGATCCTCCGGAAGATTGAGGAGTTTACTGATTCCCTCCTCGTCGAATACACCCATGATCACAGTTCCAAGACTGTGATCCCATGCTGCGAGGCAGAAACTCTGACATGCCACTCCCACGTCAAACATCTGCCACCGGTCGCCCTTTTTGGTCGTAAAGGATCCGTCGCGTTCATAGCCGCATCGCCCTTTTTTGAAAGTGACAGCCATCAGCACGTTTACCTGACGTATGATGTTTGAATTGTATTCCGGGGTATACTTGTCCGCGATCTCGGCAAGAAGAGAAGAGTCTTCAATTGCAATATAGCGGGTAATCTGAGTATTTTTCCAGGAAGGGGAATAAGATGCCAGAGAAACAATAGAATCAATAACAGAATGATCAACAGGTTCAGCCGTGTATTTTCGGATACTTCTGCGGGTTTTTAAACATTCAGTGACGTTCATTTGTGTACCTCCCTAAATTCTCCACATAATCATATAATAAATCAAAGCGATTTTCAACTCCAAAGTAGATTTTATCCGAGAAATGTACTATACTAATTTAGTGCATGAAATCGAAAGGAGCAGTAAAATGGAGTCACTGGAAGTACTCAGAGATAAACTGGATAAGATAGATGATCGGATCGCCGCGCTTTATGAACAGAGGATGGAAGTTTGTGGCGAAGTCGGTGAATATAAAGTAAAGGCCGGACGCAAAGTATTTGACAGACAGCGTGAAAAGGAAAAGCTTGCCGATGTTGCGTCAAAAGTCAGTGGCGATTTTAATAAAAAAGGAATACAGGAGTTATACCAGCAGCTCATGTCCATGAGCAGAAAACTTCAGTACCGTCAGCTTGTTGAGGCGGGGGCATTGGGAAAACTGCCGTTCATCCGTATTGACGATCTGGACCGGGAAAATGCGAGAGTTGTTTTTCAGGGAACCGAGGGCGCTTACGGTCAGGCCGCAATGCATCAGTTTTTCGGAAACGATGTGAACAGTTTTCATGTACGGACATTTCGTGAAGCGATGGAAGCGATCGAGGAAGGCGCAGCGGACTACGCGGTTCTTCCCATTGAGAATTCTACGGCGGGACCCGTGATCGAGATGTACGACTTGCTGGATGAATTTGAAAACTATATTGTAGCGGAGACAATTCTGCCGGTCGTACATACTCTGTCAGGCCTTCCGGGAGCGGAGCTTTCCGATATCAAACGTGTTTATTCTAAAGCAGAGGCGCTGATGCAGACGACACGTTTTCTCGACGCACATCCGGACTGGCAGCAGATCAGTGTGGTGAATACCGCAATCGCGGCTAAGAAAGTACTGGAAGAAAATGACATTTCACAGGCGGCGGTATGCAGCTCCTATGCAGCGCAGGTGCACGGACTTTCTGTTCTTGTTGACGGTATCAACGATGACGCGGATAATTCTACAAGGTTTATTGTTGTGACAAACCAGAAAGTATTTTTAAAGGATGCGTCAAAGATCAGTATCCGGTTTGAACTGCCCCACCACAGTGGATCGCTTTACGGGATATTGTCGCATTTTATCTACAATGACCTGAACATGACGAAGATTGAATCACGTCCTGTCAAGGGAAGACCATGGGAGTACTGCTTTTTTGTGGATTTTGAAGGAAATCTTGAAGATCCGGCGGTCAAAAATGCAATCCGGGGATTAAGGGAAGAATCACAGAATCTTAAGATTCTTGGGAATTATTAAGAACGGAAATCAGGAGGAAACAATATGCGTACAAATGAACTTATGCTTTATAAAAATATGGACTATGGCGAAGTGTTGCAGGACATGACATTTCTCATGGAAAACCATGGAAATGAGTACTACAATGCGGAGGATCTTAGAAGTCTTCTCTTTGAATGTGTCAATGAGCTTCTGGAACTTTCGGTAAGCCATGGATTTGAGGGAAATCTCTGGCATACTTATCTGACATTCCTTCTGGTAAATGATGAGAACGCCTACAGTACTTCCTGTGAAATCGTGGGAGAGATCGAGGGGAGTATCAATGAGATTGCACTTCATGACTTCGGTATTTTCAAAGAACTGTTCGACTATGATTTCAGTGAATTGGAGAAAGATCTTGGGGCGGGATGCATCCAGGTGCTCATGGATTACAAGAATGGCAGCAGGACAGGAAAAGTATTCAACCGCAGGGTGAGAGACCGGATCTGCACGCTGGCCGAAGCGCTTGGAGAAGCTGCGGATGTGGAAGAGTTTAAGCGGAAGATGACTCAGTTCTATAAAGAGTTCGGCGTAGGAAAACTGGGGCTTCACAAGGCGTTTCGTATTGAGCATCCGGAAGGGGGAGACATGGAGATTATGCCGATTACGAACATCGCGCACGTCCATCTGGATGATCTGGTAGGATATGAGATTGCCAAAAAGAAACTGATCGATAACACGGAGGCTTTTGTAAAAGGACGCAGGGCAAATAACTGCCTCCTGTTTGGTGATGCGGGAACGGGAAAGTCTTCTTCGATCAAGGCAATCCTGAACCAGTATTATGATCAGGGCCTTCGTATGATCGAGGTCTATAAACATCAGTTTAAAGATCTGAACGATGTGATCGCCCAGGTGAAGAACCGCAATTATAAGTTTATTATTTATATGGATGATCTCTCTTTTGAAGAATTTGAGATTGAGTATAAATATTTGAAAGCCGTGATCGAGGGCGGGCTTGAGAGAAAGCCGGAGAATGTACTGATCTACGCAACTTCGAACCGCAGGCATCTGATTCGGGAAACATTTAGGGACAAGGCGGACAGGGATGAAGAGCTTCACACAAATGATACTGTACAGGAGAAGTTATCTCTTGTGGCGCGTTTTGGCGTGACGATTTATTTCGGTTCCCCGGATAAGAAGGAATTTCAGGAAATCGTGCGCGTCCTTGCCCAGCGCGGCGGCATTGATATGCCGGAAGATCAGCTCCTGCTGGAGGCAAATAAATGGGAACTCGCCCATGGCGGCCTGTCGGGAAGAACAGCACAGCAGTTCGTAGATTACCTGATGGGGCAGGAAGTCGAGAGAAAATAAATTCGTGTTTGTTCCAGAGATTATGCGTTATACCGATTAAAAATGTCATATCGATAAGAAGACGCAAAAAAGACGGAACTGCATCGCCATGCCGGCCCGCTCTACCTCAAAGATTTGAATGGATGTAACGGTGAAAGGAAATGCTCGTTCATTGGAACTCCCATTTCTTTCGCCTAACATCCAGAACAAATGCTTTTCGGAACGCTTCTGCCTTGATGCATGACTCACGCAGTTCCGTCTTTTTTGCTGGTTCATCCAATCGATAGATTTTCCATCCGATAATTATAACAATCTCCGAACAAATACTCATAGAAATGGGAAGAGATTGGAGCCGAATCGATAAAGTGCCCATTTCTTCCCGTTTTTATGAATGTTTGTTTATAGAATGTTCTGCGGATAACCAGAAAATCTGACGTCTGATGCGCCAGCTGCGAGAAGCGGATACTGTATAAGCCATGCATGAAGGCAGGAGCGTTCCGAATACACCTGCTTCTCCCTGTTAAAAAAAGAAATACGAGTTCCAATGAACGAGCATTTCTTTTTTGTTACAGGGATTCCAGGGGATGAGGTAAAGCGGGCCGGCATGGCGTTACAGTATCCGCTTCTCTCGGCGTCCGTAATTCAGACCCGTTAGCTTTTCTATTTTTACTGAGTTATCTATACAACAAACACGAATTACACAATTAGCCGGTAACTTCTTGTATTCCATTGATATCACTGTCTATTACGAGAGAATAGTTTGTATAATACACGACGAATCCCGGCTTTGCTCCTTTTGGTTTTTTGACATGTTTTTTCTCTACATAGTCAATTTCAACTTTGTCGCTGCCCCGCATGCTGGAGTAGTATGCCGCAAGACGCCCTGCCTCTTCAAAAGTCGTATCCGGAAGCTCATCTCCGTTTGTTTTTACGATCACATGGGAGCCGGGCGCCTGTTTGGCGTGGAACCACCAGTCATTGCCGGAGGCAAAATTAAAGGTGAGCTCGTCGTTCTGGAGGTTATTCTTTCCTACGTACATGTGGTAACCGTCGCTTGAAATATAGTGGAGAGGAGTGTTTTTGATCTTCACCTTTCTCTTTGTAAATCTCCGCTTGATATAGCCGGTATTAACGAGTTCCTCCCGGATTCCGGCCAGATCGTCCTCGGTGACGGCGATGTCCAGGGCTGTCTGTATGGATTCCAGATAGGTGATGTCGTCTTTGGTCTCCCGGCTCAACTCGGAGAGCGCTTCAAAGGTCCGTTTTTGTTTGTTATATTTTGCAAAATAGCGCTGTGCGTTTTCCTGCGGTGTTTTTACCGGATCGAGCGGGATGGAGATCATCTCGTTTGTATAATAGTTCAGCGCCTCCAGTTTTTTGGCTCCCTCTTCCACGTTATATCCATAGGTGTTGATCAGTTCTCCATAGACTTTGTATTTTTCCCGGTTTTCCGTGTCTTTTAGCTGCCGGATCTGGAGATCATATTTCTTTCGGTTCCTCTCAAGGGCAGTCTGGACAATATGCCGGAGATCTGCTGATTTCTGCCGGATGCGTGTGAGCTGGCTGCGGGCAGAGTAGTAGGTTCGCAGAACTTCGGACATAGAGGCATATTCCCTGCGCTCATACTGTGAAAAATGAGTAAGAGGCAGCGCGGAAAATTCTTTCGGTTCCCTGCCGTCATAGTAGATGGCAGGAGAAAAATGCCCTTCTTTTACAGCAGAGAGATAAATCGCAAACTGTGTATACAGGTGAAGCAGGATGTCATCCGAATATTCCTTTGCGGGAATGGATGAATCCAGACCTGCGAGGAAGCAGATTTCCTCCGCTGTTACAGGACTGATCCCGGTAAAGCTTGTGTAGACTGCTTTGGAGACTGGCACAGGTTTTGCTGTCAGCAGCTCTTTAAAGGTTTCTGCATTTACCGTGAGAGGATCTGCCTTGTGCATAGTATCCGGGATGAAATACTCCCGGCCGGGCAGGACTTCCCGCACGGAACTCATCTGAGCAGAAACATGCTTGATGCTGTCAATGATCCTCCCGTCTTCCGTACAGAAGATGATGTTGCTGTGTTTTCCCATAATCTCTACGACCAGCTCTTTTCTGCATAAATCACCCATCTCATCTAAATGTTCGACAGTAAAATGGACAATTCGCTCAAGTTTCGGCTGGCGGATATCCACGATCCTTCCGCCCCCGATATGTTTCCGCAGGAGCATGCAGAAATTTGGCGCAGTCATAGGAGCGTTTTTATTTGTATCCGTCAGATAAATGAGCGGAAGAGATGCGTCTGCACTGATCAACAGCCGTTTCTGTCCGTCCGTCGCTTTGATCGTGAGCAGCAGTTCATCGTTCTCCGGCTGGGCGATCTTTGCGATTCGTCCGTTTATCAGTTCTCTTCTGAATTCGTGGACAAGGTCTGCCACGACAATTCCGTCAAAAGCCATGATCTTTAAATTTCCTTTCGGTTAAGAATTCCCTGCCGGTATTTATCCGGCCGGCACTAAAAGAGAGTATATCACAATCGGGCGGATCGAGAAAGTATTTTAGCTGTTCTGTCGGCAGCCAACAGCCAACAGCAGCCGGTTCTTGATTAAGTGTTGACCATTCCTGTACAAGAAGGTATAATATTATAGATTTACTCCGCGCTGCGGATGTAAGACAGAATAGTAATGTACAGAGGATGGTTGACATGATAAAGAGCATGACCGGTTTCGGCAGATGTGAGGTCCAGAAAGATTCAAGGAAGTTCACGGTGGAACTGAAAAGTGTGAACCACCGGTATCTCGATGTAAATATCCGGATGCCGAAGAAACTGAATTTCTTCGAGACCGCTATACGGACACTTTTAAAGTCTTATGCAAACAGGGGCAAGGTGGATATCTTTATTACTTACGAAGATCTCTCCCAGACACAGGTGTCAGTGAAATATAATGCGGCGCTGGCGGCAGAGTATATGAAATATTTAAAGCAGATGGAAGAGGAATTCGGTCTGGAAAATGATGTCCGCGTTTCTACACTTTCCCGTTATCCCGAAGTCTTTACGATGGAGGAGCAGAGCGAGGACGAGGAAGAGCTGTGGAACGGATTAAAAGAGGCTCTGGAAGGAGCTTTCACACAGTTTGTGGAGACAAGGAAAACAGAGGGGGAAAACCTGAAAAAAGATATTACCTCAAAGCTGGATCTCCTTAGTGAACAGATCGGATTTATCGAGGAGCGTTCCCCGCAGATCGTCGCCGAGTACCGGGCAAAGCTTGAGGATAAAATGAAGGAGCTGCTGGCAGATACACAGATTGAGGAAAGCCGGATCGCATCGGAGGTGATACTCTTTGCTGACAAGATCTGTACGGATGAGGAAGTTGTAAGGCTTAAAAGTCATATCAGCCATATGAGGAATACACTGGAAGAGAAGGATGAAATCGGAAGAAAACTCGATTTCATCGCACAGGAGATGAACCGTGAGGCGAACACGATCCTGTCCAAGGCAAACGACATCGAGGTGTCTGACCGGGCGATCAGCCTGAAGACAGAGATCGAAAAGATCAGGGAACAGATTCAGAATAT
>DWXI01000079.1 GCA_019119265.1 Candidatus Mediterraneibacter intestinigallinarum | reverse complement strand
ATAGACGCAAAATACTTGCCATCCGGATAGCGCCTCAGAGATTCTTCCTCGATATCTACTCCAGCAAGAGTATCCTGATTTTCCATAATGGCTGCCGCAGTCTCATCGCTGACATCTGACGCCAGAGTGGTGGAGAGAAACTGCTGATAACTGTTAAGGCCCATAGCATAACGCATATTGACCATCTTAAGGATATAGGATGGATCATTATTTTCATCGTCAAGTCCGTAGCGCTCCGAGCAGAGATAATGCATAATTTCTTCTGCGGACTGATTTCTCTGATCCTGCGTCAGATCGTCCGTATATGCCTGACCGTACACATCGGCCACAAAACGAAGTCTTAAAGTCTCATTTGTCTCAGCAAACTGATATTTTCCCGCCGAATCAAGTATAATCCCAAAACTGTCGATAACGGAATCACCGTTTGCTTCCACAATAGACAAGACTTTGTCAAGAGTCGTATTCAATATCTCATTCTTTTCATCCGAACCTGTATTAGTAGGTACAGTATCTTGTATGGTAACGGAATAAGCAAGTTCATTATAAGCAATAAGATTTCCGTTTCTGTCATAGATATTCCCTCTGGTCGCTGCGATTTCACTTGTTCTCCTGATCTGCAGTTCGTAATTATCCAGATATTCCTCTCCTCTTACTATCTGCAGGTAGAAAAGCCGACCGATCAGAATAGAGGAAGTCAGGCAAAATACAATAATAAGTACCATGAGCCTTGACTTCATGATGTATTCCGCCCCTTCTTTTATCCTGTCAATTATTTCTCTAAACAAATTTGCTTGCACTCCTTTTTTCTTCTGCTTCCAGTTTGTGATTGATAAACAAAAGCAACGGGTAAATGATCAGCGTAACTGCGATCGTATAGATGGCTTCCGGAACAATAATCCTGTTCAGATAGTACAGAAAGTTAAAATCACTTCTGAGCAGGAATGTCAGAAAATAGACGGCAAATCCGTAGACAAGATCGCTCGCCGCGATCAAAAACAGAGGAAGCTTGATATCCTCATCAAAGTAAATCTGTTCAAAAAGCCCGTTGATATAACCTGTTATCAAATAGATCAGGGCATAAAAACCTATCATATCACCGTACTGGATATCGATCAGAAGCCCTGAAGCGAACCCGACGATCATACCTTCCCGCGGTCCTCGCATAAACCCGAAAGATGCGGTAACAATAAGCATGAGATTCGGCTTTATACCTGCTATTTCCAGAGACGCAAATATCGTGCACTGCAACAGATAGGCGGCGATCACAATCACTGCCGTCACCACGATCCGTCGTATCTTGATTGATTTCATGGAACATTTCTCCTCTATTCGCTGCCCTTCTCGTTTTCACCTGTCAACTCGGCCTTTGTAGTTGTTATCACCAGTACTTCCTGTATATTATTAAAATCAACGGCCGGTATGATGTAACCGGAACGGGTCAGGTTATTGGAATCTACATTGATCTCACTGATCGAACCGATCAGGATACCCTGCAGGTATTTGTCACTGATATAAGATGTGACGATCTGATCTCCTACCGCTACAACATTGTCATTGTTTTCCATCTGATCGAATGAAATCTGACCGGTACTCATCAGAGACAGATCTCCGCTTACGATACACGTATCCGAAGTGGAAAGCACCATGCCGCTCACGTTCGATGAATCATCTATGATCGAGCGGACCTTTGCCCATGTGGGGCCCACTTCTGTTACAATCCCTACAAGGCCGCTTCCCGCAAGTACATTCATGTCAACGGCAATCCCGTCACTGCTCCCCTTGTCGATTGTAAATGTGCTGAACCAGTTTCCCGAATTCTTGCCGATAACATGAGCAGCCGTTTTTTCATACTCCGCATAGTTTTGATCCAGCTGATACAGCTCCTGGAGACGTTCGTACTCATAGCGTTCTTCCTGGAGATAGTTATTTTCAGTCGTCAGCGCGTCAACCTGATCCTGAAGAGATTCATTTTCAGAGCGAAGCTGCTGCATGGTCGAAAAATTGTCTTTCATATCCCCGAGCCAGCCGCCGATATAATTGATTCCCTGCTGAAGCGGAATAACAGTAACGTTCGCCAATGCTTTAAATGGTCCGGCCGCCCTGTCTGAAAATGATGAAAGGATCATCATAAGAGCGCATAAAACCGAAAGTCCGATCAGAATATATCTGTTTGTATGTGAAGTCTGATTCTTTTTTTTCATTATCTTAACCACCTGTAATCTTCATCCAACATCGAATATGTGAGACGTCTGTAATATCCCCGGTCTGAAATGATCTTTTGAAGACCTTTCACCACGCACAGCTCGGGCTCGTCCGCCGTCATGACCGGAAGTCCGATGCTCTCCCTGAGATATGTAGGGAGCCCCCTCATATTTGCCATGCCTCCGGTAAGACATATTCCTTTTTTTTCGATTGCCCTTCGAACATCCGGAGGTGTCCTCTCAATCATAGAGCGAATTGCCTTGACACACTCTTCCAGAGGTTCTTTCATAGCTGCTCTGACAAGGCTGATCGGAATATCCGTCTGTGCCGGCACGCCCGTGACCAGATCTCTGCCCGACACCGTAATGGAGCTGTCGGTGCTCTGATCAAATACGCCGAATTCCCTCCGAAGCTTTTCCGCTGTGAGAACGCCGATCAGGAACTCTCTGTTGTGCCGCACAAGAGACGCAATAGACGTATCAAAATTCTCGCCGCCGATCTTCAACAGACGATTCATGACCATACCGCCCTGAGACAGGACAGACAGCTCTGTGGTGCCGCTGCCGAAATTAGCCACGAAAATTCCTTTCTCACCGATCACATCCATACCGAATCCTACGGCGTCAGCCAGCCCTTTCTCCACGATACGTACTGACTTGGCCTTTGCCTCGGAGTGAAAGACAAGATCATAGAATGCCTTCTTCTCCACTTCCGTGACGTCCGTCGGCACAGCCACTACATACTCCGCACCGAATACAAGCCGGCGCTCGGTTTCCAGAAGGCTGCCCAGCAGATACTGCATATCGTCAAAATGCGCAATGACGCCGTTTTTCATGGGAAATATAACCTGTATATCGGTTGGAGACTTCTCGAAGATATCGTAAGCCTCATCGCCTACAGCAAATATATACTTCTTATTCTTCATCGCGATGGCGTCTTTCTCCCGTCGGATCGCATCTTTCTTTTTATCATAAACCTTGATCTCATAAGTGCCCAGATCAAGACCATAAACATTCCCCGCCATAGCAAGACCACCCCTTATTATCCAAATCTCACTCACGCCTCACTGAAAGAACCCCTTTTCTTTCAGGCTTATAAAACAGTTATCCCCTATAATGATGTGATCCAGAAGTCCGATTCCCAGCAGCATCCCTGCCTCCCGCACCCGCCTTGTGATCCGCACATCCTCCTTGCTCGGAGTCGGATCGCCGCTCGGATGATTATGGAGCAGTATGATGGAAGATGCATTTTTATGCAGGGCCTCAAGGAATAATTCCCTCGGAGATACAAGCGCCATGTCCACCGTTCCCACTGAAACATCCATCTCACTGATCAGCCTGGACCGGGTGTTTAAAAGTAGAAGCTTTAATACCTCCCTCTTCCTGTGCCGCATATCTTCCATATAATAACGGGCGATGGTATCAGGTGAAGAAAAATCCAGTCCGACGGCAGCTTTCTCTTTTGCCATCCGCTTAGACAGCTCGGACAGGCAGAGGATCTGGATTGCCTTGACCTTTCCGATCCCCCGTACCCGCATCAGCCGCTCCATCGTCCACCGATGGATATTGTGAAGTCCTGCACCGCCAAAATCCGGATGCAGCAGATGCCTGGCCAACTCAAGGGAATTTTCTCCGCGGGTTCCGGTTCTTAAGATAACCGCAAGAAGCTCCGCATCGGTCAGGTTCTCCGCCCCAAATCGCTCGCACTTTTCATAGGGCCGTTCTTCGTGGTACATCTCTTTGATCGTATTGTTCTTATTCATAAATTGATCCTTCGATCAGCGCGATGATACAATACAACGATTTATTTTAGCACAATTTAAAAATTGTGTATAGGGATTACAAATTAAAATTCTGTGAACTGAACGTCCGTATCACAGCCTCCGCGGTTTTCAGACCGTCCATGGCCGCAGAAGTGATTCCGCCCGCGTATCCGGCTCCCTCACCGCATGGATAAATCCACGGAACCGAAGCCCGGAAATTCTCGTCTCTGCAGATGCGCACCGGCGATGATGTCCGGCTCTCCACTCCCGATAACAACGTATCGGGATCGGCGAACCCTTTTATCCTGCGGTCCATCGCACAGATCCCATCCTGTACAGCCTGGGAAATTTCATCCGGAAAAATATGCCTGACATCGGCAAAACAGTACTCTCCTTTCATATTCGGACGAACAGTTCCTGCCCCCGCGGATGCTCTTCCCTCGCAAAAGTCTTCGAACCGCTGTACCGGTATCTTTCCTTTTCCCGCTTCCCAGGCATTTTTCTCAAGCTTTCTCTGGAACTCCACGCCGGCCAGCGGGTGATCCGATCCGTAATCCTCCGGCGTCACAGTCACGATGACGGCGCTGTTGGCATTCTCGCCGGCTCTGCCGTGATAACTCATGCCATTTACTGCCAGATATCCATCTTCAGACGACGCGTTCACCACATAGCCGCCGGGGCACATACAGAACGTATATACTCCCCTTCCATTTCCCGCTTTCTCTGCCAGCTTATAAGACGCAGGAGGAAGGGATCCCCTCGTCTTCCTTCCGTACATAACCGCATCAATCCTTTCCTGTCTGTGTTCCACACGGACACCGACAGCAAAGGATTTCGCTTCCATAGATATTTCCCGTTCAAGAAGCATCTCAAATGTATCACGGGCGCTGTGACCTATCGCCAATATGGCTGCTCCTGCGGCGATTTTCTCCACATCATTGATCACAAGGCACTGTTCCTTCGGAAGAATATCCGTCACCTGACTGTAGAAACGGACTTCGCCACCCATACGGATGATCTCCTCTCTCATATTCTCCACAACATTGATAAGAATATCCGTACCGATATGGGGTTTCTGTTCCCACAGAATCTCTTCCGGAGCCCCGAACCGGACAAACGTCTCAAGGACAAACCGGTTCCGCCCTGCGGGGTCCTTCACGAGCGTGTTCAATTTTCCGTCGGAAAAGGTGCCTGCCCCTCCTTCCCCGAACTGGACATTAGAGGAAGTGTCAAGAACGCCTGTCTCCCAGAAACGATCCACGTCTTTCTTTCTCTCCCGCACGGGCGCTCCCCGTTCAACAAGGAGTGGATGATAACCTTTTAATGCTAGAAGATATGCACAGAACAGTCCTGCCGGCCCGCTTCCTATGACAACCGGGCGCGCAGTGAGACGGCTGGTGCCTTCATCCGGAGGACAGTATGACTTCTCTGCTGTTCTGCCGGCCTTACCCTTCGACATCCGAAGTGCCCTGTCCTCATTCTTCACCTTGCAGTCCACGGTATATACATAGAACAGTTCAGGTTTCCGCCTGGCGTCAAGAGAGCGTTTTCGTATGGTAAATCCTGTCAATTCCCTTTCCTGAATCTTCAGCATGCGTAGGATCTTCTTCTTCAATTGATCCGGCGTATGCTCGACAGGGAGCTTTAACTGACTGATCGTAATCATCAGAACCTCCTAGATAATTAATATTTTTTTGCCGCGGCTCCCGAAGGGCACACCCGCATATCGTCTTTTAGGCAATAATGGGGGATTGCTTCGGGATGATTTAGAAAGCAAAAAAACTCCTCTCTACTCGCCGCGCAATAGAAAAAACCCGGAAAGCCAAGGTGCTGTCTTCGCTTTCTCGGGTCTTTTATTCTCTATGTTACACTATTCAATTTTGCCTCTTTTTAGATAATTGGCTTTGCCCTTCTACATAGTACGACAGACCCTGAACTGAGTATAGACTAAATCAAATTAATTGTAAATAGATTCGTCGATAACTATCGATTCGTCCTCTTGAATTTTAATTCCTGAAAATGAATCAGGGGAAACATGATGTTCCTTTACTTTTTGTCCTTATCCTTAAAATATTCTCTTAATGCGTCTTTTACTGCCCATTTTACAATAGAGTATAAGCCTAATATTAAAATCAGTATAGCTATTATGATGATTGGCAACCACTCCATATTAATCCTCCTATGCATTTCTGATTATTAATTCAGCGACTTACAATTGTGAACTCGATAATTTATGTATTATACAATAAATCGAGTGATTAGTCCAACTATAATACAAACTATTCCCGCAACTCTTGCTCCTATTTTAGCTTTTATCTCATTGTATCTATACTTTTCAGGATAAACAGGATTTATGATAAATAACAAACCATATATAATCCACACAATATTTGAAAATATGCCTTTATGGAAAGTAAACGCAAGTATATTTCCTACAATGATAAGTATAATTCCAAAAATTATTTGTCTTTTAAATGTTAGTTTTCCCACACACATTACCCTCCCGAAATTAGGATTTATT